>NC_014149.1 GCF_000092105.1 Planctopirus limnophila DSM 3776 | reverse complement strand
AAAAGCGCACTTGGACACGTAACAATGAGTTAGGGAGACACCTCCCGGCGGCCGGTTTTCGCTCGCTTAATCCAGCGAGACTTCGGGCAGCTTGAAGAAAGCCGATTCGCGTTCCGGCACAACTTCCAAACCCAGCTTCTTCAGGTCGGCTGGCTTCAGCCGCTTGGCCTGCCAGGCTTTCTTGATGTTGGCCATCGAGGGCTTGTAAACGACGTCGAACATCTCGAAGAAACCAACGCCAAAGAGCTTCACTTTCTCCAGCACCTTCCTGACGATGATCGTCCAGGGTGCGACCTTGTCGGCCCGCTCAATGATGTCGTCTGGCTTGACCCCTTCACTGGCCGCGATCGTCGCGGGCACAGTTCGCCAGGCGAGGGTCCCTTCGGGATATTCGATCGACTTTTTGTCGCGGCCCTTGAGCAGTTCTTCGCGATAGTCATTGGCGAAGTTGATGATCGCTTCCTGCAGTGACTTGGCCCGCACATCAGCCGGGATCGATTGACCCAACACGTTGACCAGGTGCTGGCCTGCCCGCTCATAGATCGCCCGCACTTCGCGGTCGAGCGAGGCCGCTCGCTTCCGCATGGCCACGTCGAGCTGCTGCAGCTCCTTGAGGGCCTGTCGGAGCTCGATTTCATCAGAAATCACGGGATCGATCGGCAAAACATCGTCGGATGACATAAACACCTCGCGCAACAAGATCCGGTTGGACGAAAAGAGAATGGGCACTGGCCCGTTGTCTGCACCCAAACCGTCGCTGTTGCGCAATGGAGGCGTATGTCAGTCAGAGACAAGCGAGGGGCCAAGGTCGATCTCGACCGGCCCAACCACGATCTGTGGACCTATCTGATCTCGGTGAACCGTGATTCACCGCACAACATTCGAGCCATCTCAGCCTTGATGTTGAGGCTGCTCGGCAACCTGAGCCTCGACCAGATCGCAAGAGTGCTCAAGACCCATCGAGGTCGAGTCAGTCGCCTCTTGCGTCGCGGTCGATTGATTGCCCGAACTCACCTGCAGGCTGAAGAGCCTGTGGAAGTTTCCCTGGGCTGAAGTAAAATGATCGCCGGGCATCATCCTGACACCCGACGATCGCGGCTCTCCCCAGAGCGACAACAGTCCATCCTTGGACGAAGGCCGATTGGAAGTCGGCACCTCCCACTCGTCAAGGACAAAAGACAATGGCAGAACGCAGCGGCCAAAAGTTTCTCCGAGTGCCGACGACAGCCCAACTCTCAAGGCGTCTGCAGCTGATCGCTGATCAGCGAAAGCAATCCGGCCGCACCCCATCGATCCGCAGCCTGGCCCTCGAACTGATCGAACGTGGCCTGCAGGAGATTGAGGACCGGCATTAGAGACTGGCTTGCCGAGCAATCAGCCGGTGAATGGTGCCGACGTTGACTCCGTAAGCATCAGCGAGCGACTGGAGGGTCTTGCCCGCCTGCCGCTGAGCCACGATCTCATCAACTGGCAGCTCAGCCTTGGGCCTGCCTGCCCGTTTGCGTCCCTCTTCAGCGACGATCAGCGAGCAAATCAGCCCGGACAAGCTCAATTCGCGTTCTGAGGCCATTTTCCGGGCCTTGGCATCAATTTCATCGGGGAGTGTGATCGAGCGTTTTGCGGGCATGCTTCATTCCTTATCGCGATCAAGGCGTCGTTGGCGTCGCTCTGCTGAGACGCGGGCGTTTTTCTGGTCGTTCCATCGCTTGATCTTCGCCCGGCCTTCGGGCGTGGATCGCAGCCTCTCGATGTGTGCCCTCCGGTAGCGTCTGGCTGTCTCCCGATCAATCTTCAGCCTCTGGATCTGCCGTTGTGACGAGTCGCGGGCCTGGCACTTTTCTGAGCAGAATTTTTTCGCGTGATGACTGGTCTGGAATTTAATGTCACAGATCGGGCAGACCATCTCATAGACGATGCGACGTGCAGCCCGCTCTGCCTTGCGGGTCTCGATGAGCCAGCGGGCATAGCATCCTGATTGACACCAGCGAGCGGTGACGCGATCCGGCATGTAGACCGTCCCGCAATACTCACAGGCCCGAGGCTCCAGGGGGATCCGTTTTCGCGGCATGGCCTGCTCCCTCATTCATTCCCACAAACACCCGCCCGCGAGGCCAGCTCCGACAAGCCTTGCCCTCAGTCTCAACAAGAGACCTCAGACGCGGCCTCGCGGGAGCAAGGTGTTTGGTGGTGGGAATCTGTCAGCCGACACTTTCGGCAACTGGCTCGATTTCGTCCTCGTCAATCAGCCCGGGAGGAATGTACTCCTCGATCTCCATCTCGGTGACGTTCCCCCATTTGTGGTAATACCCGCCAGAGCGAGGCAACACAGGGAATTGATACATCTTGCCTCGATAGATCACACCCGCCTTGCGGCCACCGAGGGATACCAGCGGCAAGGTCTGCAGTCCGATGATCCCCAGCAGCTCCAAGCCGACTCGCCGCATGATGGGCATGCCCAGTTTGTCCAATGAGAATCCGGCGTCCAGCGGCTCAATCGCTGTCCGCAAATCGAAGCCAGTGGCCCCAGTCATAGGGGCTTGGAATGCCCGGATGTCCTCGACATCCTTGGCTTTTTTCAGCGCATCAATCATCCCATTGATGATTTTTGGCAGTGTCATTTGGCCCGTCCATGTGACCAGCCCAGGCACGCGGTCTGGCCATGTGATCGGGATGATCCACTTGCAGCCGGATCGATTGGGCCAGGGGGTGACCTTCGCGTCAATCAAATCTTGGACAATCCGGCCCTGCTCACAGCGAGAGAGCAGAAACTCATAGCCGACATCAGCGAGAAATTCGCAGGCGTTTTGCATAATCGATTCCAGTGAGGACGTGAGACAAAAAAGGCGGGGTGAATGTCCCCCGCCCGCTGGTCTGGCAATTACTCGTCAGACTCTTCACCGCGGAAGCGAATCTTGCCGGGCAGGTAAGTCCTCAGGAATTCCACAACCTCTTCGCTGGTCAATCCGCCATCCCCATCAACTTCATCGACCTCAATGGAATCCAGCGTCTCCTGCAGGGTGGGCATGTGAGTAAAAAAGAATCCACCTTCATCGCCGAAGACGTAACCGAACTTGCGGTCATCGTCGTTCGTGCCTTGGTCGAGATCGACGTGTGCTGCTGTCAGATTTGCCATTTTCTGTCATTCCTTGCTGTGGCCTGTCGGGGCCGGGTTAAGTGACCTGCAGCGACATGCTGCAGGTCGGGTTCTAGCGTGAGTACAAGCAGTTGGCGGCGAGTGATTCGCTGTATCTCGTCGCGGCGTCACCCTTGAGCGTCGCAACTTTGCCCGGCAACTCTTCCTTGGTCCCGAAAATCCGCTTACAGGCTTTGTTCAGCACCTTGCATCGGTGAGTGGCTGGCAGGACGCAGATTACTTTTCCGTGCAGTTCGTGGCTGGCTGGGTAGATGTAAGCTGCGAGTTTCATTTTCGTTTCCATGTGCTGCAGGTCTGATGGAATGAGTATCGGCGATAGCGAAACGAAAGTCAACGGATTTTGCATAATTATTTTGCAAAATCCGTTGATCGTCAAAAATCACCACTTCCCGCTGGCGTCTGCCGCCTTGGCATCAATGATCGATTTCGGGCAGGGCTTACCCCAGCAGTGCTGCAGGAGATCGTCGATCATGTCGATCTTCTTGGGGCTGCTGACGGAGATCTTGAGCTCCTTCGCCAGGGCCGTCAGTTGAGCCGTTGAATGCATCCCGAAAAACTCCTCGACGTCCTCACCGTAGGCCGAGGCCCAGACCGTCTCAATGTTGAGTCTGGCATAATCGAAAATGATCTGAATGATCTCAGGATCCGCAATTCGAAATGGAGCGACCTCACATCGCCGAAGAATCTTGAGGCCCATGCTTCGGAGCACCTGGGGAAAAACCAAATCATCCTTTGGTTGATCCGCCTTCAGCAGGGCTTTAACGAGCTCACGTTCATCAGGGTTGAAGTCCTTCATGCCAGATTCTTGCAAAGCCTCACGCAGGCTCTCGCTGATCACCCTTTTCTCGCTGTGGTGCTGCCAGTGCAGCCAGAGCCATCCCAGCACGCTGACCATCTCCCGCTCGCTCGCAGTGGTATCAATCCAATCGCAGACCATGTCCTTCTGGATCCTGATCTTCCACTTCGCGATTCTCGCTGCGAGCTGTTCAGCCTGCTGCTTGTCCTTTTCCTTCTGCTGTGCCGGCGTCAGCTGCTTCTTGCCTGAGCACTTCCCCTCGATCCCTTTCTGCTCATCCGCCTTCTTCTTGGCTTCTGCCTTGTCCTGCAGCTCCTCAAAGAGTTTTTTGTTGAGTGCATATCGTCGAGGGTCCTTCGGGTTGCTCGACAGATCAACAATGTCGAGCTGCTCCTCAATCTCAGGCGTCAGCTTAAAGGCCCGGTTCACCCAGCGACCCTTGTAGTAGATTTGACCATCAAGAGGTTGACCAATCTCACGAACGACCGAACGGATGGAGTTCATCAGGTCAATCCTGGCCTCCTCGCCCTGACGTTCCGCCTCCTCCACGGCCACATCTCGAATGTCAGCAATCTCCGCGACAAATGCTTTGGCAATCTTTGGATGCTGCAGCATCGGCACTGCTTCGCGGGCGGACGCCTGAGTGATTTCTCCAGAAATCACCAGCTCCTGCACCTCGGGCGGCAGGAGCAGCAGCCGGGTCAGATTGCTGATCTGTCCCTGGCTGATCCCGATGTCGGCGGCCAGTTGCCGCTGACTCTTCCCGGCCGCCTCGTACGTTTCGACCAGTGCCTTCAGTGCCTGGGCCTGCTCAATCTTCGTGAGGTCTTTCCGCTTCGCGTTATCGATCAACACGAGCCGCTGAGCGGTTTCGTCATCGCATTCGAGGATGTCACACCTCAGAGATTTGAGGCCGACCTGACCAGCCGCGAAGGCTCGCGTATGACCAGCAATGATTTCGTAGCGATTCGCCAGCGATCCTTGATTAATTATCTTGCTCAGCCTGACCAACAGCGGTGCCAGTTGGCCATCATCCAAGAGCGATTGGCCTAACTCGGCAATCCACTCGCTGCTGGTCTTCTTGCGGACCTGCCAGGGGCTGGGATCGAGCTGAGAGAGTGGGATGTCACGACTGCGATCGACGATGAAGGCCTTGCCGGGATGCTCCTGCGATGACTCTGATGTGACCTCAGGAGCGGTTTCTTTCGGCTTCGCTGGCTTCGTGGCTTTGGTGGGCTTGGCAGGTGCTGGTTTCGTTTTCGTGGCCATAAAAAACTCTTCCTCTTCAGGGGTTGGGGAACACATTGATTCGAGATTTCGCAGAGCGTGGTTGACTTCCGATGTCACCCATGAGTGACCGTGTTCAAAGTGAAGGCCTTTCGTGCGGTCGTTGATGGAACCGAGAGCCAGGGCGGCGACATAAGTCGGGTTGAGCAGCTCTTCCTCTGTCTTGGTCATCCAAGCGGAACTCCAGCCGCTGACCTGGCTGGCGATGTAGGGCATGATCGCACGCCACCAGTCGCCCTCCTCGCCGGGCTGCTCAAAGAGCGGCCGCAGGTCAGATAGTGATTCAATCACTTGATTACCTTTGGACCGTGGGCCTCGTAGAAGTCGAGAGCCCGCTGGATTTCAGGACGCCATTCGAGGACTTTCTTCGAGGGGTCGCATGAGTTTTCGACGGCACATTGGCCGGCATAAAACACTCGCTGCCAGACCAAAGAAACATCCAGAGGCTTACTGCGATTGTCCCACTGTCTTTCGATCCAGTATCGCAAATTCTCATCGATCCAATTGATATCGATTTCCTCATCCTTGTTGCGATCGGGGTGAACGCGATGCTCGAGCATGCGCTCAAGACCGTACATGAACTCCAGAAAACACTCATAATCTTCTTTCGTCGGCTTGGCCTGTTTCACTTCGATGACCTTTGACATGGGGCTTTCCTGACCTTCAAAACGATTCGATGAATCAACTGACTGATGGCGTCTTGGCGTCGGACGATGTGAGCCTGACGTCGGCATTGCGGGCCAATGCCAGCCTTGTGGCTGCGATCGCTCGTCAGGCGTCGACCGCAGACCGGGCAGTACTTCACGGGCAGATCACCCAGGAGCGAGAGCTGCCCGGCCAGTGGCTTGACCTTATGGTGCCTCATTCAAAGAGACTCCGTTGAGGGGCTTTCTTGGGAGGCTTCACTGGGTCGGGAGCGGCGGCCGGCAGAACTTCCGATTGCTGCAGAGTGATCGGGGCTGAGCGGAAGCCAGCCAGGTGGATCGCTGGCTCTGGCTGATCGCATTCGGCGATGGCCATCTGCTCGCGTGGCAGCACAGTGATGAACTCACCCTCGACGATCACGACCAGATAAGCCGGTGGGCCTGACTTGCCTTCGTTCAGCTTGCGAGCCTTTTTGAGTTCATCGCCCAGCCACTTGAGATCGAGGTGCTGGTTGTGGTCAATCGCCGAATAGACAATGCAGATCGTGCCGGCAGGATAGGTCTTGGAATGACCGCCCCGACTGAAGCCAGTGGCGTTCTTGAGTGTGAGGTGCTTCATTCAGCCACCTCCAGACCGACTTGTGCTGCTGCATCGTTTTCTTGAGCGCTAACCCATTTTAAACTCCTTAACGCCAGCCGCAGTTCCGTGAGTGAATTACAGAACGAGTAGAGACCCTGTTTTTCTTCCTCTTCATCTGCCATTGAATACTCATCCCAGGCATCGTCTTCCTTCTGTTTCAGCCAGTTATCGCAACAGACTGAGCAAAGCGAACCGAGACGAGGATGATCGATAAAGCATTCACCAACTGCGATGATTCTCTGGCAGGTCATACAAAGGCGGCTGGGCTTTAATCGACTTGTACACTCTTCACAGGTCACTGGTGAAACTGTGCCAGGCGGTCGAATCCCAAAAGAGATCTCACATTCAATGCACGTGCAGCGGTTCTTGGTTGAGGTACTCATTGGGCCACCTCCCGACGATCTTTCTTCTCCCACTGCCGGCAGGCTGCCCATCCGGCCCGGATGTCGGTACCTGCTCCACGACTCCACGAATGCTTCATGTGGCCGCACTTGAGGTAAACGTAATCGTTGTGCCTGACTCTGCAGAGATGCCTGCAACTCATGCAGGTTTCACCGGCTGGGCCTGTGCCTGATGGCGAGGGGATGCAGGGTGGCAGCTTGCGGCTGGCCGGTTTCGGCCTGACGGTATCGTCCTCAAAGAGTTGAGGGGCTTCGTTGGTTGGGTGACTCTTCATGGTGCCACCTCGTCCACATACTTGAACTCGATCCGCTGGACTGGATCCGTTGGCCGGCACGCCATGGCCTCGCAGAACATGTCCACGAACTGATGCCAGTGCTGATCGGGGAATCCTTCCCGGGCAACATCATCATCCCGGATCGCGTTGAGTGGCTCAGTGCGGATCGAAACCACCTCGATCACTGCCAGCTTGCGGAGCTGCTCGCCTGGCTTGAGTCCTTGGCACTTCTCGCAGGCCTGCAGGAGCTCGCCCGGCTTCAGGAACTTCCAGCCCAGCCGACGTGTGACCGTCTTGCTGCGATCGAGGATCTGCTGAGTCGTGAGCATGAACGACATGTTTCTCATCGTGGCTTCTCCACAAGTTGGCCGCCTGTGGTCTTCAGTCCCTGCAGGATGAGACCGAGGGCATCTTTGTTGGGTCGAATCTTGCGGCGGGCGGCGAGCTTCAGCAGCTCCTCGCAGCGATCGACATCGACGGCCGGGCCGCCAGTGATCAGGCCGTAAGATCTGGCGGAATCAATCTGCAGGAATAGCTCAGCGGCGTCGGCCGCTTCTTGCCACTCTCTGAGGTTCTTCGGGTTTCGCTTGGTCTTCATGGGGAGATCCTTAAAAGGGGACATGTTCGCGGTCGCATTCGAGGGAGCAGAACAGCTCGCCGCCGCCCGGCCCTGGCACCCAGTAGCGTTTGCCACAGTGGCAGCACTTGTGGCCGACCAGCTTGCATCTCAGCCATTGCCACCAGATCCGCCACGTACGGATCAACCAGCAGGGCTGCTGAATGAAATCGTCGTCGTAGATGTGGGCCCCACATTCCTCACAGCAGCCGTCATGGCGTCTGTGGATTTCGCAGCCAAAGATGCGGCAGAGGAGCTTCATGACCACGTCTCCACAAGAGACAACACATCCAGCGCATGACGACCAATGCGGGTGAGTCCATCAGGGATCTGTTCGATCACGCTCTCAAGAGTTGGGCCTCTTGCCCATAGATCCATGTCCACGGCCTGCTTGCCGCCAGGCATCACATGGAATCGCCGTACGACAAACTCCCCTGGATAATCCAGAGGGCTGTTGAATATGGTGTAGAACGTCACGAGGGGCTTGAGTTCAGGGCTCGTGTTCATTGGCAATACATCCTCAATACTTCAACGAGAGTGGAGAGTTGATGAGCGGATGTGACTGGTCTGGCGTAGGTAAGAAAAACGGCATGAGGAACCAGATCGTCGCCTACGTTGAGAGGTAGCGAATGCAGTTCAACGTCGAAGGCGTTTTCGATATCGAGGTTCTCGACCAACTGCATGACCAGCTCAGACTTATCATCTTTCGCCAGCTGCATTCTCCAGCAGTCATTTCTATGACGAGTGAAACCAATAAGTTCGATGTAAGTTGCAAACCTTTGCACTCGGTCAATTAGACCGGTGTTTTGTGATTTACATCTGAGGCAGACCACGCGAGGCGTCATGACCTCATGATGCTTCCACACGAGATCGCAACCAAAGCATTTCCGGTAATGGGGATTTGACATTGCTACTCCAAGCGTTCAGTTGAATAGGTCACCTTCGTGTGAATCCCGAGAAAGAACTTGCGGCCGCAGTCACCGCAGAACTGCTCGCCTTCTTGGTATTCCCATTTGTCTCGATGCTCATAGCCGCACCATGGGCAGACGATCTCGTCCGTGAAATCCGTGTCGAGTTCTGGCTGAGTCACAGCACACCTCACGGAATCAAGGGGGAGGGTTCGGGTTTGTGTTCGAGGCGAAGCGGCTGCTTATTCGGCAGGCCGATCGGCGTGTCTGTCAGCCGTCGCTGCTTCGGCCTGGGCACTTCGAGCCTTGCTCCCTTAAGGAGCGGGATCGCATGATTCGTGACCCACTTGCCCGCTTGTTCCAGTGAGTGGAAATCTTTGTTGAGCAGCTCCCGGATTTGCTCCGGTCGATCCTTCGAGTAATCGTTGAGGTCGACGTTGTACTTAACTGAGGTGTAAACGCGACCTCGCTCGGCACTGTGGAAGAGAGCAACGATGAAATTGACGGTCGTCCCTTCAGGTACCTGCCGGCAGAGCCAGTCATAAAAGCCGTCGATCGTGGTGGGGATTTTCGCCATACGTGCGCACGCTGAGCGTGCCTCCTGTGTGAGGTTAAGGAAAGGGGCCTCCGTGCCCACTGGCCATCCGTGGTGAAGTCAGGCGGCGGTATGCCGCTTGGCGAACTCTTCGAGCAGGGCGCGTCGGACGACGCCTCCCTTGCCTCGCGCTCGGTGTGAGCTGCGAAAGAGTTCAATCAGTCGATCGGCGTCAGGACGTGCCTTCAGGAGATCGATCTGCTCATCGGATGAGAGCTGATCAACAAGCGGCCCGAACTGGAATTCGAGCTGCCTTTCCCGGCGGTCACGTTCGAGCTGCTGCGTGGACCGGATGGCCTCTGCAGCAGCGTCAGGCGTCCTCGAAGCCACGGATGTGGTTCGAGTCGGCCAGCCATGGTTCGCGGGCGTCCCCGCGAAACTACGGCATTTCAGGTGGGTCGCGAGGAGGCCTGGCCCCCAGTCGCTCCCCTTGTTCGCTTGAAAGTGTTGGATCTTGGCTCGCATCCACTCGAAGGAGTTGCCCAGCTTTCGCGAGGCCTCGATCGTTTCGAGGTGCTTTGCCACTCCTGCAGCCTGAAGCAACTTTTCCACCACCTCCTCCACGGCATCTTTGGGGGAGGGGGATGGGTTAAGGTTAGGGAAAGAAGACAAGGGGTCTTTCACTGGGTCTTTGCCGGGGTCTTTGCGGGGGTGATACCCGGGGTGATACCCGGGCTGTAGCCCGGGTAAGTGATCTTCAGCTTCTGATCCATTCGATAACTCGCATTCATAAGCCAGTGGCACCAACACCCAGGCAGTGGCAAGTTCCCGATTCGATGGCTTATGCCAGTAGAGCCAGCCTGACTGAACAGCCTGTTGAATGAGTGCAGCCGTGTGGCTGTCATCCTTCAGGCCAATGCGATCGCGGATCTGCGAAAGCCAGAAGGTCGGTTCGCTGGCGTATCGACGGCGATCTTCAGTTAAGACCACGTACATGAGGATCTGCACAATTCGAGGGTTGTATTGAGGCCCGAAGAATCGATCGACAAGCCTCAGGAATTTGAGGGCAAAGTAGGGTGGCCGCCTCGGGTATGGCGGTGTGACAATCAACGACTGCTGCCCGGGTGCTGGTGACTTGTGCTTACTCATCAGGAGCTTCCTTGCTGGTGACTCCTGACTCGTCAACCAGTTCGCTTCTGGCGATCTGCACCGATCGAGGTGCTGTCAATCCAATCCTCACGGCGTTGGCCCTGACTTCCAATGTCGTGATCTCAATCACTGTGCCAGGAGGAAGATTCTCAGGGATCGTCAAGCGGATGGATTCATGCGGTCTGCGGGAGAGGACTAGCATCGTGCGTTCCTTCAAGTGAGTTAAGGCTCGTTAAATCAGGCCAGACCGTTCTTGGCCTTAAACTGGCGGAAAAACTTCTGCAGTTGAATGTTGATCGCCTCCCTGTGCGGGTGATCGATGGGCAGGTCCGTGACCGCGCAAGCCACGCCTCCAAAGAAGGCGGCCTGCAGCTGCGCGAACTGGTCTTCAGTCATTGGGCCATCATTCGTCCAGCCTTCGGCCAGCATGTCTATGAAAGCGGCTTGGAGATCAATCACCATGAGCCTGGCCCCCTTCCGATTTCCGATCTATATCGGAACCTGCAGGCTGAGCCTGTGGCGTCACGGCTGCTGACGCTTGCGATCTTTCGTGAGCGTCCACGTATTCTTGAGCTTGAAGCCTCCAGCATTCATCAGCAGACGCCTGACGCTTTGCGGGAGGGTCATACTCTTCGATTACAAAGATGGGTGGCTCTACCGGCATCAACAAGCCGATGTCACCAGTCCGCGTGACGACCTTAATGGGCGAAGTAGGATCATCAGATACGATGATGGTGACTTGACCATCCGAAGATCCAAGGGCTTTGGCCAGCTTCTTGAGCAGTCGGCAATTGAATGTGACTGTTGCAGCAGACGGTCGTTTCAACTCCTGCTCAAGTAGCTTGTCCACCGGTGGAAACGCTCTCGGTGCCAATGCGTTAAAGCTCCTGGGCTCACGCAACAAGTCAGCACCGACAAGGCACTGGTTCGTTGCTGATGATTCGCAGCGAGCGATGGCAAGCATGCGACTCTCAGTACAGGCGACGAAGGCCTGGCCATCCCGAATCGGTGTGACCTGTGCCAAGTCAATCAGTGCTCGACCAGCGGCTTCATCAGCGCTGGCAAGCCCAACGGGGGAAGTGATTTTCAGCTCGAATCGAGCACTCATAGCGATTGTTCCTGGGGAGTGGGGTGAAGGAGTCCTTGCTCCATGATCAGCTCGAGGTGATTACACATGTTGCAATCTTTACTTTTGCAGTGACCGTCGGCCGCGAACTTCAGCAGAGTGACTGCATCCATGAAGATCCTGATGTCGCGACGATTGAAGCCGGCAAGCAGAGCAGACAGCCTTTGCTCGACCGTGAGTGGAGGGCGAGAAAAGCCCATGATGTAATTCCTTGATGAGTGAAAACGGCCACGCCCGGCCTCTGCTGCAGGAGTCACAGCAAAGACCGGGCGTGCCTGCGGCAGACCAGTTGTGTCGTTGATTTCCAGAGAAATCATTCGGGCGTGGTTGGCTTCAGCAGCCCGGCTCCTTCGCGAAATGCCAGCGGTTGTTTGAGTTGCTTCACTGCCTTCAACACGCGCTTCGTGGGGTTCTGGTAATTCTTGGCGTTGACCCCCTGCAGCTCGTGACCCGTAATCCAGGGACCGACTCCCGGCGAGATGTCGTCGTAGGCTGTCGAGCAGGTCTTGCGCAAATCCTCGAAGTGAGCATTGCGGCCCTCGGGTGAGATCAGTCCAGCAGCCAGGCAGATCCGTCGCCAGCAGCGATAGACACTGCGATTGGTCTTGCGGAACATGGGGAAGATCTCGCTCTCGTGCAGCTGCAGGTCGCGGACCATTTCCAGATGCCGGCGTGCGACCTGACTCAGTGGGATGCGTTGCAGCTTCTTTGTCTTCTGAGCCTTGAAGCTGATCGACCCATACTTGAAATCCTCCCAGCCAATGCGATCCCACGTCATTGAGAGCAGGTCCCACGATCGCGGGCCAGTGCCAAAGCCCAGCACAATCGCCAGCTGCCACAGCTCCGGTCGATAGAGCGGCGTCGATCGCGTGGTCTTCTCGGGCTTGGCCGCATGAGCATTTCGATAGAGAGCAGACATCGCTGATCGGCTGTAAGTGAAGGGCAGCTTCGCAGGCTCCTCCAGTCGCCCGGGGAACTTGCAGAGCGGTACCAGGCCGAGCCCCTCGGGGTTGTGCCGGTCGGGCGGGAAGAGCTTCATGACGACAGCCTTCAGGTGCCGCATAACCTTGTTGACTGTGGCGGCCGATCGAGGTTTTCCAGTGGCTTTGGCCAGCTTCGATCGCGTCCAGCGTTCGGCGGCCAGCCGGTCGCGAAACTGCTTGAGCATGGCCTTGTCGATCGTGCCCACTCCCACGGTTCGCATGATGCGTTCCCAGTGGTTGAGCATCGCCTCGTATTCGATGATGGTCGATTCGGCAATCTCGATCTCCGGCAAGACCGCCTTCTCGAAGCATTCCCGCAGAGTGGAATGGATTGACAACGGGGCGTCTCCATAGCTGACTTGATCGTCGTCGATCACCAGCTTGAAGATGCGTGGAGGCTGGGCCTGTTCGGGCCGTGAACGTGTGAGTGTGAATTGGTTCTGCATGGCTTCCGTGGACTTCCTGGGACATGGGAATGCCCGCACCGGGAGCGACCCGGCTCGATTCCAAAAGACCATCCGTGACGGGCTGAGTGAGTGACTTCTCGATCAGTCGCGAGGAGCTGACTCCTACTGATCTATAGCTCAAAATTTGCATGAGCGCACGACATCCTTGTGCAGATGAATCATCACCTGCCGGCATGCCGCTTGGTAAAGCTGGGCACTACGCACGCACAGAGTTGAGACTGTGCGTGCGTAGTGGGTATCTACCTACATGGGCGGGCCTGCCGATGTAGGTAGCCAGCAAAAACTCAGCGGCGGAACACGGGAGCCGGTCGAAATTCCGAAACAACGGGAACGGAACCGGCCTGACAAAAACCAAAAGGCTACGTCCAGGCCGCGGCATCCCGGCGAGCTGAGAGCACGCCAAAGAAGGTCATGGTCGAACGTTGTTTATCTCACCCTTTCGACGGGGTGGCAGTCCGATGACTGCGGGCATGATCAAAGCATCAGAGCCAAAGAAAGTCAAGCAATAAAAAAAGCCGCTCGTCAGAGCGGCTTCTGCAGCGTCAAATGAAATGCTACTCGACAACGCTGATTCTCAGGCTCCGTGAAAACTCATTATCAGCCCCAAGAATCTCAAACTTGACCGAGCCAATGATCGTCTCGCCCCCTGTTTTCATATGCTCAATGACCCACTCTTGTGCCTTGATCGGCTCGGCCCCTTGATAGGGAAGTGTGGCAAGGTAAGGAAAGAGAAACTGCATTTTCCCAGCCTCGTCAACTCGCACGCCAGATGGCGAAAAACAAAATGCTCTGACCGACGACACGCTGCTCATGCTGCCCGGAGAGAAGATCTCCACGTCCATCTTGACGCCATCTGATTCCCGCGTGAGTCTCCACATGGGTGGACTACCGACAGGCCCCTGTTTCAGGAATCCCTGCTTCGTCAGATTCATGTAGATATCCACTGGCATTAAACCGGGAATGACTTTGACATCCGACTGATCAACCGGCTTCGCTGGGCCCACTGGCTGAGGTGTGACTCTGTTGGTTGCGGGCCCACCTCTTTTGGCGAAAATGGCAGGGATGATGCATAACGCAACGAGACCGAGAAAGCAGACGACAGCGCAGCCGGAAAGTCTTTTCATGTGAGCCCTAGTGAAGAGTGAAAACAGCACCTTTAGCTAGGCCATCATATCTATTCAGAACAGCAAGTAAACATCCAGCTTGTTCACCGCATTTTGCCCATTGTATTGGGTTGGTAGATCACCGGACTACGAATCCGGTGTTCTACCCGGGCCTAAAAGCAGACACCCCGCCGGTGCTGAGCGGCGGGGTGACAGCCATTGGGGGAAGAGGTTCGAAAATGCAATGGCCCCAAACAACGGAGCCTTTCAGGCTCTAAGAGCACAGCTACTGCATCCCGTGGCCCTGACGGACACGGCCTCATTCCCTCGCTGTATCAGATGTTTCAAAGATCGATCGAGAGTGAGAGCGGAGGGACTCGAACCCTCGACCTACGGATTAAAAGTCCGTTGATCTTCTGCAACGGTCTGAACTTATTGCTGGGCTAATTGTTCAGTGATCAGGCAAGCGTCAGGCGGAGAGGGATGGCCCGTTGATAAGCAGCACTTCAGGCGGCTTGACAATCCCTCGTTTGGCCAGCTTGTTTGTCTGCGATTTGTGGACCAGCACTCGCTTTGTCCATCGATCCGGCGGGTAAAGCTGAGCGAGCTGTGGATGGTCGGTATAGCTCACAATCACTCGGGCCTTCTTGAACCGCTTGACCGCATCTGCCAAGCGTCCGTGATCTTCCGGCCGCAGATCGAAATGATACTTGCCCTTCTTCTCGATATAGGGCGGGTCGAGATAGATCAACATACCGCTCTCGTCACCGAGCTGATCGATCAAGGTGAACGCATCCCGGTTTGTTATGGTCACATCACGCAGCCTCTTCCGCCATGCGTTGATTGACTCGACCGCCGCTCGCAGCTTCCTCGAACAAGAGTTTGAGCTGGTCTTGTAACCATGAGCCATGGAGTTGCAGGTGCTGGCTCCGATCGAGCCCATTCTCCCCATCCATGACACGTAAAAGTAGTGGACCGCACGCTCAAGACCAGGCTCAAAGGGCTGTTCGAGCAGCTCACGAGATTCCCGGTGGAGCTGCTCGTTGCAAAGCATGCGTGACAATCGACGGTACAGGGCAGCTCCATCAATCGGATGAGCCAGCACTCTGGCAAGGTTGGTCAGATCCTGGTGCAGATCGTTGACGGTTTCACGGAGACAAGGCGGCTTTCTCAACAGCATCGCCATGCCACCGGCAAAAGGTTCGAAGTAGGCCTTGTGCGGCCCGAACTCGGGAAGGATCTCGGGAGCAAGCGCAGCCTTACTACCAAACCAGCAAACAATTTGATTTCTCACGGGTAACCCTCACAAACGGAATGATCGATCCAGACGACGGCGAGTCGATCGATCTTTTCCGGAGGGCCACGTGGCAGACCGCCCGGGCCTGCTGATTTACCTACGTTTTGCGCACAGGGATACCGCTGCATGTCCGCTCCTTTGGCGAATGCAGCCGGCCTGTGCGATCAGGTCGGATTGCAGGCCATGGGGGTGTTGACGCATCCCCATGGCCACCTTGTTTTCAATCACTGATTTCTGAGGAAATCAGTCGGCTTCACCACTGGGTCCGATCAAGCATCGGAGGTAGGGGCAGTGGTTTGCCTTCTTGTTTCCGCTGCTCACAAAGCTGCTGGTAATTCAAAAAGCGATCCTCATGTTCCTGCTGTTCATCGCCTCGATCTCGTACGGCCAGAGCAATGAGGAAAGAGACAACGACCAGTATGACAGCGACCGTTATCGTGCCTGCTTCAACTGGCCAACGATCCATCGCGCACACCCACAGCCAACAGCCGATCCAGAAGGCTACAAACAATAAACCCACAATGAAGCTCATCAGCCAACAGAAAAGGAAATCCTTCACGACATCATTCCTCAAAGAGATCCTGATTGGCCTTCAGCTTCTTGGCTGAGAGGTGGAGATAACGTCGGGTCGTGTTGAGCGACGCATGACCCAAGGCCTCGGCGGCCGCATTGAGATCGAGCTTCTCGCACAACTGGGTGGCGTGTTCGTGTCTTGTGAGATACAGCACAAGATCCTTCGAGAGACCGGCCCGCTCGCGTGTTCTGCGGAACTCTTGCGAAAGCCGGGCGGAAGTCCAGGGCTTGCCCTGGCTGGTCAGGAAGAGCGGCCCCTCGGTGCGGTCACCGATCGCCAATCGCAGATACTCCAGCAGCTTGTCGCCCACTGCGATGCGTCTGGGTCGTTTCGACTTCGTTGCGGTCTTGTGGTCAGCCAGGCTGATCACTCCTTCACGTTGATCCCAGTCGGCAAAGGTCGCCTTGGCCAACTCACTTGGCCGGCAGCCGGACAATCTCAAGGCCCGGTAGATCAGAGCAAAGGCAGGGACAGCGGCTGCCAGAATCCTGGCAATCTCATCCTTCGTCGGAAGGCGTTCCCTGAGCTGCCCAGAAGGCTTGGCGATCGCCCCCGTCAACGCCTGCGGAATGAGTTGCTCCTGCAGGAGAAACGCCTGCAGCTGCTCCCAGGCAATGATGTTGGCCCGGATGGTATCGGGAGCCTTGGGCCTGCCGTCCGGCCAGTGATTGGCCTGAGCGAAATGCTGCTCGATCGAGGATGTCGTCAGTGAGTCGATCGAGCTGGTACCGTGCAGCTTCCGGAGGCCTTGCAGTCGTTCCCGATAATGACGTTCGGTCGCGGGCTTGCGCGTCGCGAGAACATGGTTCAGGAATTGATCGATCGCTTCTGCCAGCAGCACAGTGGGCCTCCCGTTATGAGGCCAACTGTTGCGCGATCAGACGTCAGAGGGAAGCAGCTTGACGCAGACACTGTCCCATTCGAAGTTGTCCGTGAACGTCCAGGGTTCTACGACATGGTCGAGATAATAGTTCAATGTGAATGTGTCAGCACCGTACGGGCCTCCACCAGAAGGCGGGCCGATATCTACAGTCACAAATGGTTTTGGAGTGGGAGCAATTCGGAAATAGCCAAGTCCGAAATAAATAGGTTCTGCTCCTTCCGTGAGGTCAAGCGTGAAGTTTTCCCAGGCTCCAAGAAAATCAGTTCCGACTGTTGGCGTTGCTTTCGGGCGAATCACTGTTCCGCTTAACACGTTGCTCACTGACAGTCGTGACCAGATGCCGCTTGTCGCGTGTATTGTCGGCCCTGCTCCGAAGTATCCAATCTGATCGCCTTGCTTAACCAGCGGCCGCAACTCATTGAAAAAGTCAGTGACATCACTTTCGATAAGCGTGGGGCTATAAGTGTTGGTGCTCGTCATTGAGCCGGAAGTTTCATAGAGACCTGTTGTAAAGTTGAAAGAATAGAACTGCGAATAAAGCCACCTGAAGTTTTCAACCAGTGGCTCGTCATCGTAAGTTCGACTGATGTGTCGCGATTCTGCTTGATCCCATCGAATATCAATCAATCGAGAATGACCATCAGGAACAAACGGTTCCGGGAAAAACTGTCCTGCGACAATAGCTGTTGGAGTTCCACCGTAAACAAATTGACTAGTCGCTGTGTAAGTTGGGAAACCAAAGCTGAACCCATCGAAGCGAACCCATGAGCTCGGAATAAGAACGCCAGTTGAAGCCAGAAATTCAAGGTCGATAACTGGCCCTCTGGTGAATCCTGATCCATCCAGGTCTGCGGTAATTGTCGAGGGAAAACTGGCGTATAACGCTCCGTTGTAAATCGCCCCCGTCTCATACTCGTGAGTCCAGACTCTACTGGGTGGATGATTCGTTGGCGAAAGCGTGTTGCTGCATTTGTAAGTGAAAGGACTGCCATCTTCTTCATTGCCAGCCGTTGTGATTGTGCTACCGGTGATTGAGGCCGGGAAGGTGACGAGATCCGTCTCCTCCATGACGTTCGCGTTTCGCTCTTCGAGGGTGCAGCGACAACCGCAGCAGGCACAGGGGCGTCCCATCTCAGCAATCCTTTACTCGCAACTGGCCCAATAGGGAGACCAGACGCCATTCAGATATTCGATCTTCCCGAAGATATCGGGTTCGGCCGTCAGACTCGGGTCGAAGTTATACACCAGCATTTCGATGTCAGTGGGGATGAGCTGCACGTCGGGCTGCTCTGGATCAGGGAGCCAGACCTGAAACGTGGCCGACGTCGGCACAATGCGGTCAATCTCCGGGTCGATCTCCGGAGCCTCCAAGGACGTGACGAACTTCCCCATGTAACGGTTCTCGGGACGCAGCGGGCTAGGTCGAGTGCTGTTGATTGGCGGCGGCGGCCCTTTCCCCAAAACTCTCTCGGTCGCCGTACGGATCTTGCGGGCCGCTCCCTGGCTGAACATCACTGCGGTCATCGTGTGCGGATCCTTCCCTGCAGTTCGCGCTGCCAGCCCAGTTGGTAATTTCGGCAGTAGATCAGCTCCACGAGCATCTCACCGCGATTGATGTTGACGCTCCCGGGGATCGTGCCGCGGTAATGACCGGCTTCCCCGGGTTCACTCTCGAGCGGAATGTGGATCGCATCAGTGACGCCGGCATACCAGACGCCGCTGGCCTCATACGCGGCGGACCCCACAGAGCCGACCAGCTCGAAGGTGTTCGTCGTGACGTTGGCAACCTCCCAGCCACCATTCGCTGCGAGGTTCCCTTCCACGTTCATGATGACCACCGAGTCACCGTTCGAGAGACCGTGGCCAGCGCTCGTGATGACGATCGGTGTGGCGTTCGTCGCTGCTGTGATTTCTCCAGAAATCAGCTTGCGGCCGAGAGCCACATACAACTCGGCGTCATTGATCGGCGAGTTGTCCTCGGCCAGTCTCAAACCCCTGACGACAACATCGAGATCATTGTCGAGATAGATCACTCCAGGCATGGAACACCTTAACCAGGTTGCTCGATGATCGAGCCTTGAATTGTGTTTCGTTCATCGAACTCAGTCACGGGGAACGTGAGCGTCTCTGTGATGTCTGCCAGCTTGGCTGCCACTTCCGGGACACGCGGGACACGTTCGCCCACAGAGACTTCACACATGGACTCATTACCGAGCATTATGGTTGTGGCACCTCTTCAGTGGATGCGACCGGTTCGTTTGACTCACTGGCTGGCTCGCAGGCTTGCAGGCGAGCAGTGAGATCCGCGTTGGCAGCCTCCAGTTGCTGAAGACGATGCACAGCCGACGAGAGGCGGGCCGAAAGCTCCGCGTTCGCGTTCATCGCCGTGTTTCTCTGGGCTTCGAGATTCCTGATGTAGATGGTGAATTCGTGATCGTTCATTCCGGCAGTTGCCTTGGATCTAGGGTGGTTGGGAGTGTGGTTGGCACTTGGACTGCGGCAGAGAACTCGGGGACGCTCTCTTTCGCGTGTGTACTCAGCAGATCACCCAGACTGGTGAAGGCCGCAGCATTGGCTGCCAGCAGGTCGAGATAGTCCTGCCCTTCAACAGTGATCGACCGTGAGGCCACGGGAGGCTTTCCAGTGAAGTAGGCTTCGGGCGAAGCGTAGATCTTAAAGACCGCCGAGAGCCTGCGTTCTTGCGTGAAATTGCAGAACTCATCCGCCCAGCAGAATGCGTTGGGATAGCTGCCAGTCGGGTCGAGTGGATTGGGGAAGTTGAGTTGGGCAAGCATGGCTTAATAGCTCCCGAGAACATGGGCTCGATAAATGGAACCGTCGCGGCGGATCTGAATTTCCTGCCGCTTATTGGCGGTCGTATCAATCGCCGCCGAGTTGCTGGTCAGGGAAAAAGCCGAAAGGGTGACTGCTCTGCCACCAGTGCCATCCTGGATGAGCACCAGATTGAGGAAATCACCCGATGACATGTTTGTTGGAGCAGCGACTGTCACCGCCCCCGTGAGCGTGCAGGACTGCACCGGCCCGTTGTTCGCGTCCGGAGTGATCGTCGCCCCGTAGGTGATCGCGAACAGACCTTGAGCTCCGAGGCGGTAAATCGAGCCAGTTCCCGCTCGCGTATACCAATTTCCAGAAGTGTCAGCCCATCGGGTTGCCCATCCAGATACGCCGCTTGGTGTAGAGGAAATACCAAAGTCTCGGAATGATCCAGCGGCCTGCATGTAGTGTCGATCAGCCGATCCAATGTTGAAAAGCAGATCGCCGCCACCAGTGACAGTCATGCCCGAAGCGCCGCTTGGCGTTTGGGTGAATGACATGTTTCGAGAACCAGCAATGACAACAAAACCCGCGTTATGTGTTCCGCTGCTATTCTCAACAACAAAATTGCGAGTTGATGCTGCATTCTGCACAACCTGCATCATGTAGCTGGCGTTGCCCACCGCCCCCGCTGAACCAACTCGCATTGATCCTTGCACGTTTGCCGTGCTGGTGGTCGTTAATGTGTTGAAAGTCACATCGCTTGTCGTCGCCACCGCTTGACCAATCGCAATCGTCGGATTACCTGAGACGCCATCGCCATTCGTGACAGTGACGCCTGTTCCCTGTGTGATGGTGCGAGCTGCGACTGTGCCTGCTCCTGTGCGGGCAATGATTCCAGCCGCAGACAGGGCATCGATCGCAGTGAGGATCGCGGGCTTGTTGGCAATGACACTCCATTCCGGAGTGAGGTCTGCCAGCTCGATATAGCTGGCCTCGGAGGTCTTGCTCCCGGATCCTGTATAGACCCATCGTCGCCCATCGGTCGTGGTGACGATCGAGCCGTCCCCGATCTCTGCCTGCTGGGGAGAGGTCAGGTCAGCAATTCCGCCACTCGACACGATCTGCACCGAACTGGGGAGCACTGGCAAACGAGCTGGATCAATCGTGCCGGTCAGCTTGGCAGCATCGAGGGCTATTAGATCGGCATCGCCGTGATTGTGAGACAGAGCTGCCTTAGCGTCCAGTGCCGCCTGCAGGCCAGTGGTTTTGCTGATGGCCAGTGAGGGAATCCAGCCATCTGCCAGGCTGCCACCCGCCCCGGCTTTGGGGATCGCATTGGCTGCTGGCGTAGCTGTGGCCACTTCATCCGCCCCGCCATGCTTGTGACGTGAGGCGTGTGAATTGATTTGCCCTAAGAGATCGCCGTAATCTTCCAAGGCCTCTGCCGGCAACGTGCAGCGGATGCGTTTGCGGCCGGGTGAAAAGCTGACTGCCGAACCGGCATTCGAGCTGCTCAGGATCTGCACCCGGGCCAGCACATCGGGAGTGCCCGTGGTCAACGTGCCGACGCCAACTTCCCACTCATCCAGCGTGGGATGTTCGGCCACATAATAGACCTGCTCGCCTGTCAGAATCCCGCCGTCGCGAAACCGCACAAAACCAGTCTGAGTCCCCAGCAGCTGGAAGCTGCCAGTCCCTGTGGTGTTCGTGGTTTCGAGAACGCGATCTGCAACTTTCACAGCCATGCTCAGCTCCTCACCTGAGGCTGCACCGTTGCGCTACAGGTTGAGACCGAGCTGGGCAAAGTCGGTTTCGCGAAAGCCTGTGAATTCGATGTAGACGGCGAGATCCGGGTTGGCCTTGAGGTCTTCCGCTGGAATGGCTCGCCCATCAGCATCCAGGGGAATCGGTTCGCTGACGTCGTTGCGAGTCTCCGGATCCTTGATCCGTGTCAGCTGGCCGTCGACCAGTTCGCGGTAACCGGCCGAGATCTGCTTCGGCTGCCAGCCATCTTGCTTGAACTCCATGATGTATGTGTGTGGCCAGTAGATGCGACCATTCCGCCGGCTCTGCTTCGAACCGAAGGGATGCAGCCTGAGCTGACCAGGCTCACAACCGTAGAACGCATGCTGGTTGATCGTGTTGCCAAAGAACCTGGCCCGGGCCGGATCGTAATAGGCTTCGTTGCGAGTCACGACCAGCTTCAGTGTCGAGTCGGGAATGGGTGGCGGTGACTCGATGACATCCCCCGCCGTGTTGAGGAATGGTCGATTGTCGCGATCGCGGAACTTAATCGTCTGTGTCTCTTCACTCTGCCACTCGATCTCCATGGGATCGAGGAGCGGATCATCGGATTCGCCTGGCTCTTTGGGTGGCTGCTCCTGCAGGTCGGGCTGATCCGTCGAGTATTCGAGATTCAGCTCGTAGACCCAGGGATCGATCTTGTCGGGCACATCGGTGCAGCTCAGCTTGCGCAAGAACGCGAACGGGTCGCGGGGATGCGTGTAGAACTGCTCGACTCCGTAGAGATTCGCCACTTGGTCTGGGTCAAGGTTTTCATCAACTCTCAGCCTGAGCTTTCGCTTATAGTTGCGCGTGACCTTCGAGCTCGGATCAATGGTGACGTCGAACCCGCGACCGAACAGACGTTCTACATCCACAATCGAAGCCATCAGAAGTCCACCACATCTTGAGTCACAGGTTGCGAAACCGATTCAGCGATCGTGCCCAGATGAGTCACGGCTTGCTTGAGCTGCTCGTTGGTCTTCTTGGCTTCCGCCTCGAGCTTCTTCTGCGGGCCGGCGCTGGCCTTGGCGATGATCGCATAAGCCTCTTGAGTGCCGGCGAAAGCAGATGCACCGAGAGCGGCTTTCGCGTTCTTGTTGGCTGCTGCTCCGGCTGCAGCCGGGTTGGCTGGATCTGACGGAAGCAGCTCGGCCGTCGCAGCAGATTGTGCCTGCATCGCGTTGGCCCGCTGGCGATCGAGCTCGCCGTAGCGTTGACCCAACTGCTGATCCATATCATTGAGCTGGCTCTGCAAGGCCGCCTCGGTCTCGCTGACCACACGCTCCGGGACGTTGGGCATTTCCCGGATTGAGTTGTGGATACCCTCGGTCAATGGCTTCAGGTCAAAGTTCAGCCCATCCGATCCACCCGAGGAAATGAACTTCCAGATCTCGCTGAAGATGTTGCGGATGTTCTCACCGAGATTGATCAGGACTGTCAGCACCGTGTCAGCAGCCGTCATGAAGATCTCAGGAAAGTTATCGCCAAACCAGCGGATGTATTCCGGGATGGCGACCGAGAAGAAATGCACCATCTCGTTGAAGAACGTGACGGCCGAAAGCTGGGCAGCAATGAACGTCCGATAGATCACATCGCCAAAGTTCTGAAACAGAAACTCACCCATGACCAGGGCTTCCATGATCCAGTTGGTGATGCCGCCAAACGTGCTGCCAGTGCTCGATGTGATCTCGCCCATGAGGCCAGACCAGCCGGCACCCATGAACCCGACGAAGGCTCGCCAGACGTTGCCCGTCTGCTGGATCAATGGACGAATCGTATCAAAGCCCGACTGCAGCGAGGCAATGAATTCAATCCCGGAAGCCAGACCTCCCTTCAAGTCGAATGCCGCAATGACTTCCGCTCCAAAGGACCTGAGCAGCCCCTTGGCGTTATCCATCAACGTGGACGTCATGCCGGTCAGAGTCTGGCTCTGTGCCTGCATCATCCCCGCGAACATGCCACCATTCGAGGTCATGTCGATGAAGGCTTGTTCGAGTTGCGGGAAGCCGACCTTCCCCTGTTCGACCAGCTTCTTGACTTCGCTCTCAGCCACGCCGAACTGCTTCGCCAATTGGCCGATGATTGGAATGCCGCGGCCCGTCAACTGGTTGATGTCTTCACCCATCAACCGTCCCTGCACTTTGGCTTTGCCGTACAGCTCAGCCAGCTCGGCGATCGGCTGACCTGTGCCGGCGGCCACGTCGCCAATTCTTCTCAGGTTGGGCACGATGTCCCCCGCCTGAGTACCGAACGAGGCCAGCATGCGGGCAGCACTGACCAGTTCCGGAGACTCGAACGGAGTCTCGGCCGCAAACTGATTGAGCTGGCCCAGCATCGCCTTGGCCTTGTCCGTCGATTGGAACAATGTTCCGAACGCCACCTCGGCCTGCTCGGCGTCGGCGGCCAGCTTGATCCCAAACCCGAGAGCGCCGGCCAGGCTGGTGATTCCCAGTGCTCCTGCTCCTGCAGCGACCAGGCCGCCGAGTCGAGAGCGTGTTCCCTCCACGATGCCGGCAAACTGCGAGACATCGCGGCCAGCCGCCTTGATGGGTGGCCCGAAGCCTGCCGTGTTGCTGACCAGCTTGGTCACGAGGATTCCAGCAGTTGCCACAATTCACCTCACTTGCTGTCGGACATCATGGCCACGGCCGCTTCCAGGTTGGCCCAGTTGAGCCGCTCCTGCTCCTCACTGATTTCTGTGGAAATCACATCTGACTGCTGACTGAACGGCATGAACTGCACCGGCCTGAGCTCGGCCAGATGGCTGCCACAGAACGGTGCCAGCATCGCCCCCAGATTCGCAATCAGAATTCCGTTCCTCAGATCGGCACGCTCCTCGTCAAAAGGATCGATCGAAGCGAAGGCCTGCCACTCCCGCAGATCTTCCGGTTCCATCTCATCCAGCATCGCGTCGACATCGACCCGCCGCATGGCGAGAGCCAGCCGCATGGCGAACATGCGGCCCGGGTCAGCTCTCAGTTTCCCGCCAGTTCCTCAAGATCTTCCTCGCTGACCTGATTCACTTCCTGAGCCTTGTTGACAATCAGGTCTGCCAGCACGCTGTCCATCTGCTTGAGCTGCTGCAGGTCATCCTTGCCCAGGAGCAGATTGCCCTCCCTGTCGCAGAGCGTCTGGATGATGAGACGCTCACGGACCTCAGCGGCCCGGCCCGAAATGAGCTGACCGCTTTTGCTATTCTTGAACTGCATTTCATACCGGCCACGTTCTCCCGCCTTCATTCGTCTCACGAAGAAAATGCTTCCGGCAATGTCGGGATCGTGGAAGTCGTCCGGCACCCGGCATTTCACAATCACGCGCTGGGCAGGTCGCTTGAGGAGATCCGCAGTCAGGAGCTTGACGGGCTTGGCTTTCTCGGTCATGGCTGGCTTTCGCATAAAGGACTTCAGTGAATCATGGGCCCGGGGAGAGCGTCTGGATTACCTGCCTTTGCGAGAGGTCTCGGCTTTCTCTGCTGCTTTCTCTGCGACTCGCTCAGCGGCCCGCTGCTGATGAATCGCCACACGCTTCTTGCGGTATTCGGCAATGACTGCCTTGCAATCATCGTCCTCTGGCTCGGCCACAGGATTCGAGCCCTGGCAAAGGCGGAAGGCCTTCTCCCCTTCAATGATGGTTCCTTTGGGAATCACCACGTGCGGCTGATTGGTGGCAGAGACTTTCTGCTTCGGGTCGAAGTCTGGGTTCGGGCCGTCGGCATCTCGAATGAGCTTGGCTTTCATGGACTCACCTTGCTGGAAACCGTCAGTGATGGAACAACGAAATGGAGTCGCGTCTGGGGATCAATCCGAAGATTAGGCTACGGTGGAAATCACGGGCTTCGTGCGGCACTTGATTTCGAAGGTGGCCTTCATGCCATCGCCCACAGCCGATGATGGCTGAAACTTTTTCAATGATCCGTTGACGGTCACGACTCGCGTCCCTTTGCGGATCCGCCAATCACGATAGGTCGGAGTGGCCAGCAGATCTTCCAGTTCCTGATGGAGCTCGTCATCGGGATCGTAGAAGAGTTCGCCGCTGATCATGCCGGGAGTGACCAGGCCAGTCAGTTCGCCATCTTCGCGTTCATCCGAGTCCAGGTCGGTGGCATCCCAGTGTTCGACTTCCCGATCGGGATAGTCAATCTTGCTGACCCCGCCAATATCGGTGTAGACCGAGGCGACAGAGAGTTGCAGCTTGGTACCTTTGGACGCGACTTTGTTGCTCATGAAAACCTCACTCCACGAACCAGACACTGCAGCTCAGGGCTTTCACATAAACCCCTTCGTCACTGCCGTCCGCCTCAGGCTCATAACTTCCCTCAGTGTCTGTCAGCACCACGCTCTCAATGCGACCGTGGACACTGCTGACATTGCTGATCGAGGTCAGAGTCTGGCGAACAGCCTTCACAAGAGCGGCGGCTTGTTGCGCTGTCTCGGCCACGCAGAAGAGCGTGACCTCCACATCACTCGTGCCATCCCACCCGCCCAGATCTTCCTGATGCGTCTCGGAAGTGATCTGGATTTCGATGGCCGGATAAGAGTCGGTCTGAGCCAGACGTTCCGGGCGAATGGCTTTGTCGTTGCTGGTGCTGTTGGTGGCGACGATGTTCGCGACACCAGTCGCTGCGACCAGCACTCCACGCATGGCGGCTTCGATCGACATCTCATTTCCCTTTCGTCGCTTCGGTGAGGATCGCCTGACGCATGGCATCGATCACGGCGGATTGAGTGGCTGAGAGTGAAGTGGCCTGAGCAAAGTTCAAAAACGAGCTTCCAGGCATGCGGCCGCGAAACCGTTTCGGCTTGCCGGTCTGCTTGCGGATGATCGTGCCTGGCTTATGCTTCCCGCGAACAAAGGCAGTGCCATCCTTGCGAGTGCCTGTGGATTGACCGCGAACCTTGCGGCTGGTCGATCCAGTGAATCGCGGCTGGGTCCCCAGCACAAAGAGATGCAGGTGAGGGGCCCGGCTGAGATTCCCTTTGGCCTGAGAGTATTTGCTGCGCCTCGAGCGCTTGCCGACGTTCACCCCCGACTTGGCTTCGTACAGGTTCGCCTTCTTGACTCGCATCTGCCGGCCGCGAATCCCCGCCTTCAGCCGCTTGGTCGAATGGCCTTTGGTTTTCACGGAAGGCACAGCATTCTTCTGGGCCTTGGTCACGACCTTCAGCCCAGCCGCCAGACCGCGTCGGGCAGCCTTGGCTTGAGCAGTGGTGCTCAGTCGATCGAAGGTTTTCAACAACTGCCGATCGCCGGACAATTCCAGCAGCAGCTGGCGACCCAGGGCAGCAGCAGCACTCATGAGTCAAGCAGCTCCTCGCCCTGAACTTCGATCTCGATGCCTCGATTGTTGGGATCGTAGACGGAAGCGATCGAGACAATCTGGCCATGAATGATCATGCGGTGACGATTAGTAATCTGCCGCGTGAGTGAGTTGACGCGAACTCTCACGAGGTGAGAGACACGCCCCTGAATCTTGCGGCCGCGGAATGACTCCGAACCTGAGACTGCGTTGACCTCGGCCCAGAATGTCCCCAGCGTCTGCCACGTTTCCACCAGTTGACCACTGGCATCAGGGGTCGCTGTGAATGACTCGAAGCGCACTCGATCGCGATACTTGCCAGCCGGTGCCATCAGTGCCACCTCAACTGACCAGCCAGAGCGTTGAATGAAAACTCGACCTCTTTGGAGATCGTGCCAATCAGGACGGTTTCGCGGTTGGCGTACCAATGGCCAGCCAGCAGACGGATCGCCTGCTTCGCTCGCTCTGGGACCTCGTCAACATCCTGGCCTGCCTCGAAGGTGACAATCACGGCGTTCATCTGGTACCGGATCGCAGGCCAGAAACGTCCATACGCTGGACGAATGCGGGCCGGACTGGAGACAAGATCGGCCACATAACTGGAGGGATCGAGCTCCTGCAGCTGACCAGTGGGATCGATGTATTCAATCGACTCGATCGAGGTCACCGGCGTGCAGGGGATCTCAATGGTCTGGCAACTGGGGAATCGATCGAGATAGAGCTGGCGTGTCTGCGTGACGAGAGCCCGCTCGGTGTGTTCCTCCAGAAGTTCGCGGGCGGCTTTGATATAGGCCGTGAGCTGATCATCCTCATCAGACGTATCGACACGGATCTGGCGTTTGAGGTCCGCCAGTGTGATCGGCTCGTCTGCCGGTGCAATTGTCGTAACAACGCGACCGTGGGTGAGATGATGCTTCATGGTGAATTGCCGCCCGCGAACTTTACTCTGGGGTTTTGGCCTTCAATTACTTTGCGGCCTTTCTCGACCGCAGCTTCGACTTGCCTTCGGTATTGGCGATTTCTTCGCCGCCATCATCGGCATCGCTGTCGTCTTCATCGTTCTCAGGAGCAGCAGGCCCTGGAACGTGAACAGGGGCTGGCGGCGTGTAAGGTGGCAGCTTCCCTTCGCCGACATACTTTGCCTGGCCAGCTGTGATCAGGCGATGAGCCCGGGCCAGGGGAACGTCGATCACGTCTCCCTTTTCATGGGCGACCCCGTTGCCCGCTCGCGAGCTGGTCAGCTTGACGCTGAAAAGTTGTTCTTCCTGCATTGCGGAAATCCTCAGACAGGGTGAATCGGTCAGGCTGATTTCTGCAGAAATCAGTGAGTGATCAGAAAGAGAAATGGGGGCCAGGCCTCAACCTGGCCCCCTCATCCATGCCGGCGAACCGGCTTCACAAAATTAGCTGGCAGCCTGAATCAGGTGACGGATCGGACCGGCACCGGCATCAAGGACTTTGGAGTCCATGCGTTCGAAGCCAATGAAGGCTTCTTGATCCAGTTCGGCATAGCGTTCCTGCAGCCGCTTCAATCGGATGGTGCCGACTTCGCGAATCTTGAACTTGCTGAAATCACCGCACAGCATGGTCTTGGCACTGGCTGCAATCGTGCCGGTCATGTTGTCGTTGATCGTCAGCGGCCGGTTGTTGAGCAGGTCTGGCATCCCGGCATTGGCCGAGGCCTGCCACAGGTAACGCCCTTGCGAATCCTTCAAGAGACGCAATGCCAGCGACACGGCATCGTTGCACATGTACCCGGCATTCATTCGGTAGGCGCGAGGCACCGAGTGCTCCAGCCTGATCACGTCGTCGAAGCTGATTGTCACATCATCCGCGGCGGTGTGACCCAGCACTGAACCGGTGACAATCCCTTGGGGTTGAGTCGTCCCGTTGCCCAGCGTGTTTCGCAGAGCCTTGATCCGACCGAGTCGTTCACCCAACCAGGTACCGAGTTGCTGAGTCAGGTTGACACCAGTGTCTTCAAGCAGCTCGTAAGGAACCATGATTGGCTTTGAGCTGAACTTGTAGGCACCGAACAGCACCACGCCCATAGTGGGGTCTACGCTTGCGCCAAACGACGTCGATTCTCCCAACTGCTCCCCTGAGTTCGCTGTGTCAGAACCAGTTGGCCAGGGAGTAGGATTACCGGCACTTGTACGCCAGACATCTGCGACCGCGGAGACCGGATCGAAAGTGAGCATGGCAACTTCAAGGGCGGCAATAAACCCTTCGGGAATCGTGTAGCCACCACTGGAACCAGTTCCAGTGGTCAGAACGTTGACAGCCCGCTTTACTTCGTTGAAGTTCTTGTGAAGCGGAATATAGGCCTCGCGACCATTGATCTTTGCGGAGCGGTTTTGAAGAGCTTTCTTCTGGGCATTTGTGATACGGCGGCCCGTGGCCATCCTCACCCAGCCAGACACCAGATCATTGAAGTTGACTGGCTCGTTGCCTGGCTTGCGATTGTTACGATTGCCGACCTGGCTGGGACCCAGATCGTTGTTCTCCAAAAGCTCCTTCGTTCTTGCTTCGTTTTTCTTCTGCCGATTCATGCGGCGCATGTGAGCGCCGAGTTCACTTATCTCGGCATTCATCTTGTCCCACTGGGCCTTCTCAGCAGAATCCATCACTCGCTTTTCGGAATCGGCCTTGTCGAGAATCTTTCGGGATTCAGCAATCAGGTTGTTCCGCTTTTCCTGAAGTTCTTTCATCGTCATCGTGGGCATCCATCTCTCAGGACACGTGGCATCATCGCTCCGTCGCAGATCGAGGACTTGGCCTCAACCTGTGAGCACCTGCCAGTGCCTCGGCATGACTGGGCACGCTCTGCACTGACAGGAGGACAGGAGTTGTTCGTCAATAACCTGACCGGATCTGTTGCGCCTCAGGCGTTGGCCGCTTCAATGAGCTGCTGCCTGCGGCGGATGTTTTCCATCTGCCAGTTCGCGATGTGGACAGCCTTGAAGTTGGTGGCTTCGGGCTTCGACTTGTTGGCCGAGATTTCGTCAACGAATCCCTTATCTTTGGCCTGCGTGGCCGTCATCCAGGTTTCGTCAGACATCATCTTCTTGACGTCCTCCACGTCTGTGCCGCTGCGAGCCGCATAGATGCCGGCAATGACTTCCTTGTACGAGTCGAGCACCTCAGCCTCTTTCCGGAGATCGTCAGCAGTCCCCGAGATCCATGTGCTGGGGTCATGAACCATCATGAGTCCATGCTCGGCAATCGTGATCTTGTCGCCAGCCATGGCGATCCAGCTCGCACACGAGATCGCCTCGCCATCGATCTTGACGTGGATGTTGGCGGGATGTTCCTTGAGCAGTTGGTAAATCGCTGAGGCCTCGCCCACATAGCCGCCAACAGAATTGATTCTGATGACAACCTCGGTCACATCAGAACCCAGATTCTTCAGCTCATCTTTCATCGTGGCTGCGCCGAAGTACCCCCAGTCGGCAGGCCCGATCACGTCATAGACGTAGATCTCATTCTCGCCGGCATTCTTACGGCTGGGTTTCGCCAGCTTGTTCTGCTTCGCCCGCAGCTCTTCCAGTTTCTTCAGGATGGGATCCATTCACGAGGCCTTTCAAAAAGGTGGCGAGATGATTGCGTCGAGACGTGTGCCAGTTCTCTGCAGCCTGATAGCTGACACAATCGGCCACGATGGCAGCCGTGGTCTTGTCAGCGTCAAGGATCTTGCCCTGGCTGGCGGCATAAATATCCAGCACAGGAATCACAGCACTGGCCAGCTTGCGACCATGCTGAGTCAGCAGATCGATCGAGCAGTTCGCCTTTGATCGAACCGCCTGCTCCACTTCGAGCAGTCGATCGATCCGATCATTGAGTGCGTTCTGGATCGACTGAGCGATTCTCTCCCCAGCATTGGTGGCAGCCGCAGGTTTCGCTTCGAGCTGCTTCGCATCGGTGAAGATGATGTTCGAGGGCATGCGTGGCCGATCGCCGCCTTCCACTGGTGGCAGGTTGCGGATCGCCCGCGCTTCATTGAGCAGCAGCATCCCGCAGTTGACCTGTCTCTCCAGTGATTCGACTTCTGTCTTCTCATCCGTTCGCTGCAATGCCGACCGATTGAACTCGACAAAGTGCGTGTCGTTTCGCTTCTCGTTCTCGGTGAGAAGTTTGTCCCAACATTCCTGCTCCCACATGACCAGCCAGTGATCGAGGCAGTCCTGCAGGTAACTCTTGTTCTCCTGCTCAAGCGAGTTGTAAGAGACCTTGCCATTGTCGCCGATCTTGTGTGGTGGCACCCCAAGAACATTGGCGACTTGAATGGCCTCGAACTGTCGGGTCTGCAGGAACTGACCCTGCTCAGGTGTGATCGTGTTCTGGATCCACTTGGCACCATCTTCCAGCAGCATGGACTTGAAGGCATTGTCGAGGCCTTCCTGCTCTTTCTTCCACTCCTCCTCACGTTGCTTTCGGGCAGACGGCTTCAGGCCCGGAGGCAGCATCAGGATTCCGCCCGCCTTAGCACCGGAGCCGAAAAACTTGGCCCCGTACTTCTGGGCTGCGATTCCCAAAGCCAGTGCCTGAGCCATGACCTGAATGACATCAATGCCTTCGATGCCATCGAACGAGATCCCTTTGATGTGCAGCACATCCGTCGCGTGCAGTCGTCGCTTATTTCCGTTGATGGTCACGCCATAGAACAAGTTCCCGCCGATGACGACAGGCTCTGTTGTCTCAGGATTCAGCGGTACGAGTTGCTTGGGAACTGTGCCCTCGCGATGGATGTAGGCGAATCCCTGCCCATGCAACAGCGAGTGGAACGTCAAGGTTTTCTTGAACACATAACTGAGGATGTAGTCGTTGACCTTGTGCCTCAGCAGCCAGTTGGCGTGGTGATCTTTGTCCCGCTCGTGACCGCCTTGAGTTCGGCGATAGACATTGAGTGGGAGCTTGGCCACGTCTCCGGCAATCAGGTTGACCGCTCGCCAAAGTGGAGGGTGACCGATGCAGTTTTCGTGATTCACCCGTACGCCGGCATCGGTCATGCGGCCGAGCCATCCGAGATCCTCCCACGCATCCGGATCGAGGGGCACTGCGGGATTCTCGGGATTGCCAGTGACTTCCGTGTTGGTCACCTGCGACGTGTTGACGGCGAAGTTAAAAGGGTTCACAGCGTGACGAATCCTCGTGTCTCGTAGACCGATGGTGATGCCTGCTGACTACGAGTGGCCAGTGCCAGACCCATGATGGCAGCTGCAATCCCGTCAATCTTCTTGGCGTCCTCTGACATTGGTTTCGCTGGTCTAATCTGACCGGAAGGGTTGCGCCTGACTGAGACATTCCCGGCCTGCCAGTTGAACACCGGGTTGTTGTTGTGATGCAAGTTGCCAGAGACGAGGAGCTTCTCGAACTCACTGGTCGCATCAGCCAGGTTCCGCCAGCTCTGGGGAAACTCGACCATCGGCAGACCTTCGCCAATCATCTGCTGAGCGAAGTGGCTGGCGTTGTACGGGTCATAGGCAACGCCCTCCAGCTGCACCGTGCCGGCAATCTCCATGAGGGTCTTGCCGATCCAGCTGTAGTCCACGACATCCCCATCGGTGAAATGGATATGTCCCGATCGCTGCCAGACGGTGTATGGCACCTGATGCTCTGCCTCTCGACGGAAAGCATTGTCGCCCGGGATCCAGAACCACGGAACGAGATACCAGTCGCCATCGATCTCAGTGACCAGAACCAAGGCACTCGTGTCGTTGACCTTGGAGAGATCAAGGCCCGCGAAGCATCGCTCACCGACCAGCCAGGACAAGTCAAATTCCTCAGCCGCCTTGGCCCAGTCGGACATCTTCAGCCAGCGTGTCTCAGCCTCAGTCCATTGATTGAGATGCAGCCGACGAAAGGTGTTCTCGTAACTGGGTGAGGCCTTGGCTTTGCGGGCCTGATTCTCAATAAACGTCCGCTTGAGGCTGATGTCGAGATTGGGATTTGCCTTCCACCATGTCATCGGATCGAAGGGATCATCCTTCTCGTCAGCACATGCGATGAAGCAGAAATAGCTATCGTCCTCAATCGATCCCGTCAGCAGCTTTTGGCTGTAATCTCGCTGCTCCCAGCAAACGGAGGTGCGGTCGTGACCAGCCGTTGTGATCGCCAGCAGCAGAGAACGGTTCCGGCTGCCAGAGGCTGTGGCCATGACGTCCCACAGGTCACGTGTGCGGTGAGCGTGCAGCTCGTCCACAACAGTCATGTGTGGGTTCAATCCATCGAGCGTGTTTGCATCACTCGACAGCGGTACCAGTGAGCTGCTCAGCTTGGGGCAAAGGAGAGCATGCTTCTGGATCTTCAGCCGCCTCTTGAGATATTCGGCTTTGCGGATGAAGTTCGTCGCATCACGGAAGAGCAGCTTGGCCTGATCTCGCTTTGTCGCTGCACAATAGACTTCGGCACCGCTTTCGAGATCGGCAGTCAGACCTCGCAGGGCGATGCCTGCAGCGATCGTGGTCTTGCCATTCTTGCGAGGGATCTCAATGTATCCCGTACGGAATCGGCGGCTGCCGTCCTGCAGATACCAGCCGAAGATCGGAGCAATGATCAACTCTTGTTGCCACAGCTCCAGGTCGAGTGGCTTGCCTGCCCACTCCCCTTTCCAGTGGCAGAGGAATTGATAGAAGTCGATAGCCCGCTGGGCTTCGTCTTCATTCCAGACCAGCCCTCGCTTATGGCCATGTTTCAGATCATCGATCTGTCTTTTGATGCAAGCCTTTTCGAGCTTGCCTTTGGGTCGCTCAGAACCCAACAACCCCTCTAGCCTTTTGATCCGATCCTTCACCCTCGGATCCATCGCCACCTTTGGGGACGATGCCTGTCCTCGCGGAGGGCGTGCAGCCGAATTCTTGGCACCCCTTGATGACTCGTTGCCAGGCTTTGTTCGCGACCCCGACTGCTGGGGCTTGGTACTCGGATCCGTTTTCGCCACCGCCGATCGCGATGATGCCTTCTGCTGCGACTTTTTGAGTGGCTTCGATGTAGTCATGCCATGCCTGACATAGGAGTGAGAATGCCATCCAATCGACCTCAGTCAACAGACCGCGAGATGACAGAATCGGCTGAAGTCGTCTCCATTCATTGAGGCCATGTTCTCCGAGCCAATCAGGTGGTTCCGGGAAGTCATCTACTGGCATCTTGATCGTGGCATGCCGATCTTCCCGGTATGTCCCGGCGGCCAGATGTGCCTCGGCTGGTTTCTTCTTCGGGCCCCGCTTCGGCATCGTTACCCCCCCCCTATGCAAAACTTGACGGCGCGCGCAAAAACCAGAGTGTGTGGTTTGCCAACTCGTTCGACCCCTAAAATTGACCCCCCTCCCCCCCCTGGCCGGGGGTGGGGGGGGTGGCTGGTCGGTCAGCGACCAAAGCCGCCGTCCTCGGCCACGGTCTTGGCTGAGTGGTGCGACTTGCACAATGGCTGGTGATTGCTGGCCGCCCAGAACAGGGACTGGTTGCCACCATGGGCAATGATGTGATCGACTTCAGTCGCAGGAACTGATCGACCCTTACCAAGGCACATCACGCACAGCGGGTGCTGTGACAGAAACCGCTTGCGATAGGCAGACCACTGACGGGTGTAACCTCGCTGGTGTGAGCTTGGTCTCTGCTCTCTACGCTTCGGTGCAGGTGCCCGAAAAGTCGGTGGTTTGTTGGGCATGTGGCCCCCGTGATTTCTGGAGAAATCAGTACGTCCACACGCAACCGTTGCGAGTGCATCTCAGCTTGAGCTGAGGTTGATTCAACACCGGCTGCCTGAGGTACTGAGGGACGACTGGAGGCGGCGGAGGCGTTACAGGGTTGGGCTTGGCCGCATTGACGGGTGGCGTGCCAGGCGTTGGCTTGCTCGCTCGCGGCGCATCAAGCATCGACAAGACCGAGTCCAGCTCCTGACGATCAATCACCGGCTGACTGCTCACGGGTCGATTAAGCGTATCGAGAGCCGCGAGCACATCCTCGCCATGACCACATTCCAGGCAATCGAGTGCTGCCAACGGAGAGCGGTCGTTGGCCTCGGTGTAGTGAGCGACCGCAAACAAGATCGCTGTGCCAGCCAACACGAGCAGCCAAAAGCAGAGTTTGTTCCCGTTCATCTTGCGGATTCCTGAAAGAGGTTCTTGAGGAGGCTTCCGACGTCGTCAGCCTCGAAGCCTTGAACGTCGGAAATGGCATAGACGACCGAATCACCGGACTTGATGAATCGGTCGATGTCTTTCCATGTCATCCAAAAACTACCGGGTGGCTCATCGCCAAGCGGCAAGGGATGACCACTGATCCGGGGGTCTTCGCTGTGCGAGTTCCATACGTTGAAATACTTCCGAGATAAATCGGAAGAGCGCGAGCCGTCGAAGTCGGTAATGGCCATCTGGTGAGCCCAACCGCCCCAACGCGTGACGACCCAGCGGCCGTCGCGTTCTTCGTAGCGGGCTGGCTTCATTCCGGTCGCCCAGGTGCAGGCGTAGCCGTTGTTAATCGCCTGACAGAGCTCCTCGGCCGATCTGATCGGGAAAGAAGAACCCGCTCGTTGCTTACCGATCTTCAAAAGGGCATCAGGCGGCCCGGTGCAGGCCCAGCGGTTGGCCAAGGCTCCGCTATAGGGCACACCAGCTTCTTCCTCCGTGACAATGCCGTATTGCTCAAATGCGACCATCGCGGCCGATGGATCAGCCCCAGCGGCACCGCATGGCCATCTCGAGACCAGCTTGCGAGTCGTGCCGAAGATGTACGGGGCGAAAGGTTCGACGACCTTTCGCTCTCCTTTGGCCGCCTTGACGCTCATCGTGGTGCGAAGGGCTGTTCGAACGCCCTGAGCGACACAATCACCAGTCCCTTGGTTGATCGTGCGGAATTGCTGACCAAAGGGCTTTGCAGGGCTTTCCACGAACAGAGCGGCCCGATACAGCCGCACATCCTTCGAGGCCGCGTCGCTCGATTCGCCGATGACGTCCGAGAAAGACCTTGGCGTTTCCCTGAGCACCTCGGCAAATGATTCACGCCAGCCAGCGGCCAGGCCGTAGTTGACAGGAGGCGTGCCAGGCATGAGCAGGCCGATAGCACCAACTGCCACGCAGAGCAGTGAGCTGATGATTAACGTGATGATCAGCCGAATGAGCCAGACTGGCATGGATCGTCTCACAAAAGATGAAGATCGTCTCAAACGAAAAGGGAAACGTCTCAGGCAGCGGCGTCGAGGGCTTTCGCAACCTCGTTGAGCAGGGCGATGTAGTCGTCATTCGTGACCAGCTTGCCATCGCCATAGAGCTTGGTGATTTGAGACTTGAGCAGGTCTTTCAGGGGCTGCCATTCGCTGCCCAGAGCACCGATAGGCTTCATGGCCGCCGTGAGGATGGCTGCCTGAGTCTTCAGGTTCTTGTCCTCGGCCACTCTGCGGGCCTCACTGGCCAGCCTCCTGCAGGTCCCTGATCGATCCGGCGAATTGATCGACCTGGCCACGTCCGTGATCGCTGGACCGATGCCAAAGGTTTTGGCGATTGGTTCGGGGGCAGGAGCTGGAGGCGTAGGAGGCTCAGGCTTGGGCTGTGGAGTGATGTTCGGCGTTGGGTCGGGCTTTGGCACGATTGGAGCAGGCGGCGGCCCTGGCGGCGTGCCAGGCGTTGTGATCGCATGGGTCAACGTATCCACGCCCGCCCGATTGCTGGCCGAACAGGTCACGACGAACGAGCCCGGGTAACCGGCGACAAAACACCGCTTGCCACCGTCTTGGACGATGAGCTGCTGGCGGCCGGGCAATGCGGGCGAAATCGTCCAGCGAAAATGCTGAGGGCTGTTTTCGGTCGCGCTGGCATCGAGCAACAGCAGCTCACCAGGCACGCCAGTTGTGGGCCCGCTGATGACCACGCGAGGTGCCTGAGTCGGGCCGCTATAGTCACAACCAGCCAGTAGGAATGGCAGGCCACATAACAGGATCATGGGCGTCTTTTTGAAAAGATCATCGATCCAAGAATTGAGCTTTCTTGCATCGTCGATCGAGACCTTCCCGGAATCCAGTCCTTCAAGCCACTTCTTGATTGCGATCTGAACATAATCATTCAAAGAATCGCCGTTCGTGTCGTCTCCATCACTTGGGTACATCTTTAGAAGGACGTTGATTAAAAATGGAGTCACTGCGGTGACTGCAACGATCCAACGAGTATCGAGGTTGACCAGTGAGCCAGCCAGGGCTGCAGCGGCAATCCCGGTCAGCGTCAGGCCGCCGGACTTCACGATCGAGCGGACTTTCTGATTCGCCCACAAGGTTGCCAAGAACGACAAAATGAACTTCAGCATGTTGGCCTCATAACGGAGGG
>NC_014148.1:5145000-5423075 GCF_000092105.1 Planctopirus limnophila DSM 3776 | reverse complement strand
CTGTCAATTTCTTTCTCAGAGAGTGTTTGGAAAGCTGATGAAAACCTCTCGCGAGAAGAGCGGCACATAGCCACAGTTCTCGTAAAGTTTTATTGCAAAATGGTTTGTGGCATCTACGGCCAGCATGGCCCAGCGCTGTCGCCTCGCCAGTGCCCGCAGTTCCAATTCTCTCAACAGTCGCTGCCCAAATTTTTGGCCCCGTTGCCCAAAAACAACGCCGAGGTACGACAACTCCACTGTCGCTCTTTCTGCATCTTCACTCAGCATTCCCACAGCCACTGGTCGATTCTTCACAAATGCGACACGCGTCAACTCATTGCAGAATCGAGGCGATTGGAGGTGCCCCAACAGCATTTGTGCACCACTGCGGAAGCCGTCGAGGCAAGGGAGATCGAGACTTCCCTGTAAGGTTGAATCGAGAATCAGGGCGACGTCCTCTGGGGCTTGCATGTCACTGAGCGATAACGTTCGCCAGTTTTCATTGCCTTCCAAAAGTTCATGCACGCGAGCTGGCTCTGCCAATTCTGGCGATTTTTCGTTCCAGTACGTCTGCAGGTCTTTTCCATAAAAGAGAATGTTTCCGACCTGCTCAAATCCAATGCGAGTCAACAGCAGCCATCGATTCAATTCCTCTGGGTCGGCCAATGACTGGGCGTATGCCATCGGGAGATCAACTGATCCTCGTTGGATATGCGATAGTTGATTTCGCAATTGCTCCAGCAGTCGATCTTCCACCTCTTGGGCCACCCGTTCAGAAACACCCTCTTGAACTCGAGGAGGCCAGACCATGATCACCCCGTCTTTTCCTGGCAGGGCCAGGGCAGCCCCTATCACGCTGGCATCATCTTCTGTTGACAACGCCAGCAGCCAGTGAGCTTCGGCACCTGCCGCCAGGGCCTCTGCCTGTATGTCCTTCTCCAAAGGAAACAGGAGTCTCGCTCCGGCAGCCTGACTGGATGAAGTGCTGGCCACAACCACCTTCATGGTGCGGGAACCTTCCTGGTTTCAACAGCTCGAATGGCGGCTCGCACAGCCGCCATTTGCTGAGAAAGCAATCGCTGCTGGCGGGTCGCGGCCTGCTGAACCACCTGACGATCCGTCAGGCCATCGATCCGTTGCAAGGTCTCCAGCCGCTGCTCTGCGGGAGCTTGTGAATTTACAGAAGGGGCTTGGTCTTCGATCTGCAGGGCCTGGCCTTGCAGGTCTTTCAGTAAACCCTCCAGCCAGATCTGGCACTGAGCATCCCAGGGATACTTCTGAAAGAGCCTGACTGTCGCCCGCCGTTCTTCCGGGCTTGTACTGAACAATCCACGCTGAATCACTGGCTGCCATTCGACACCTTTCAAGGTGTTTGATCGCAGCAGGATCTCTAATGCCAGCAGGCTCACTTTTAGCGAATCACTTTTCAGGGCAGCTTCAAAACGTGCTCGCCAGAGTTTCCACTGAGTCAGATCTGCCGCACCCTGGGGCCTCGCTGAATTCGTCGCCATCGGTTGCCAGTCTCTGCTGCTCCCCATCAATTGCAGAATCTCGAGTTGCCGCAGTCGTAAGGCAGCGAGCTTCAAAGCCAATTCGGCCTGGAGATCGTCGGAAAGTTGTCCTGCTTTCGAAGCCAACGACCCCGACGACATGGCGGCTTCCACTTTGGCAATCTCTGTCATGGTCTCATCATAAATGTTGATGATCCATGGGGGAGGCTGCGGAGAAATCGCAAGAATCGCCTGTGCAGCGCTCTCCCGCGCGAGTGGAGCAGGATCATCCAGAAACATGGCGGCAAGCCGTTCTTCGGCCACCATCGCCCGCTCACCAAAACCGCCAATCGCCTCCGCCGCCATGGCTCTCAAAGCGAAGTTTTCGTCATCGAGCCAGCGGAGAACCTGCGGCAAAAGTATCGACGCTTCCTGCCGATAGGCAATGACCCCCTGCATTCCGGCTGTTCTCAATTCAAGCGGCAAGTGACGATTGGTCAACAGCTTCTCGATCACAGCCAAGCCCTCGCGAGTGGCTCCCATCTCGACGAGTGCCGCAATGGCACTGAGCTGAATTTCTTCCGGGTAATGGCTGTCGAACGCAATGAACGCCAAGTCGGCGGCGGTCTCATGTGCCAGCGAACCATACCGGCCCAGTGCAGGTAACACCCACAGAAGTGTGCTCGCAGGTTCTTTACCCGATTTCACTTCTGTCAGCACTTGCTTTAATGCAGCCACTCCCGAAGGTGCTCGCGATCCTAACCTGGCCAGAGCGATCGCAGCTCTGCGGCGAACCAGATTATCCACGTCATGGCTCACGACCAGTCGTTTGAGATCAGCCAGCAACTCCGGCGCAGGGGGCTGTGTATAGTCGAGTGTCTGTAAGGCCAGATCGACACGCTGGCGGGCATCGCTCGCGGCATCATTGGCTGGCTGTCTTGCAGGCTGCTCTCTTTCAGCTTGCAGATGATGGGCCCAGGCCAATGTTCTAACAGATTCTCTGCGTTGTGTTAGGTCGAAGCAGGATAAGGGCCAGTCGCCAGGGGAAGGACAGATTCCGAGAATCACCATCGTCAAGAAGATACGGGTGGTTCGAACAGGCGGGCAAAATTTGTAAGGGCAGGACATAAGTCACCACCATAACGACCTGTCACAGTCGTCACGATGCAGGGAGCCTTGGTCACCGGACGCCCCTTTGAATCTACCATAATCCTGCCAATGGCCCACCTCGAATTGCCAATTGATCGATTCGGGCAGAAACTTGAGGATCTTCGATCAAAGGTGGAGCATGCTGAGGCTTGATTCGTGCATCGATCACAAGGCTCCCTGTGCAGCCAAAATGCTTGGCTTCTGTAAACGCACCAATGCCATCGATATCAATGGCAGGGTTCGATCGGGTGAATGTCACCCATAACCAGTTGTTGAGTGTGCGAGCCGAGAAATCGGCATCATCGACCAGCATTATCAACGGGAAGCTGTTGATCGGCGAATTGACTGGAAACGCATCGCAGAACCTGCGCAGATCCGCGTTTTCTGGCTGAAAGGCCGGAGCTTCAATCGCCAGCACACCCGGCATGCAGAGTTTGGGATTTCGAAATCCATCTGGCAAATGAAACTCTTCCGTGATGTTAGTAGGTAGCTCCCGACGAACGGGCCCGGTGGCTGCCATCACCACTTTTGAGCCTTCGTTGAAACCACTCCCTGAGTAATCGAGTGTGTCGATGGTTGTTTTGGTTTGAAAGTGCAGATCACGCGACCAGTCAATCCGGCGCAAGAGATGAGCGAAATAGGCCTCGATGTCGTGGATGTCGAGCGATGGTTCATCTTCATGAGCCACAATCAGCAGATACTTGGCCAGTGAGAGTTGTCCCTGTCCAAGGATTGCATTGGCCTGTGTGAGGAGTTCCTGGGGACGATTTCGCTTCGCATAAGGCGTATAGCGCTCACTGCCAATTGCCAGAAGCAGAGGATGCACACCAGCCGCATCGACGGCATGCACGGCCTTCACACCGGGGATGACTGTGGGAATGATCGGGCCGGTAATCTCATGAATGATCTCGCCGAAGGAGGTGTCTTCCTGAGGTGGCCGACCAACGACCGTTAATGGCCAGATGGCGTCTTTGCGGTGGTACACCTTATCGACCTGCATCACCGGGAAGGGATGCGGCAAGCTGTAGTACCCTAGGTGATCGCCAAACGGGCCTTCGATCTTGGTTTCATGGGGATCAATCGATCCGGTGATGACAAAATCGGCATCGGCCCAGAACGGAAGTTCTCCCCGGCGCGAAACCATGCGAATCGGCCTGCCACCCAGTGCGGCCCCAAAAAGAAGTTCCGAAAGTCCCTCAGGCAAGGGCATGACGGCGGCTAAGGTCATCGCCGGTGGGCCGCCGACAAAAATGTTGACCTTGAGTCGTTCACCACGCTGGGCCGCATGGGCATGATGGACACCAATACTGCGGTGGATCTGATAATGCAGACCGATTTCACGATCGGGCAGATAATCGTTTCCCGTTAACTGAACTCGGTACATCCCGAGATTCGACTTGCCAAAGCCTGGTGCGAAGGGATCTTCGCTGTAAACCTGTGGCAAAGTGATAAAGCCGCCACCGTCGTTGGGCCAGCTCTTCAGTTGTGGCAACTGACTGATCGTCGTTTCGCAGGCGGTAACAGGGCCCGAACGCACCCGCCGCACCCACATTTTCCAGAGAGTGAGTGGCACATCCCAGTATCGCCACGGCTTTTTCGCCAGTTGCTGCGGATCGATCTTGAGTTCGACCAGATGACGAACCGCTTCGAGTTCGTGACGAAAAAGAAATCGTGTGCGTTCAATCGTTCCAAACAGGTTGGAAACCATCGGAAAGCGGCACCCCTTAGGTCTGGTAAAGAGAAGAGCCGGGCCCTTGGCCAGATAAACCCGCCGCTGGATCTCGGCCATTTCCAGGCAGGGATCGATCTCGGCATCAATACGCCGCAGCATATTGTGTTGTTCGAGATCACGCACACAGGCCTGTAAACTCGCATATCCCATAGTGTTTTCAGTCATCCTCGGGGATGGGGTGGATTACAGACCACCCGCTGATTTTCGACTTCTCGCGGTTTGCTCACGATGGCTAACGAGCCCGTATGCAGCTCAAAACAAAAGATTATAGCGCCACCTCTTGAAGCCAACCTTTGTGCATTGCATTCTTCCAGTGGAATTGCGCGAACAGTTCTTGATTTCACAATTCTGCCAGTCCCTCAAATTTTGAGACTTGGAGAGCCGGGAATATGTCCAGTTCACAGATTTTGCCAGAGACTGTTCCTTATTCCGATCCACCACCTCTGGGCTATCGATCTGAACAGGGCCGTAAGGTCTACATTGGTCTCATGATTGCGTTTGCCATCGTGACGGTCGCTGGGCCGTTCGCGATTCAGTTCTTTGAGCAGTTCCGCATGCAGCGGCAATTCGAGAAGGGTTTTACGATTGTCCGTAGCTTCAAGCCCGAACTTTCTGCCCGGTGGGGAGATTTTCTGGTTGTGGGGACGGAAGACCAGTATGTCGGTGGTGTGGGTGGCGTGGGTGTTCGTGGCTCACTCGTCGCTTTTTCGCTCAAAGATGGTTCAGGCGTCAAACTCCCCATGGAAGCCAATGGAGAGATTGCGAGGCCACTTGCCGATAGTGCCGCTCTGGCGGTGCTCGCGAACGACCAGCAGGTGTACCTTATCACTATTGATGCACTGTATCGCGCGGAGAAAATTCAGGGCGGTATCTCGGTCGAGCGTGAAACGCAGTTTGACATGGCCGCCAGCGGCCCGGGAGAAGTGCAGTCGGATGCGATCCTGATTCGCGGCAGACCAGTCTGCAGAAGTTCGACCTCGATTTTATTGCTCGAAGGAAAACCGACTCTGCTGTTGGGATTACGGCGCATCGACGGTGGGCTCGACAGTCGTGGCATCGGCCTGAATCTACCGGAGTTCATGACTCCTGCTAATGAGCCATCGACAGGTAATGGAGAAGAACCCGTAATCGTCGCCCCGCCTGGGGAGGATCTGGTGGTCTCTACGAACAACCTCCACGTGAAGACTGCCTCACTGGGAACCAAAGTGTACCTGATTGTGACTGAGGGTGGGAAAACGGTTTATCGCTCGATGGAGGCTGATGAGTTTCTCAGACCAAACGAACCGGTGGATGATCTGGCGCCGAAACCACAGCCTGCCACAAATGACCCTGCCGACTGGGAGACACTTGATTTTCCAGCCGATTTGCTACCACTCACGATTCTGCCGTCGTCCAATGTCACGCGGCTGGTGATGCGGGATGTGAATGGCCAGTTCTATTCGGTCTACGAACGGACTGCTGAGGGTTGGTCTGCCGAGCCGAGGCTGGTCACCCGTGCGGATCTGGAAGTGAATGCCGATGGTGAAGTCTTTGCAGTACCGGGCGCCAGCGATGACACGATCGTCTTCATTACAAATGATGTGGCCCACGGGCTGCGGATGCATCCGCTGATCAATGGAGAATTGCAGAAACCGATCAAGCTGGCCGGCTGGGCCGCACAGCCGGCAGTGGCCTATTACCTGGGCATTATTCAGTGGAACATGATCTTTGGCTTCTCTGTGCTGATTTTCATTGGCCTGGTGCCCACCATTCTCATGGCCATGTTCCGTACAAATCAGTTGGAGCTTTCGGACCAGACAGTGGAAATGGCTTCGATTCTTCGCCGAGGAATTGCCCGCACCTTCGACTTTATGATCTTCTCCATCCCGCCTTATGCACTGGCCGGTTACTACATTTATCAGATGGACTGGTCGGCAGTGATCGGGACTTTCCAGAATGGGAACATGGTTGAGAAAGAGTTGACTCAATGGGCCATCTGGGCCTTAGTGGTGGGTCTGGGCTACTTCAGCTATTTCCTGATTGTGTTTCTGATGTACTGCTGGGTCGAAGGGACGTGGGGGACGACTCCCGGAAAGTTTCTGTGCCGGATCGAGACCTTGAGAACGACACTCAGGCCTTGTGGATTCTTTCGCTCGATCTTGCGAAATGCGGCCATTCTCATCGATGGTTTTTTCAACTACGTCGTGGGAGTCATGCTGATTGGCCTGCAGTACAAATGGCAAAGAGTCGGCGACCTGCTCGCTGATACCGTGGTGGTACGCACCTATCGACCCCAGCACAATTCTGACGAAATTTGAATCGTTTAAACTTTGCTAGACTTGTGAAATGTCCGAAATTCAGGGGATCCACAGGTTCAATAGAAAAGGGCGTCGGTGCATGATTGCAGACGCGCTTTTCGTTCAGCAAAGCCTTTTCATTCATCCCACCACGAGAGCCAGCCTTAATTTGCTGGAGAACTCGGCTTCGTATTCGATGGGTCACTGATCCGAATCAATCCTCGACCAGTGCGAACAATCCAACTGTTATCAACGGCTGCAACTCCATAAACGACCTCGGTTGTCGAGATATTGCTTTCGCCGATCTCTTCAATCTGTGGCCCGCTTTTGAGCGTGACCACAAAGCCAAACTTTCCAAAGAAAGTGACGTGTCCATTATTGGCAATCGGAGAGGCCCAGACTTCACCGGGGAGCCTGTGTTGCCACTGGATCGCTCCATCGCTGAGTCTTGCACAAGTCACGACACCCACTCGATTCACGAAGTAGACGAAATCTCCCACAACAACGGGTGAAGCATAGCCCGAAGAAACCTTATCCGATTTCCAGACCAGACGAGTCTGATCGGCCGAAAGATCATGCAGGCGAAAAACGCCACTTCCTGTAGGTTTGCTGGAGGGTGGACTCTGCGGACGCTCACTGCTGGATGGCGAACCCGCCGATTCATTTCCTGAAGGACCCGGAGGTTTTGATGTTGCGTCCTGAGGCTGTTCACCCTGAGAAGTCTGAACAGGTGAACTTGAAGTCGGAGCAGATGGAGTGACGCCAGGTGGGGTTGTCCCAGTGCGTCGTCCGCCCCCACCACCCCGCTCTGTTGCGGCACCAATCACGACGAGATCTCCGACCACTGTGGGAGATGCTGTGGAGTTGCCCTGGATCTCTTCACTCATCCAAAGTGTGGCCCCATTCTCAGGATTCAAAGAGCGGACACTCCCGGCAGTCGAAATCAGGATCTGAGACTGGCCATCCTTGTCGTAAACTGCCGGCGAACTCCACCCTGTTTGTGACGGATGATCAACCTTCCAGCGGTTCTGGCCTGACTTTCGATCCAGAGCCAGAATGTAAGAAGGGCCTGAATGCGCCACTTGAATGACACACAGGTCGTTCACCAGCAGCGGTGAACTGGCATAGCCATGCGGGCCCTTGAACTCACCATAGTCTTTGACAATAGATCGCTCCCACTTCAGATTTCCTGAGTGGTCGAGTGCAAAGAGATCGCCACTTTCAAACATGGCATAAACATGACCATCATCTACAACTGGCGTCGGAGCCCCCCGGCTAACGGTGTCGCTGTCCTTGACCTTCTGAGTGGCGGAAAACTCCTTCTCCCAAAGAAGGGCACCGTCAGCAAGATGAAACGCGAAAAGGTGCAGGTGCTCCTTCATCTCTCCCGAGATGGATGTCACATAGACGACATTTTTCCAGACGACAGGGCTGGATTGCCCATAGCCTTTGAGTCGGATCGACCAGTTCCCTTGAACTTGACCTCGCGCTTCCCAGGACCATGGGAGTTGGCCACCATCCATATGGCTGTCTCCCCGGCCTCGAAAGCCAGGCCATACTTCTGTCGCCTGAGATGTGCCCCAAAGAGACAGACCAGCCGTGATCCAACCACAAACCTGCAAGTACCATCGATTCATTTCATTTGCTCTCCAGGAACGACCGCTAAATTCTGATGTTGTGTAGAAGTCATTCTATTTCCGCCAACACGTCTTTATCGAATGGCAGAAAGTCACCCACCGCTCTCAAGCGATAAAGTGACTTTCCAGGCAGTATGCCTGACTGAAGATTTTCTGGCAGCGTCGGCGCCAATCATCAATGAACGACTGACGTCCATACGCTTCCACACACGCCGCAAGGGGCATGAGCAATTCACTCACATTACTCTCTGGCAGCGTAGGCCCCATTCATCAATGAACGACTTGCGTCCATACGCTGCCACAAACCCCGCAAGAGGCATGGGCAATTCACTCATATCACCCTCTGGCAGCGTAAGCCCCTTTCGTTAATGAACGACTGGCGTCCATACGCTGCCCCAAGCCCCGCCAGGGGTTAGAATTCGGAGACGACTTCGTTGCCGTTGCGACTGTGAAGTGCGCGGTGGAGTGTGATATCGATGTTCTCAGAGAGGAAGCGAACGGTTCCGTCGCCGATCAATACGTGAGCGCCACCTGTGTGGAGACTGCGAGGGCCATAGAAGCCGACGCCGTGAACTTGAACATCGGGGATGTTGCTGTTGGGTCGGTTATAACCGTTGGTGGTGACGTAAGTGCTGAGTGAACGAACCCAGGAGAGGCCGCGTCCTGAGCCATCCGTTCCACCTTTCCAGGTCTTTCCGGGAATGACGGGAGCGAGATCGGGATTGCTGATGAGGCCTGTTTGCCAGCCACTTCCAGAACCCATGTAGCCGCCCGTGGCGGGAGCTCCACTGCTCGAGGCACCGGAAGTTCCAGCCAGCAGCTTGCGGTAAGGAAATGGTTCACTCGTGCTGTCAGGGCTTCCATCGGCGCGAATGGTTTCACTCATGAAAACGGTATTGGAAGTCCCGTCAGTGATGTCCCGGAAGCGGACACTCGAGTTAAACCAGAAGATTCCATCTGTGGGAAAGCGGTCGTCGTAGAAGGTGCCGGTCCCGCTGCCGGTGCTGACCATGTAGTTGTTGCCGCCGTAGGTATAAGTGTTGGCTCCGGAAGCGAATCGATATTGCGTGGGAGCAGGATCGCTGGGGCAAAGGAAAACGGGCACCACGTTCGGGAAAACTGTCGCAAGTGCCGGATTGACTGTCGAACTGGGGCCGGAGCCAATCTGTGGAGGCACGCTGAAGTTGATCAGATTCTGCACATTGCCCTGATCGATATAGGGGAGAATTCGAGCCTGGACCGAGTAACTCGAACTGTTTCCACCTGTGGGAAAGACCGTGAAAGTGCTCTCGTAATTATGGAGAGCCAGACCCAGTTGCTTGAGATTATTTCGGCATTGAGTTCGCCTGGCGGCCTCTCTGGCCTGCTGCACGGCTGGTAAAAGCAATGCAATTAATATTGCAATAATGGCGATCACTACCAGCAGTTCAATCAAAGTGAAACCATGTCGTTTCTGGATGTTCATGCGAAGAGACCTCCTCGATCACTAGTGTAAAAAAACAAAAACTTGAACTGGATACTTGATAAACCGTTACATTTCAGGCTCGAAAGTCGATCTACCAGAGGCATCGATCGACCACTGACCTGGGAACCAAAGCCAAAGATCTTATGTACTGCAACTGCACATCAATATCTTTAGAACTTCCAATGCTAGAACATTCTAAAGCCCGTAATCTTATTTGCAATTCATTTGCAATAAAATTCTGCCTGTGTATAGTCACTGGCTCTGATCGAAAAGATTGGCACAGAGTCCATGGTGACTGCTGGAGAGTTTTCAACTGCGGAACCGGAGGGCTGGCATGCCTCGCAATCGTGTCCATGAAGCACAGCAGTCGGGATGGTCGTCACTAGCCGCCCGGCATCTCCTCGCGAGGACGGGATTTGGCTTCGATCTGAAGCACGAAGAGAAACTGGCTGCCTTATCACGAGAACAGGCAGTCGATCAGCTTCTGGAAGACGCTCAGAAGGCCCCTTGCCCTACGCCGCCCGAGTGGGTCAAAACACCGTGGGTGAACACAGAGCGGCGATATGCAGATACCACTGCCGAAGAATTTCGCGGCAAGCATGGTGCGACCAACGGTCGGTATGCCCGTGAGATTGCTGATCTGCGCCGCTGGTGGGTGAATGAGATGCTGACGTCTCTGGTACCACTGCGGGAGATGATGACACTCTTCTGGCACAGCCACTTTGCCTCGAGCATTGGCAAGGTTCTCATATCTCAAGCCATGTACGAGCAGAATGCGACTCAACGAAAGCATGCGTTGGGGAACTTTCGTCAGCTGCTGAGAGCCATGACGATTGATGGCGCCATGATGATTTATCTCGATCTGGAGGACAGCGAAAAAACACAGCCCAATGAGAATTACGCCCGCGAACTCTTTGAACTCTTTGCTCTCGGGCACGGTCATTACACTCAGGCCGATATTCGCGAGGCGGCTCGTGCACTCTCAGGGTGGCAGCTGAATGCTCCACCTGGCACAACCTTACCCCAGAGACCAACCAACCCAGCGGATAATCGACGCTTTACGCGCGATGGTATTGTCGCAGAACTGGTGGTCGAGCGGCACGATTCGGGCACTAAAACAATCTTTGGAAAAACAGGCACATTCGGTCTCGATGAAGTGATCGAACTCACAGTCAATCACCCGGCTTGCGGATTATTTCTTGCTGAAAAACTGGCCAGCTACTTTGGTCTGAGTGATGAAACCGGTCGAGTCCAACAGCAGATGGCCGAGGTGTTCCGATCAACCGGTGGTGAGATCGCACCGATGCTGCGCGTGCTGTTCACTGCTGACGAGTTTTACACCGATGGGTCCAGAAATCGTCTCATCAAGAGTCCGGTCGTGCTCTGGGTGAGCACCTGTCGTCAATTGCAACTCGACACAACCTATACGCGAGGAGTCAACAAATATCTGGCAGCCCTGGGTCAGGAACTCTTTGAGCCACCCAATGTGAAAGGCTGGCCAGGTGGTGAAACATGGATCAGCGCTGGAACTCTGGCACTGAGATACCACCTCACGGATATTGTTCTGGAATCGAAAGAGCCTCCAGGAATGGACCCCATGGGGCGGGATCGCGGTCGGCCGGTCATGCTTCCCAAAGATCCTGCGGAGCGAGCCAGATTTCTTGCTCGTATGGGAGGAGGAATGTCTGAGGGTGAAGGGATGATGGCACCTCGTCGCGGCGAACGGGAAACCGGCCCCGCTTACGAAGTCAAATTCTCGCCAGACAAACTCTTTCCTGCCGGTCTCCCGGACTCGTCTGCCGATCTGGCTGACCAACTGCTGAATCGATTGCTGGTGGATTTACCACGGGCAGAACTTCGGGCAGCTGCCATGGAGGCGGCGACACGAAACGTGGGACCTTTGCGGGTTCAGGCAGTCCTGCGGCTGATCCTCAGTTCGCCCGATTACCAGCTCACATGATTGGTTGTATCAAGCGGAAATTCTCATCCATCGATTCAGTGCGAGGTCAGCATGGCAATCTCTTTTTCCAGTCGACGCGAATTTCTGAAGCAGGCAGGACTGTTGACTGCCTGGAGTCTGACACTTCCGCAGTTTGTGGTGCAGTCACGCCAGGCGCTGGCTCATGCACCCATTGAGGGTTTGCCGGATGATCGCATCCTCGTGCTGGTTCAACTGGCTGGCGGGAACGATGGGCTTAACACACTCGTCCCCTACGGTGATGATCTGTATTACAAGGCACGTCCCAAGCTCTCTGTGGCGCAGGAAGACGTGCTCAGGATTGACGATTACTGTGGTTTCCATTCAGAAATGTACGCTCTGCGGGAGTTGTGGGAAGATGGCCTGCTCAGTCTGATTCAGGGTGTGGGATACCCGAATCCTGACCGCTCGCACTTTCGATCCACCGAAATCTGGGAGACGGCTTCGGGATCGGAGAAGAATATCGCCAGTGGCTGGATTGGCCGATACTTTGACAGCGAATGCTCAAAAGCGGCGACACCAACACTGGGTGTGCAGCTTGGCGAACGAACGGCACAAACCTTTGCCGGCGATCATCCGCGCGTTGTGACTCTCTCGAATCCTCAGCTCTTTCAGTTTTCCGGCGGATCAGCGCGAGAAGACGAGTTGGCCAAAGTTCATGTTCCCTCAGTGAGTGCGAATTCTTCTTTGGCATTTCTGCAGCGAACAGGGAACGACGTCCTGTCTGTTTCGAGACAGCTTTCCGAAAAGGTGAGGTTGCAGCCGACAACAAGGGATTACCTGCCCTATCAGTTTTCGCAGACACTCAGACTGGTGGCGAAAATGATTGCCGCAGAGGTTCCGACCAGGGTCTATTACGTATCACTGCCCGGGTTTGATCATCATGCCACACAGAAGATGCGTCATGCGATGCTGTTGCAGGAACTGAGTGAGAGCCTCTCAAGCTTTGTGCGCGATTTGAAAAACTTAGGGCATCTGGATCGCACACTGATTGTGACCTTTTCTGAGTTTGGCCGCCGTGTGGCCGAGAACCAGAGCGAAGGAACGGATCATGGGACGGCGAACCTCATGTTCATGGCGGGAGGAACTTCCCGAGCAGGGTTCCACGGAACGCGTTCCGATCTTGCCCGACTGGATGACGTGGGGGACTTACACCACACCACTGATTTCCGCAGCGTTTATGCCTCGATTCTCAAGGACTGGCTGGGAGCCAACCCCGCCAGCATCCTCGATCCGTCCATTCTGCCTATGGCAGGAATCCTTGGCTGATCCCCACGATTGAACGGCAGGCATTCTTCTCACCTTACAAATCACGGTCAGTGGCTGTCACAGCGACTGACCGTGATTTGCTTTGGAGGCTGTTCAGTTGTGATGATTTGTCAACCAGTAATCGATTTTAATTCCTATCAGTTACTTAACAGGACGTTCATACGGAATTCACACAAACAAACGAGTGTTTTCACCTAGTTCAAAGTGATTGATAATGCTCGAATTTTTCCAATTTCAGTAGCCAGGCAAACTGGTGTGATCACCAACAGGTTTGCTCGTCATGCTACTTTCGTCTCCTGTTTTTGAGCCAGCTCCGAGCGGAGCAAACCATCAGCTCGTCCCTGTTTTCTTGCCATGATTTGAGGAATTGTTCATGCGACGCCGAAGTGGCTTTACTCTGATTGAGTTACTTGTGGTCATTGCGATCATCGCAGTTCTGATTGCACTCCTGCTCCCAGCTGTTCAGCAGGCTCGAGAAGCAGCCCGCAGAACTCAGTGCAAAAACAATCTCAAGCAGATCGGCCTGGCTCTGCACAACTATCACGATGTCTATCAGGCGCTTCCTTCCGGAAGCATTGTCCTGCTGAATGCCGCCGGGACGGCTTACAACGGTCACGGTTGGACGTGGCATGCCAGCCTGCTGCCGTTCATTGATCAGGCACCCATGTACAACGAAGTCCAGGGTGTGAATGGTATGGGGACTGAAGGTGGTGGCGTAGGCGATTCCAAGCAGGATCTGGTGGGTAAAGCACCATTAACGGTCTTCTGGTGTCCTTCGCAGCCCGATGTCACGCTGGGTGTTCAAAAGAATGGCTACGCACCATCCAACTACAATGCCAACATGGGAACATTGATTGGAAACGATGGCGACGACTGCCTGAGTGGTGGTCGCACATTCGCCACGATGACACAGGCCGGTGGCTGCATGAATTGCGATGGGATTTTCTTCATCAGCAGCAGCATTCGCTTCCGGGATGTCACCGATGGACTTTCCAACACGATCTTCATCAGTGAAGTGGTCGATTCGGGGGGAGATGCCGACAGGCTGGGCGGTGGTGGCAGTGACCGCAAGCATGGTTTTTCGGGTGGTGCCGACAGCAATCCTCCCACAGAAATGTCGGAATATCTGATTGCCGCCGAAGGTAACGACCCCATCAATTCCTACACCGAAGAAGCTGCCGGAAGTTATCACACCGGTGGTGCCCACTTTCTGATGGGTGATGGCAGTGTCCGTTTCCTTTCTGAAAACATGCACATGCCCACCTATCAGGCCATCAGCACCCGCGGCAAAAACGAAACTGTGGGTGAATTCTAAAGCCCAAGACGAAATGTGCCGGGGCTGATTTCTCTATCTCACAAAGGGAATCAGCCCCGACTCTTCGATGATCGATTCTTCGACTCGACGATCATCATGTGGCCCCTCAGAGATCCATCTGCACCTGTTTTGTGGGAGTTGAGAAGATGAGCTTCTTTGCCACTGGTCGCAAGCTCCTGTTGTGTTTGTGCCTAATCGCTTCTGCTGCGAATACGGGTTGCCTGGGTGTATCTGATGCTCCCGCTCTGGGACTCGTTTCTGGCACGATTCTCATGGAAGGCGAACCCGTCAGTGGTGTTCGAGTCACCTTTCATCCGGATCAGGGGCGACCGGCATTTGGAATCACCAATGCCAGTGGCCAGTACGAACTCACCTACATTCGGGAAACCCGTGGTTGTAAAGTGGGCCATTGCCGAGTGGTGCTAGGGTCAGGAGAAGAGGGGCTGGATAACACGGCTGCCGAAGGAGATGGCACAGCTCAGTTTGAAACAGCCGCCGATGAAAAAGGGTTACCGGCCAAGTACACCACGGCATCAACACTCGAGGCCGAAGTCAAACCCGGCAAGAACGTCATCAATTTTAATCTGACGAAATAGCTGCATTTTGCGTCCTTTTGCCGTACGACGCCTTTGGGTAGTTTGGATCGGATACCTGCATCTGCGACATGTTTTCCTGACTTGCGAGCATGCTCGCCATAAGCGATCGGAGTCCAATGAACTGGGGGCAAACGAGGACGTTTGACCCCAGCCACCCCCGCCTGAATCATTGAGACCGTCCTGTGAAGCGCCCGCATTCTTGTCATGCAGTGAAAGATGGTGCATTCCGTCGGAACTTCATGACACCCTGCAAAACTGGGCTGAGCATGAATTCCTCTCATGACCCATCATCTCCCTCCTGTATGCTGTATCGATTCACAAATGATTGAATCCATACGATAAATCGAGGGAGGCATCTCAATGTCCGATCGCCAGCAATTCACGACAACATCTCCGGCATGTGAACTCGCCTCAAACAAATCCGTTCTGGCGGAATCGCTGCTGGCGAAAAAATGCCTCCCCTGTGAAGGAGGCATTCCTCGACTGGAACCTGCTGAGATTGCCACCCATTTGCTGCTTGTACCGGGCTGGCAGGTCTCGGGTGACAACAAGCTGATCAGTCGCTCGTGGCGAGCCCGCAACTTTGTCTCGGCGATGGAGCAACTGAATGCGCTGGCCGAATTGGCCGAGGCTGAGCAACATCACCCTGATCTGCACCTGACGAGCTATCGTCACATCCGTGTCGATCTCTGGACGCATGCGATTGATGGGCTTTCCGAGAACGACTTTATTCTGGCAGCAAAAATCAATCAGTGGCTGCAGAAGCAATCGATCACCTAAACCAAAACCCGATCATGCTCGCTTCGATCCTGCCTGTCTGCTGCTGGATCATCACCAGGCGTTCATCTCATACTCTGCCAGGTAAGATCGCAGCAGATTCTCCATCACAGCGATTAATGGGAGTGGCCGTTCGACTTCCAGAGTGATCGCTCGGGGTGAACGCACAATGGTCGCTCGCCCCGGTTGGACATAAGGCAGAATTGCCGCTGCGGAGGGAAAATCAATCGCCTGGATCCGACTGGACTCTTCTTCCCCAAATCCATCATTCACCAGACCGCTGTAATCAAGCCAGGTGGACCATAACGAAATCATGGGAGTTAAGATGGTCGCACTGTCCATCCACACGTAACCCAGCACCTGCCCTTCCTTAGACAACGACTTTTTTCCTGTCATCGTCGTATTGAAACCTGGTTGGCCACTTTGCAGAAAGCGCAGATACGCCTTGATCGCTTGAGGATGCGAGGCCACGACCAGATGTCGATCGGTCAGGCACAGCGACCACGTGGTGCGCAGAATCGAGTAACTTGGCGTCTCGATGGTATAGATGGTGCGATCCATGAACTCGGTCTGCTGGACTTTGGCACCATCTTCAACGCTCACACTATTCGCTACAACTTTCATGATCTCGGCAAAGGCAGCAACCGCTGTGCGCGGATCACGCACTTCCCAGCTACCAATCAGACCACCGTCGAGCATGGCCCCCTGCTCACTCGAAGCAAAGAGTATCCATGTGTCGCCGAAAGCCGAAAAGATATCTTCTTCAACCATGACGCCCAGTTCGGTATTCATCTGCTGAATCGTTTCATCCAGCAAAGCCTGACTCCCGGGGACGGATTCCTTCATTGTTTTACGGAAAGTTTTGAGCCACTGAGCCGGGCTGAGTTTGAGTGCCGCCACGAGTTCAGCTTTGGCAGGCACACGTTCAAAGTCTTTTTCTGTGAGTGCCGGCGTATCGAGCATGTGCCACAGGCCTTGGGGTTCCTGATTGAACACGATCTGGCCGCGCATGGTGAGTGTTCCTTGAGAAACACCCGTGGCACTGGCACAGCTTTGTACGGAACTGAAACCCGCGAGATCCGCCAGTAAAAGCTGTGCTTGAACCGCAGGATCGGGGATCTTTCGCAGCAGGTCACGCAGACCCTCGACATCTACGAAATGAGTCGCACCGATCCGGCTGATCCCCATTCGGGAAATGGCCTGCTCGTATCGAATCGCCTTTTCTGCCTTGATCTCTGGTGACTGGCGAGTGCGCTCGAGGGCTTGTCTCAGTGCCGATTCGCCAATCGCCACCCAGAGATCGTTCTCCTGGCGATGCATGATGACAGGGACAGCCATCAGATTCGCATGGCGGAATTCGTGGGCCTGGTTGCCGGTGGCCTCTTCGAGACCCAGGCAAAGTTCGAGCACCTTCTGAACTCGATCGGCCTCATCGCCTGCCCGAATCAGCAGGATCATCGAGCTCACTCGCCAGAAAGGAGGGATAGCCTCCAGAGTTCCCGGAAATGAGGCGTCACCATTCTCGTTGGCATCGCTACCTTCCAGTTTTTTCTGCGCTCGGGCAATGACGGCTTCGTCAAAGGCAGGTGTCGGCTCAATCCAGAGGCTGCCGGCATGGCGAACCAGGACATGCTTCAGAAATTTCATACGGAAGAGATTCGCTTCGGCATGATCCCAATCGGCGAGCGTCACGCCAAAGTCGTGATCCAGCTCATTAGAAAAATCACGATGAGCACGATCGAGCGCCTGCCGGAAATTGCTGATTTCGACGTCGGCAAAAAAGCCATCAATCCCCGGGGCACCGGGGTCACCTTGGCCCGGTGCCGTCCAGTCACTGCGATAGACCGCCGTGGCAGGTGCTGCTCGCTGGACAACAAGATCGGGTTCCCCGGGAGGTAACCCCGCCTGATCGACGCCAAAGAGCATCAGCAGGAGTTGCAGCAAATGCATCGTTGTCGATTGTGCTTCCATTGGCCTGCTTCCCCTGGTGAAAACGATTTTTCCATATTGCATGCTAATCATGCAGGAGCTGGCTTACCAATTCAGTGGAGTTTCTGGCGTGTTTCTCAGTCAACAACTGATTGCAGCCAACTCAGTTAAAGCCTACCTTCAATGAGAATCGTGGATCAGCCAGCGCGACCTGCTGACTTATACAGAATCAGCTCAATTCAGAAGCAGCACCATTTGAGACGGAGTCAGGCAACATGTTGAAAGAATGGCACAGAAAGATTTGCTGCGGGCTCCCTCTGGTGTTACTTAATGCCATGATGTTTGTGGCTTTAGGACATGTGAAATCGGCCCTGGCCGCCGATGCGATTGATTTTTCCAAAACACCCGCAGCAGGGGAACAGGTCGCGCAGAAGCTGGTTCTTGAAAATCTGCCAGCACAGGCCATTCAATATTGGATTTATCTGCCCAAGAATTACACCGCCAGCGACACTTCGAAAAAGTGGCCCGTGATGCTGTTCTTGCATGGCGCTGGGGAAAGTGGTTCTGATCTGGAGAAGGTCAAAAAGCATGGCCCCCCCAAGCTCGTGGGAACCTTGCCTGAACTCGAACAATTCATCGTGGTTTCACCTCAAGCCACGGAAACACAGCGGCCTGTGTTTGAGCGATGGGATGCTGGTGAATTGCTGGCTTTGGTTGAGCACATTCTCAAGACCACACATTCAGACAAAGATCGCGTTTATCTCACAGGGCTGAGCATGGGTGGTTTTGGTTCATGGCGACTGGCAGCAAAACAACCGACGCTGTTTGCAGCCGTCGTGCCTATTTGTGGAGGTGGGAAGGCCGAGTATGCAGAATCATTGAAATCGCTTCCCATCTGGACGTTTCATGGTGATGCAGATTCCGTCGTACCACTCAAAGCAACCACAGAGATGGTGGAGGCGATTCGTGCTGCCGGTGGCCAGCCAAAGTTGACCGTCTATCCAGGTGTCGGCCATGACAGCTGGACGACCACTTACAACAACCCTGAACTTTACAAGTGGCTCCTCGAACAGCACCGCTGAAGATTTTCACGCTGATCGCTTTCATTCTGAGACTGAGTCAAAGCCAGGCCAATTCGAAAGTCATCTCGAATCTCAGGAACTCATCCTCACCAGAAGATGACCACTGGTCAAAGGTTCGAAACAAGGAACGTAACTGATGAATGGACTCGGTGCACGGGCGTTAGAACTGGCGATGCAACTGATTCGCATCCCGACGGTCAGCCGAGACAGTAATCATGCCGCGACGTTGTTTCTAGAAAACTGGTTGAAAGAGCATGGCTTTATCACGGAAGTTCTCACATACCACGATTTTAAAGGTGTTTTGAAATCGAGTGTGATCGGACGAAGAGGCCCCGCAAAATCGACGGGTGGCGTGGCCTACTTCTGCCACACCGATGTGGTTCCTGCCGAAGGATGGGTGGGCCTTAAAGAGAGTGATTCTCTACAGGGCCCGACTCAACCACAACAACCTTTTACACCCGTCGTCATGGGTGACCGCCTGTATGGGCGTGGTGCCTGTGATATGAAAGGTTCAGCCGCCGCTTTTCTCGCAGCGATTGAGCAATGCCCTGTCGAGGAACAGGCAGCACCGATTTATGTGGTCGCCACAGCTGATGAAGAAGTGGGATTCTATGGAGCCGCCGATGTGGCTGCTCGATCACAACTTTATCGACAACTCGTGGACGAAAAAGTGGCTGGCATTATTGGTGAACCCACCGAGCTGAGTGTGGTTCACGCACATAAGGGGATGTACGTTCTCAAGGCAACCTCTTCAGGCAGAGCCGCCCATTCGAGCACACGCGAAGGTCTCAATGCCAATCTGGCGATGATCGATTTTCTGTATGAAATGAAGCGATTGCATGACCAGACACTGACTGATCCAGCCTGGCTCGATGCACGCTTCGATCCACCCTGGATCAGTTGGAACATAGGGATTAACGACTTCACGCATGTGGTGAATATGACGCCCGCACAAAGTGTCTGTACGGTCTCGTTTCGTCCCATGCCGGATCAGCAGCCGGATGAACTGGTGGCGCAGGTCGAACAGATTGCGGCTGCCTGTGGACTGACGTTTGAAGTCATTCGCCGCGGACAACCACTCTATCTCGACCCGGAATCGCCCTTTGTCAAAACGATGTGCGAGCTTTCGGGGTCAGGATCATCGCAGACAGTCAGTTACGGTACTGATGGCACGATGTTTACAGAAATCGAACAGATGATCGTCCTGGGCCCGGGTTCGATTCGACAGGCACATACTGCCGATGAATTTATCACTTTAGAGCAACTACAAAGCGGGGCCGAACTTTACAGCCGAATTATCCGGCAACTGGTCTCAAACCAGAGTGAGTGATTCACTCAGACCAAAGCTGGATGGGCAAGAACTTACTGATCGTAAGGTTGCAGAGCAGCCGGTGGCGACACTCCGGGAACTGGTGGAATGGCTGGCTGCGCAGGACTCACTGATTGAGCTGGTGAAGGTGGGACTGGCATTGGGGTCACACCACCGGCTGGCGGCACTTCCTGCCACTGCGTCCGCTGCAAGGCGTCATTCGGGTAAACGTAGGGATAAGCCTGCGGGTATGGGTGACAGCGGCAAGGAGGTGTATAAGAACCTTCTTCCTGGCACCGCTCTTTGCAGCCGCCGCAAACCACGCACTTTGTCCCGCACCAGTCGGCTTTACCAATGCGAGTCAGATCCCAACGGGGAGACCAGAAGACCTGGGCATTTCCTTCGTGATCGGAAACATCGTCAATCACATCGGCATAAGGGTTATACAGACGGCAGCACTGGCAACCACTCAGCCCGAATAAAATCAGGCTGCTCATGGCAGGCAACAGCATGACGCTGAACACAGTGTGACGCACTTTGAACCCCCGTACGGAAACATCTCCAGAAGTGGTTATCGGCGGCAACGAGTTTCAACCTTGACGAATTTGCCGAATCTGACGGCTTTGCCACCATGGCCGAAATCTGGTGAGTCTTAAGCTCGCTGAACGACTGGATCACACGCGAAGGGACGCAAGGCGTCGATTATGTCGGATTACGCCCGTCAATCTGTAACGGTTGTAATGATTGTAGTGCCGCACAGGGGGTATCCTCGCTGGATTCTTCGGCAGGGCCGGTTGTTGCGGCTGATTCCACACAAGCGTCATAACCGATACCCCAAGTGATGGTGCCGGAGAAGGCGTCCATCGCTGAGAAAGAACTGCCGGGTCAGAAGAGTCATTAACGGCTCTTGCACAACTCACCCGGCGAATTTGATCTCGCGAATGCAGGTTGAACTTAGAAATTCCAGCGGCAAATGAATGGCTGTTTCTCTGCCAAACCCGGTTGAGAGCAGTTGCCAGATCATTTGTCGGTCAATGAATGTTGGGCCAACTCATCAAGGACAGCCGGAGAGCATTGAACAACTTTTCTGGCTCAACACTTCAGTAGGCGGGCTTCACAACGGAAGGTGAAGAAACATGGTTAAGTGGTATCTTCTGCGAAATGTTTTGCTCGCCGCTGTATTGGCCAGTGTGGGATCGGGCTGTGCTCGTTCGAGTCAGACGTTGACAGGCTGGTTCGACCGGGAACCCAAAGTTGATGCTCAAGGGAAGCCGCTTTCGAAGGAGGAAGCTGGTAAAGAATCCCTCGCCTCCAAAGAGAATGCTTCCAAGAAGTCGACGGCTGAAAAAGAACAGCTTGCCGACGCTGACGAAGCGGGTGAAGGGGTAAAGAAAGCCAGTTGGTTCTCGTGGGGTAAGGACGACGACAAAGTGTCGTCTTCATCAAAAGACGATAAGAACAAGTCCCCCGTGGCTTCTCAAGAATCCAAAGAGAAGTCCACCACTTCGAAGTCATCGGCAGATAAACAAGTCGCCAAGAACGATTCCAAAGCCGGCACAGCGGCGAAGAGTCCTGCTTCGACAGACAGCAATCCGACCAAACCCACCAAGGGTCTCTCCAGCACAAAGGCCTTTGAAGGGACAGCACTGGCCGACACCAAGTCTGACAGCACTTTGAAAGATACCTCCAGTAGCGAAAAGAAAGCGGTCAAGCCGACACGCGGGCCTTCTCGTGATTTGATTCCTGCGGATGAAGATCCCTTCCTGGCGGAAGCGTTGGCAGATATTGCCGCCGGTCGTGGTAACGGGCCGGAGCGTGTGCAGAACAAAGCTGAATCCGGGCAGGTCGCCAAATCAGATCCTGCCAAGGCTGCCTCCGCGAAATCTGCCACATCAAAGGAAACGACAGCGAGTAAGCCGGCCGCAGATCTCGTGGCAGGTAAATCTCCAGAGAAAGAGAAAGCCGCTCCAGCCGGCACACAGACTCAAGTTTCTTCCAAGCCAACTTCGGAAGTGACTGGTGACGAAGATTTTGCGGCCTGGATCTCGAAGATCGAAGGGCGAAGCGAGGCCGAAGCTAAGCTGGAAAAGCCCTCCCAGGAGACCACATCCAAGTCTGAACAGCTTGTGGCCGCTGTGAAATCGGGTGGAAAGATTCCAGAAGCTAAAGCGACGAAGCAACCGACCAAAACTTTCGATTGGGCGACGGAGACTCCTGAACCTCAGGTGGCTCAGGCTGCATCGAAAAAGGGAGAGACGTTTGCCGAGTTGCAAACAGATTCTGCCAAAAAGATCGAAAGCCTGAGCCGCTCTCTGAAAAGCACGGCCAGCAATGCTCGCGACAAAGCCGCCGATGAGTTGATGGAATCGAAGGCCATCGCCAGCACCGAATGGGCCAATACCACAAACTCTCTGCGAGACAAGGGAGAGAATCTTTCCAGCGAATTGCGGAAGGAAGTCAAAGATCAGGCGGTTCAATTTGCTGATCTCGCCACGGAAACTTCCGAAGCTGCTGCCGATATGGCCTGGGCTCAGGTCGAAAATGAGAAGAGCCGACTGGTCGCTTCGACAGCCAATGCCACAACTGAGGCTGCGAATCGAATTCAGGATGCCTTTGATTGGGAAAAAGAGACGACTGTCACCCCCACAGCTATTGCCAAAAAGACGGGGGCAACTGCTCCTGTCATCAAAGGGCTGATTGAGAAGTGTGGTGCGATCAGTGAAGAAGTTAAACCCCTGGTGCAGGGGCTGGAAACCAGCAGTGTTGATGCGATTCGTCATAACGTTCATCGGTTAGGTCAAATGGATGCAAAAGGCCAGGAAGCTGTTCCTGCCCTGAATGCTCTGCTCGACCACGAAGATCCTTATGTGAAGGTTCACTCAGCTCTCGCTTTGAGCCGCCTGGGAGCAGAATCGCCCAAGGTTCTGAAGACATTGGTCGGTGGACTGAAATCGCAGGATGCGGGAGTACGCAGCTTTTCGGCGGCTGTGATCGGCGAACTGGGTCCGCTGGGGGCAGAGGCTTTGCCAGCCTTGGCCACGTCGCTCGATGATCCCGACGGTTACGTTCGTCTGCATGCGGCTGAAGTTCTGGTGCGGAATGATCGCTTTGCCGGTCGGGCTCTCGATACGTTACAGAACTGCCTGAAGGATTCAGATGAGAACATCCGCTGGCTGGCCACATACTCACTGGCTGAGCTGGCACCACAAAGACCCGACACAGTGCTGTGCCTGATGAAGGTTCTGAATGATCCTGCAAAGCGAGTCCGTGTGGGAGCGATCTATGCACTGGGTGAGATTGGTGCCTTGTCGCGAGTAGCGATTCCAGAACTCGAACAGGCCGCCACTGATCCTGATCAAGAGTTGCGGGCTGCTGCTCAGTACGCCTTGCAGCAGATCAAATCCTGAGTGACCTGCGGATCATTCGTAGAGACTTTGTGATGTATTCAATTACGAACCTCACTCGCCTGTCGCGTGTGAGGTTCGTACTTTTCGATTCTAGGGATTCCAATAATCAACTGGGCTCCTCGGAATGGGGTGCCTGGGGTTGAGCGTCCTCACGAACCCCAGTTCGTGCCGAAGATAGCTGGGGGTTCGAAGACTCAACCCCAGCCACACGCCGCGCAGTTATTCATGGGACTCCAAATCATAATGCGCGCCAGGAATTGGACGCGATGGGCTGTTGGGGCAGGGAATGATCGGCGAGGGAATACGTCCACGCCCACGTCCAGGAGTGTTCCTCAAGATTGAGCCGATCCTGTGGTGCGACTTTGATAATCGTACGGTGGTACATGGCATAGGCACCATTTGCCAGAGCGGGATAACCAGGAAACTCTTCCACAGGATCGAGAACCGGCCAGTCATGGGCTGGATCTTGCAGCTCAAAGAGCTCGCCCGGAATTTTTTGCTCCGGCGTGATCGATGATCTTTGTCTCTCCGACGATGAGGTTGCAGGGAGGATCATTGCGGGGAATGTTCCCAGATTGACGAGGCTGCCGCTTGTGATGCGTGGGCCCACCAACCGGCTGCCCACCTCTTTCAGAAAGGGATGGCGACATTCGCCCTGCATTAACGTGCCGTAAACAAAGAGCTGCCTGATGAGTGAGGGAGGAGTTTTGCCTGCAGCGACTTGATCAAGGACATCACTGGCGGTTGGGCCCACGAGACCATCGTTCAAGGCAAAGCGATCATATCCTTGTCGAACAATGGCGACATAATCAGGGTGAGGTTCGACATAGGCTTGTTTGAAGGTCGGTTTGGCGGTGTAGGTTTCAACCTGTTGAGGCACTCCGGCAGCATTGATGACGAATGTTGGGTACCTCTGATAGCCACTTTTTGTAGCATGCAGCCCCTCTTTGCGATCCATCGCGTCCCAGGCTGTTTCGTCCATCTGGAAGATTACGCCCGGGACGACATGGCCTGACGCTGGTTCGACATCGAGCACACCTCCGTGGCGGCGCTTGGAGTGAAGGCTGAAGACCAGTCGATGATCTGGCAGCCACGCCCGGCCCAAAGGAGTCATGGCTCCCAAAGAAACATTTTGTTCGAGAGCCCACTCCTCTTGGTCAGTCTGGTTTAGATTGGAGCCATACGCGAAGTAAAGTTTTGAGGACATGGTCACAACGAGAAACCTGATGTTGGGGCGAAGAGAGTGTGCGAAAATTTCTGTTGATCAACGATTGAACCGCAAACGATTCACCGGTGTCCAGAATCTGCAGAGAGAGTTTTTGTGATTGTTCAAGCAGGCAATCCCTCACAAGACCTGACGTAACAGTCTGATATGAAACGAGTTGCCTCCAGATCCATGGAAACAGCCCGGAGACGGCATGCAGAATTCATGAAAATTGTCGCTGCCTTGCGAGCAGGGAGGGAATTGGAATAACATTCGCAAAGTTGTGGTGCGAAATCATTCTGATTTCTCATTGCGGCGAGATCTTGGCGATGTAGCTCAGTCGGTTAGAGCAGCGGCTTCATAAGCCGTGTGTCGTGGGTTCGAGTCCCTCCATCGCCATTGGAGTTTTTTGCTATCTGTTCTCAGCTGGCTGCAAAACTCGCGACTGAATAACACAGGCCCGACCATGAATCATGGTCGGGCCTGTTGTGTTTAGTGCGGTCTCAAGGCTTGCCTGTCACCGGATGACAGCCAAGCACTTCGTGATGAGTATCCATCCGGAGAATTAGTTCTTCGCTGCTGGGCCCACATACTTGGCGCTTCCAAAGCCCAAGAGGGGGATAAAGATGAATGGCAGGAGAACTAAACCAATCCCCCATGCCACATCTTTGCCAAAGGACTTCGCGAGGTCAATGTAAATGATGACGGCAAAGATAATGCCTACGCACGGGACAAGGAGCAGGAGAAACCACCAAATGGGGCGCCCAACGATCTCCAGGAGCACAATCATATTGTAGATCGGAATAATGGCTGCCCAACCGGGCTTACCAGCTTTGGTGAACACCTTCCAAAGGCCAGCAATCAATAGAACGATCAGCGCTAGTTCGATGACCAGGATGACCATCGCGATGCCACCGGCAGCCGCTGCTCCTGCATCACCGCCGAAGTCATCTTGTGCCAGCATTGCGAAACGAAACAGATCCATTGCGTTCTCCCCACCTGAATGTTGTGTGAACAAATCCCCATTAGGGCGGCAGACTAATGTTCAGACATTTGCAGGTCAAATGCGAACTTTGAAGATTTGCCTGACCAACACAAAATTCTTTTCCGTTGGCTGCAAATGGTGCCCTCGTTGACCACCACAGTCATGGCAATCAAAGTTCATGAGGGATTGGCAGGGAGAGCACGGGGATTCGTTAAACCCTCGGGACGCAGAGTCTCTGATAAGGTTTTGACCGGCTCGCGCATTTCCTTCTCACCTGCCTTCATTTCCTGAAAGAACATGAAATGCGGATAGGAATCGAGCTTGAGTTTGTCCTGCAAGGCGGGGAACAGATAATCGCGCGAGCAATAGATCATCCGCCGCAAAGCCTCTCGCTGACTTGATGCAATCGTCTCCAGTTCAGCAGTGATTTTCTCAAGCTGTTGCCGGGATCTGGTCAGATGTTGATCCCAGTCTTGATCACGCGGGTTGGCGTCGAGCAGCTGTCGGCTCTCGCGGTAAATCCCCAGCAGTTGATCGTGATAATGATGATCGAGATTTCTGCGGGGCCAGTACCACCAGGCAGCCCCCAGGCAACCCAGCAGGACTACTGGAAAGCTGCGCCTCCCAAACTGCACCAGGTGAGCGGAAAACGGGCGACTGGCAATGGTCGAGAGGGCCTTATTCCGCGACGGAAATACTTCCCAGATCGAATCGACTTTCATGATCCGCAGCACATCCAGCATTTCGGTTGAGGGATTGGCCAAGGCCACGCGGCCCCCCTGACTCTTCACTTTCTGGCTGAATACAATCAATTGCCCAAGGATCTGCGAACCGAAGTATCTCGCCCTGCTCAGGTCAAACACGAGGTGCTTTAACTCAGATTTGTCAAAATAGTCGGTGGCAGCAGCCATCTCGGCATGCACATGGGGCAGATGAAATCCAGCAGCATCACCAGTGGGTGTAATGATCAGGGTATCGCCATACTCTTCCAGCGGAAAAATCTGATGCAGATGTGTCCGATCCGAGCGCGACATGGCAACTGGCCTTTGACGTGAGCCTGTGAATCTCGATATGGCAGTCCGCAAGAGACTTCAGCAGCAGCGTAAGACAAGCCGGGAGTCTTCGCCAGTACTGATGGTTCACAGGCGACGCCGTGCTTGGATGCGAATGATTAATGAGCTCTGGGAGTGGTCGCGGGTCCAAGTCGGCGGCGATTGGGTTCCTGTTTTTTGGCGGCCGCGTTACCGACCTCGAGATCCTGAGGGGTTGCCGACTCTGCGACCGTGATTGTCAGGGGAGATTCCGTCGACAGGAACAACGGACCAAAACCGACTTTGGGGCCTTCGCCGTGTCCTGCATCCGGGGTGTGCCCTGCTGAAATCGAAACAAAGTGCCTCCCCAGGGGGGCTTGTCCTTCGAAGGTTCCTTCTTTGGAAACAGGGATCGTGACGGCCGCCGATTGATCAGCGGGCATTAGCACCAAAGCGACTCCTTCGACCTGAATGGGTTTGCCATCAACGAGGACGCGACCGGTGACAGGTCCTTTGGCGCGCGAATCGACAGCCACTCTGCTGCCGCAACCTGCGACAAAGATTGCCAGTAAAAAAACACAAATCCATGGTGTAAAACTCAAAGCGAGATCGTGGGGAAGCCGCGTGGAGATCGCAGCAGGTGGTGTGGCTTTGTTTCGATGGGGTTTGACTCTGAGACACATAGGAAATCTTTCAAAAATTGGTGGAAACACCATAGAGAGGGGTAGTTTTGGAGGTGACATTCCCGATGATATCAGTATACTTTAATACGATCGTGGAAATCCAGACAAACCTGAAGAGTTTGTCCAGAATACATCGGGTTGGCTGGCTGATCACGCTCATCACCGTAAAGCTGCAAGTTCCTATCGATAAAAAACTCAATTCACTGATAAGAATCTCAATATCTCTGCCAGTGACTTTTCGGCTGGCTTCATGAAACTGCATGTCGTACTGGTTGATTTCGCTCTGACTCAATATGTCTAATTTCAGGTTCTTCGGGCCTTTGCTACCTAATCTTGTTTGCATGTCTTGAGCCACATTCTGTGGCATTCACTTCCTGCCAGTTCTGGCAATGTTCTTTTTGGAGCTCTTTATGTACCGCTTGACTCTTCCCACTGCACGTCCTGGGCGAGTTGCTCGTCGTCCGGGATTCACACTGATCGAGCTGCTGGTGGTCATTGCGATCATCGCTATTTTGATTGCCCTGCTGCTCCCGGCTGTGCAGCAGGCGCGCGAGGCGGCCCGGCGGACTCAGTGCCGCAATAACCTCAAGCAATTGGGGATTGCGATGCACAATTACCACGACACGTTCCGCGTCTTTCCGCCAGCGGGTGTCGATGGGATGAAAGGGACATCGGGCCGTCGGTATTCCTTCGCGATCAGCATTCTGCCGTATGTCGATCAGACACCACTGTATAACACGATCATGGCCAATACCGGGGCGGGAATGGCTGATCCCTGGAATCGACCCGCTTACTTTACCGTCGATGTTCCCGGCTTCATCTGCCCCTCCGATGTACCACCCGGCAATCGAAATGAAAGCCCCAGCCTGCTCAACTATCGCGTGAGTGTGGGAGATACTCTCAACGACAACAACGGCACCAATACTCGCGGCATGTTCGCCTACCGCAGCAATACAGGCATGCGTGATGTGACAGACGGTACCAGCAATACCATCATGATGGCCGAAGCTGTCATGGGTGGTGTCGATACCACCGCGATCCTGGGTGGTGTGGCTGTGGGTGTGACAACCAGCACTCCTCAGGCCTGTCTCAGCCTGATTGATCCTGCCACCCGTACTTTGACTGGTGCTGTGCGGACAGATTTCCGACCACCGGGGGGACGTGCCTGGGATGGACGGCCATACTTCGCCTTTGTGGCCACTGCTGTTCGGCCCAACGGTCCTTCCTGCCAAAGCTCAACGGTCGATGGTGGCTGGGGCCACGCCACGGCTTCCAGTCGGCATACAGGGGGCATTCATGCGTTGATGGGTGATGGCGCTGTGCGATTCATCAGCGAAAACATCAGTGCCGGTGATCCCAATGCGACCTCGCCTGGCAGCGGCCCATCTCCTTATGGTGTGTGGGGTGCAATAGGAACTCGTGCCTCGGGAGAGACGGTCAACGAGTTCTAACAAGACCCTCTGTTTCTTGCTCCACTTCAACGTCACAGGCAGTACGGGAACTTCTTCTCGTGCTGCCTGTGTCGCTTTGAATCAGAGTTGTTCCGGATGTCGAGATGTCGTGTTATTCCTGCCTTTCAGCCCTTAAAAACGGGTGTTTTTCCCATGTCGTGGACAGGAAGGAATGGTTGGTTCCGGGATGTGGTTTTCTCGCAACAGCAAAAACGGATCACCCTCCGATTTTCGACTGGCGAATGCTCTTTTTCTGCGGCAAGCTCTACTACCTGCGAATGATGATCTGAGATGTCGATCGATGATTCATGGCCGACGATGAGGTAGAGCGAAGCTTGAATTCCACCGGGTATCGAGAATTGCTGGGGTCATTATTCCGCTGGACGCTGTTGCCATCAGCTCAGCGCCGGCTGATGACTGACAATATCTGGCTGCCACTGAAGCAGGCTCAGAAAACCCTGGGTACGGAGCTGGTGCGCACGACAGCCAGTGAGCATACTTTGAGCCAGTACGCGTCAGCAGCTCATCTCCCCACGACTGACCTGCTGATGCACGTGCTGATGTTGGATGGCATCATGCGTGTCTGGTCATCCATCACGGTGGCCGATCATCAATCAGTGTTGAGTGATGATCTGATTGCTGTCGAGCGACTCGTCCTCTCGTTATCTCAGTCACAACAGCAACTGATGGTCTGGGCCTACCGGACCTTACAAAAAGAGGATCGAACCTCTGGTTTTTCCGAGATCAATCTCTTCCGGAAACGCTATGAGCGATGGGTCGATATTCTGATTTCCTGCACCTGTTCCAAGCATGAAACCGCTTTGGAATGGGGTTACGACAGCGACAGTGTGGCCGACTTTCTCGACAGCTTTGCTGCCAGGCCACATCCTCTGGCGACGGTTCTGAGTGCCGGCTGGGAAAATTTCCTGGAGAGTGTAGAGAAGCTGACCCCCACTTTGATGGCTCCGTTGCCTCGTCTCGCGACGGCATTTTCAGGGATTTCGCAGGAAATGTCCCGACCGAGAAGCAGTCTGCTCAGCAGCGCTCTGCACAGAATCTACAACTCGTCAAATCGTTCGTGAGCCGACCATACCACAGGCTGTGAATTTTCGGGTACTGCCTCTCTAATGGTCAATGCCTGCAAGTCGAGCTTTGTCGGACAGAAATATCCATCGACTTCTTACGGAATTCATGAATTCACATTCCGTTTGCCCCTCTATTGACTACGATAACTGATGTAGGTGAACTAAGCCGTCTGATGCGTGAGCAGGATGACTTGACTTCATTGGGATTCGATGGCTTAGCTGGTCCTGCCTCTCTAGTGCTCTTTTGATCACATCTCCTGGGCAGGTTTGCTCTGTCATCAGCCTTCAGAATTGGATTAAGATACAAATCTGTCGATTTTAGTAATGCATTGGCATGGCAAACGCTGTGTGATAGATAAGTCTCTCAAATTATTGATGCTTTATAACTGTGCCAAGGCAGGCTTTTGAATTGTGGATATGGAATCCGGCAGGATCGTTTTGTTCAAAGACAATTTTGAAGAGATCCCTCGGAAGGTGGATCGTTGAATCAAATTGTCCTGTCCGCAGTGACAAGGTAATGCCATGCCAGCTTTCCTGATTCCTCTCGATGCCGGTGGTACAGTGATTCCACTGGAGAAGTCGATTGTCCTTGTGGGACGTCAGGCTGATTGTGATGTCGTGCTGACTCACAGTCGCAAAGTCTCCCGCAAGCATTGCTGCTTCGCTCAGGTGAATGATCGCTGGGTGATTCGCGATCTGGGAAGCACTAACGGTGTTTCCATTAACGGAGCCCGTATCCGTAAAGAACATCGGCTGCGACTGGGCGATGAGATTCTGATCGGGGATATTGGTTTCAAACTGCACAACAAGCCACAGCTTGTCGACAACAAGATTGTGGAGACGGCAGGCTTCACACCAGCGCTGAGAGCCTCTGCCACATCTCCAGTCAGCTCTGAACTGCCACTGGCGATTGCTGATAGTGATGCGGATATACCAGGCTATTCACTTCCATCCACAGCATTTCCGGGAAACGGCTCCCCAGCCAGTGAGAGTGGGATTTCTCGTCGGAAATTCAGTGAACACTCCTCGGTCAATGAGCCACCGCGCGGATCGCAGCCTTTGAACGATTCGCCTCGTTTTGACGACCTGTTTTCGGCCCCTAATGATGATTCCGGGGTCGATCTCAATGGTCATCACGGAAAACGCCGCGATGACAGTCACGAGATGCTCGCCGTTGGTTCTGACAGCTTTGGTTAATCGTGTCAGATCACTCACAAGGGAGTGAGTATCGTGATCAGGTGCATCTTCGACTTTTGTCATGCATCGACTGCGTGCGAGCAGCCTGACCAGTCGATTTCCATGACCTGATAATGGGTTTTGCACCATCCCAGAGTCTGATAGACCTGTTTTGCCGACTGATTGTCGCCATCGACGTACAGCCTCAGACCTGTGCATAAGCTGTCTTGCCTGGCGGCTTGTTCCACATGCTGCATGAGCTGGCGAAAAACTCCCTGCCGGCGATCTTCAGGCCGCACGTAGACACTCTGAATCCACCAGAACTCACCGGCTCTCCAGTCACTCCACTCCCGGGTGATCAATAACTGGCCAACGAGCTGTTTTGTCGCGCATTCTTCTACCACAAAATAGGCTCCACGCTGCTCATCAGCCAGCAACATTTGCACACCACGCAGGAGCGTCGGCCCGTCCAGTTGTCGCCCTTCGGTCTCCAGCGCCATGGCCGCATTAAAGGCGGCAAGAACGTCAGCATCAGCAGAATTCCCCCGCCTGATGCTGTATCGACCAAAGGCCTGCGTCATGGCTAACTCCTTATTCAGCGACAATTTGGAAAAGACGAGCCCCGATCATACGCCATCGCCTCCTCGTAGACTCATCGCAGCTTTTGGGATGGTTGTAATTGTTAATCTTTGAGCAGGCTGCCCAAACCATCAACCGAGCGGCGAAAAGTGCCGATAGAACTCACAGCAAAAAGATTGGCTGTGGATTGGCAGATGCTCCCAGTTGCAGCCCCAACATCAAATGATCGGAGAAATCATTGTGTATATGTCGGAACAGGGAAAACTCAGAGCGATGGAACAACAGATTCAGGATCAGCAGCGTTTGGCCTGGGCCATGCTGATTGTGGGAGTGGCAGCCGGTCTGTTAGGGATGCACTTTCTTGTCGCTCGGCCTATGAATGCCGAGATTGCCTCACTGAGGCAGAATTTGAAGACAGTCAATTCGCAGGTTGAAGTGCTGATTCAGGAATCTGTGGACAGTGGCTATACCACCAGCCTGCTTTCGGAACTCAGGTCGCAACGCGAACACCTGACAGAAGCCAAAGTCGCTTTGCGTCAGTGGGAAAATCTCAACAAGGCGATGCTGGTCGAATCGAATCAGACAGCTCAGTTGGCTCAAAGCCTCACAAAATTGCAGAAGTTGACGAAAGATCTCGTGGCAATCTCTCCTGCTGCTGAGCAGGCTCAGGTGGCTTATGACCGGCTCGATCAAATGCAATCCGAACTGATTGAACTCGGAAAAACGACCGCTTCGGCTCAGCAGGCTTTAGAGCAATCACAGTCCCTGCAGCGTACCGCCATTGCTCAGAAACCTTTGATTGCCTCTGCCCGGGAAATTCTTGCTCAACAGGAAAATCTGTATCAATCGCTTTCTGGTCAGACAGAAATGCTGCATGTCGCCAGGGGAACTGTCGGTCAGTTTGCTCAATTGAACAAGTCGCTCATCGATGCCGCCAGCCAGCTGGATGTGGCTCAGCGGGTCAGTGACGTGCTCGTGCAGATCGAGCAGACCTTGCATGATCGTCCTGTGTCGGCTGAAGCGACACTTGAAGAAGCTCAGCAACTGGTGGCCGTCTCGAAAAAGCTGCATGAGATGCAACAACTTCCTCTCGCTGAAGCCAATGTTGATCGAGCCGCCCGATTGGTTGGCGATCTGGCTGGGCGAACCGATTCACTGGCCGATGCTGCTGAGAATCTGGAGTTGATCGTCGATTTCCAGCAGGAACTTGGCAGTCAGATCCGTAGTCTCACAAGCCTTCGCGAGCAGTTCTTCCAGTTATCTCTGCTGGAGAAGTCGATTGGGAACACCGTCCAAATTCTTCAGCCACTCTTTGAACTGACGAATCTCAAGCGGCTCGATGGTGAAGAGCTGCGCACAGCGGCCCGTTCGATTCTCGAACAGCGTTCTCACCAGGATCGCACTCAACTGGTTGACCAGAGCCGGCAAGCGATCCATGGAGTCACCATTTCGACGGGAACTGAAAACAAAATCGATGGACAGAAAAACGACTCGGTCCCACAGCCACTCGACTAGTTCGAGCAGGTGAGCGACTTGGCAAAGCGATTGTGTCAGATGCTCTGACCATCTAGCTGTGGCTTGCAGGCACACACATATCAACACCCGGATTCGACATCGAGTCCGGGTATTGATGTTTTTGAGGCATACACAATGTTGATTGGGATGCATTGATCTGGTCTTCAAGCAGCCTTCGAAGATCTTGTGGAGCTGTGACCAGACCATTGATCCGTGTCAGAGAATTTGTGAACCAGATCTGGTTGTGCGACAACATTGTAGACGCGAAGAAAATCTTCCTCGGTGATGTTGTTCAGGATGGGCTTGAGCTTGGAGTAGAGATAACTTCCATCATGCACCAGACGCGGATACTTGATCAAAGTGACCGGAATATTGGCATCAGCGAGGGCCAGAACTAACTGGTAGAGATGAGCGAGCAGCACCTGCTCCTGGGCCCCTGCCTTCAGACTGCTCGAATTCCACAATCCTCCTGCCAACTCTCGCGAGTGAAAAAACCGCTTGGCACGTTTGAGGAGTGGCATTTTCGCGACAGCCGATCGAGTCACATGCCGACGGCTTTCTGCCGCAGCAGCCAGATCTCGCATGGGGATGAAGACATGCTCGATGACAATGTTCGCATCGGCAAGAACGTCGGCAGCATACTCGGCAAACTTGGGATTCTTGACCAAGTAAGGCGCGGAGGGTTCACGGATGTCATATTCCAGACCGGCCCGGGCGACGTCGTTCTTCAGTCGAGAAAGGTCTTCCGGGCGAAACCCCGTATTGATTCCCAGATGAGTCAAAAGCTCGATAAGAAAGGTCGTCCCGGTGCGTCCTGTACCGGTAATGACCACATGGTGACGGGGGGCCATACGCCATCCTTTGTCCTTGAATTCCGTTTCCATCTTTAGACCATTCCATTGGTCACTGATTCGTCATTGTCAATCAGCGAAGGAACCGATGGCTGTCGTGCGGGCCCGCAGGCACGGCAGACTTCAGCTCAAACCTTGCCAATCAACCTGACGACTTCGTACCTTCTGAACTTTCATCAAGCCACATCGACGCGCGCACACACTTGGAGACGGATCAATCTCGCCTCACTCTGGTCTGCCCACGCACTGATAATGTTTCTCGATGAGTTCAAGAGGTTACGATCATCGCCTGAATTTCTGGTGAAGCCCTTTTGCGGAACTGAGACGCGAAGTCCGCAAGCCATCAACAATGTTCATTAATGATCGTAAGCGCTACATACGATTTGCGAGTCTGGCTGACAAGGGCGATGTTCTTCAGGTCTGTTGGTTGTATGGGCATGATTTGCCGGTCGCTTGATCCTTGGCCGGCGATCAAACATCTATCGATGCCAAGGCCTCACAAATCACCAGGCACAGAACAGCAATCTGTTTGACAATTTGCGTTGACACCGGCAGATTGAATTTGACGAGAAACATCACCTGATATCGGAAAGACGATGAACCACCGCTCGATCACCCACCATGTTCTTTCACACAAAGCTGCTTTGTTGGTGGGCAACTCCCTGCGAGCCCTGGCCGTCATGGGTGCCGCTGGCTTGATGATGGCAGTCTGTGCGGGAAACAGCCTGGCGAGTGATCCGATTGCACCTGCGGCTGTTGCAACTCCCCCTCTCTCGGCAGAACAACCGAGCCCAGCTGACATGGCCAAGGCTGCCGGAGTGAAATTGCCTTCACTCCCTTGGCATACCGCCAATATCTGGTGGGAACTGGCCAGTGAAACCGAGAATTTCGAAATGCTGGAACAGACCGTCACCATTGATCGTGATGTTCCCTCCACCATGAATCTGTATATCGCCCCCATGGGAATCGCCATGATCAGCGGCATGCAGTGTTATGGTGGCATTCAAACCAATATCAATGGCTGGGCAAACAAAGAGAGTCGCGAGCGGGTCTTTCGTGGAAAGGGTGCCATCTTCTCCCGCTGGTCGAATGACAAAAAGACCCCCATCGGCCTCGATCATGTACTCACTGCAGGCGAAGACTGCCTCGTTGAAAGTGCCGGCTACGAGGGAGAATTTGCCAGCGTCCGCAGACCTTTCGAATGGACGAAAGGGACCTACACTTATCGGATCCGCAAAGACAAAACCGAACAGATCGATGGCCAGCCTCATACCTGGTTTACCTGTGAGGTCGAAACCAAAGACTGCTGCCAGATCACCGTCGGCAGCCTGCGCTTTGAAGGTGAAACATTCAAATTCTGGCCGAAACAATCCGCCTTTGTTGAAGTCTACAGCACCCGGCAGATTCCCCGTTCCCACATACCGGCTGTCGAAGTCACCTTTGGCTGGCCAAAGATTAATGGGCAACCTGTTAAACTCAAAAGAGCACATGCCTACTATCCTGACAAATCCACACAGGCAAGTCCTGATTGTGCTGTGGTCACTGCGGAAGGAAGCAACTGTGTGGTGAAAGTGGGGCCCATCTTCGTGCGCGACGAAGCCACCCGCCGACATGAACTTCTCATTGTTCCTCCAGCGGAATGAGGCATGAATAAGCAGCCGCTGTGAGGATCAAAGAGATCGTCTGGCTCATCGAATGTTATGTGCATAGGTGCTGATTTGAGGTGTGGCTGGAGACTGGGTCGTTGAGGTCGAACGACCTCTTTTGCCCCCAGGCTTTTTGACTCTCATAGCTGACGGCGAACACGCTCTTAAGTCAGGAAAACATGCCGCGGATGCATTTGTGCCGGCAGCTCCATGGAACTGGGGGCGGATGAAGACACCGGACTCCAACCTTCCTGCAGAACATGAAGTGTGAGGTCGAAGTGCGTAAAGACCACGCCCTTCCGCAAAGCCTTCAGGGGCGTGCCACCCTGCGGGGATGATGACATCAAAGTGATGTTCCATTTTAGCGGCACCGAGCAAGCATGCTTAACGGCCTCCAGCATCAAGACCTCAGAAACCGGGTCAGATTGATTTCTGGAGGAAGGGGTTGGCCTGCCATCGCGTCGAGTAACCAGTCGGCCAGCAGTGGAGCCCATAGAGCACCACGTGAACCCAGTCCGTTGATCACCCCGCAGTTCTTTTCCCGTGGCCAGGTTACCTCTGAGATTCTCCCGAGAATGGATTCTGGCAGGCTCCAGCCAATCGCTGGCATCTGACCAGGGAGAGCGGGCCTGATGGCGGCGTGCTGAGAGCAGATTTTTGGATTTCTGATTCCCCACTGTGCGAGACCCAGGCTTAACTCCAGACGAGCCTCAGATGTGATTTCCTGATCCAGATGCAATGGGTCGTAGGTTGCGCCGACCAGCCAGCGATCCTGCTCTTGTGGTGTCATCCAGATCCCTCCATGCCAGGAATAATCCTGGCGAGCCCCCGGAAGGTCGATTTCCATTAACTCCCCTTTGGCAGCGAGAAATGGCAGCCGGATCAATTGTGGAGTGTAGCCAGTGCAAAAGACGATGTGCCGGGCGGTCATCGATCTCCATTTCCAATGACGCGCCACGTCATCCCAGATCAGATCGAGAGGCTTGAATTCCGCTCGTGAAAGACAGGATGTTTCCGTCAGCCACCTCTTTGTTGCCTCCAGAAAGACAGGCATGAGCACCCGGGCCGCCTCTGGCATGACATAAGGTTTTGAACCAGCTGGCCCATGGATGCCATGTTCTCGCGAAGTGACGAGATCCGGTTCGACGGGTTGGAGATAGTTGGCTGATGCGGGAAACTTCTGGCAGCGCGATAACCACAGTTCTTCGTCGGCGATCGTCAACCAGCGCAGGGCGGGTCGATTTCGCCAGCAGTCTCGTTTGGTCTCGTGGGCCACAAAACGATAAAGATCCAAAGCCGACGATCGAAATTCTGCAAAACGCCAGGCCAGTGCTAACCTGGAGCCGGTGATCGGTGTGATCAGTCCTGCTCCCACTTGAGAGGCCGAAGGTGGCCATTCAGTCGGTGAACTGATGACATGAATTTTCAGATGGCGACGCAGTGCCTGCCAGGCGAGAGCCGATCCTGCGACACCTTGACCAACAATCAGCAGATCAACGGTCGTTTCACTCACACTCTTCACACTCTGGCACGAGAACACATTTTCGATCAGGTGAGCTATGTGAACCTGAAAACCCCCTATCCACGAAGAGGGATTACTCTCGAAGTTCAACAGCGGGGGAACTCTTCGCTTGACCGGAGTTTACTTCGCTGGCCCATCGTTGCGGGGTGGTCGTTGACCTGGGCCACGTTCACCGGAATTTCTCTCATTGGTGTTTCTCTCACCGGGAGGTCGATCACCAGGTGGGCCATTTCCTGGCGGGCCACCATTCCCCATACCACCTGAGCCACCTCCCGGGCCAAACCCGCCCAATGGAAAGCCCAGATCGCGACGCATTTCAAAGAGAGACTTCAGTTCGGGAGATTTTTCCTGAATGAAAAGATACGTCAGCCGTTTACGGGCATCCTCAGGTGGCAGACGCATCAGTTCATCTCGGCGAGTGCTGTCCATCTCGCTGAAGAATGTCTGCAGATCCTGCTCGGCGGGTAAATTGCGCTCAATCTCGGCTCCGACCAGATTTCCCAATCCGCGGTAGAACATGCTCAGAAATGAGATCCGCTGCTCGGTCCCTTTTTTGGACTCCAACTGCTTCTTCAATTCGGGATCCTGAATCGCATCAATGAGCCGCACCAGCTGTGGTTCAGCAGGCCAGCGCAAACGGCCACCCGCCTGCCGGAAAGACGATTCCAGAATCCGCCGTGAGCGGGAAAGTCCCGTTTGTGTCTGAGCATCCCGCTGAAGATCCACGGGCAAATCTTTGAAGCAAATTTCTATTAGTCCCTGCAGATCCTGGGATGATAAGGCCGGCCCGCGACTGGCGGATCGATTGCGACGTTCATTCCACGACCCCACATACATCGCCTGCGCTTCGTTGCGGGCATCCTGCTCTTCTTTGAATTTCTTGACGAGTTGCATCTTCTTGAGGGCATCGGTCTCGCGACGAAGATCGTCTCGCTGTCCAGGAGTCAGCGTCTTCAGCCACATGCTGTAAGTTTCCATGATGGCATGCAGGTCTCCACCGCTTTTCGTATCGGCCTGCAATTCATTGTTCAGTTGCCGCAAATGCTGGCGGCGTTCCTCAGGAAGAGCTTCAAAATTCTCGAAGTTGCGTTCGATTCGATCACGTTCGATGGCATTCATACCGGCGACCTTCTGATAGGCACGCTCGATATCTGCTTCAGCCGCAAACGTGGCCAAACACCCCACGCAACACGACCATGTGATGCTGGCAATACGCAAAAGTAGAGTCTGGTGAGCGGTCATTCGCTGCCCCCCTGAGCTGCGGGTGCATTGGGTTTACCGCCAGCCGACGAATTGCCACTCGTTCCTGCATCAAATAACCCGCTGGCTCGAAGCTCCTTCAGAAACTGGATCGAATCGACTTCAATCAGTTCATCGTAATCCTGCACCAGTGGTAATTCAGAAAGCAGTCGTCGCGAACGATCCGGCACCCAGTCATGAGCCGCCAGATAGCCTACAGCGGCGGTCACCACCACCAGCACTCCGCTGGCGACCCAGGGTAAGGATTGCATCAGCTTCTGCTGACCGAGCATGAGCCACGGAGTCAGCTTGGGTTGCTCTGCCAATCGAATATGTGTGATGGTCTTTTCAGAAAAATCCGCAGACGCTTTTGTCGCGGGGAGCAGATCCAGTAATTCCCAGGTTCGGGCCAGGACCTCGACCTCGTGACGAGCTGTCTCATTGTGCGATAGCAAAGTATCCACGTTCTGGGCGGCTTCTTCCTCGAGTTCACCATCGAGATAAGCCACCAGATCTTCACGCACTTCAGAGGTCAATCGTGTCGGACGATTCATGATTTATGCCAGAACAAACGCAGTTTTCGGAATTGCCGCATGATCCTTGACGGGCTGTTCCTCGTTTGCAAGTTTAACTGTCGGTAAGTCGAACTCATGATGCTCAAAAGTAATCAGCAGATTGAAGGTGCAGTGTACCAGAACTCATGAAGCAAGAGTTGAAGACTTTCATTTCCACTTTAGGGAAGGCTCTCTTTGAACCCCACTGAAGTCGTACAGGGTTCGCACGAACCCGAAAAGTCTACCAAAAGTTCTGCTCAACCTGCGGGACATGATCCTTCACTTCCACCAACCAATCCAACCACGACAATTTTTTCAGGAACGACATCTTCCGCGTTTTCAGATTCGGACAAACACACACAACCGCTTATCAGCCAGCGGGTTATGTCGTCAACCAAAGTGAAAAACAGTGGCTCCATCCCGGATTACCGGAGTCTGGCTGCCCATCGAATTGTCGAAACGGCCGAACGCCTGGAACGTCGAATTCAGGAGCGATTTGGACAGATCGGGTTATCCAGAGTTGCTCACGAGGTGACGCTCCTCAGTCGGGAAGCGATGGCTAAGGGCGCCCGCATGGCGCGACCAAATCTGCTGCTCCGGCTCGGGATCTGGCTGACTCTGGGAGTGATCGCGTTTCCCATTGTGAGATTAATGCAATCCACGCGTTACCATGTCGATGGGCTCGAATTCACCGAAATGGTGCAGATCTTTGATTCCTCCTCGCAGAGCCTGATCTTTCTCGCTCTGGCGGGGGCATTTCTTTTCAGTCTCGAAACCCGGTTCAAGCGCAGAAAACTGCTGACAGCCCTGCACGAATTGCGTTCGCTGGCTCACATTGTCGATATGCACCAGTTGACCAAAGACCCGGAAGCTGTCATTCGCGGCGGAGACAAAACGCTCTCCTCACCCGAGCGAATTCTCGACAGATTCAAGCTGGGCCGATATCTCGATTATTGCAGCGAGCTGCTCTCTCTCATCAGCAAAATCGGGGCGATCTATGTCCAGCATTTCCCCGACTCAGTGGCTCTGGCCGCAGCCGATCAACTTTCCGGATTGACAAATGATCTCTCTCGAAATGTCTGGCAGAAGATCATGATTCTCGATCAGGTCGCCTCCCGGGAAGATCCCGTCGAAGAACCACCAGGAACCAGCCAGACTGGCCATTAACTGCTGAACGGCTAGGATCTTTTCGATAGACTCGATCGTCTGGATCCCACTCAACTGTCTATATTTCACTCACTGCCTCTCGGAAAGGTTTGTGCTCATGTCTGCTGTTCCTGAAGTCGGGAGTAAAGCCCCTGCCTTTGATCTCCCTGCATTTCCCAAAGGCCGATACAAGCTCAGCGGCCTCAAAGGGAAGTATGTCGTGCTCTACTTCTACCCTCGCGACAACACGCCCGGCTGCACCACCGAAGCCTGTGATTTCCGTGATCGGCATGAGGCTATAGCAGCAGCGAATACGGTGGTTCTAGGTGTCAGTACCGATAGTGTTGATTCCCATCAGAAGTTTATTGAGAAGTTTGAACTTCCCTTTCCGCTTCTGGCCGACGAAGACCATGCCCTTGCCGAGAAGTACGGCGTGTGGGTCGAAAAAAACATGTATGGCAAGAAGAGTATGGGAATACAGCGGGCTACATTTCTGATCGATCCAGCCGGAAAAATTGCGGCTGTCTGGCCTAAGGTCAAAGTGGATGGCCATGCCGAGGCTGTGATGGCGAAGATACAGGAACTCCAGGCCGCCGGCTGATTGTGGTTGGAATTCAGGATTTCACAGCGCGGGGTGTTCCACTGCTGGCTCGCCAGCAGTGTTTTTCCCACGATGGACTCGATTTCAACCTTCGTGGCCTTCGTGACCTTCGTGACCTTCGTGGTGAACTCAAATTTCGTGCAACAGCAAGTGCCCTTCTATAACCTTCGCTTGTTCGCGTAAGAGAGGGCCGAGCATCCAGAACACCCCACGATGGGGTCGTTCATTCATTGTTTGCCCAATACGTTCGAGTTCGCCCTCATCCCGGCCTTCTCCCGTCGGAACGGGAGAAGGAGAAATACCCTCGCCTAATTCTTCATAGCATCACTTAGCAGGCTGCGACTTGTTGAGGACTTCGAGAGCCCGTGCATTCTTGGCATCAAGTGCCAGGGCGGTTTCGGCCTTTTGGCGGGCTTCTTGTACCTGGCCGCGCGTTTGCAGCAGAACCGCCCAGCCGGCCCACGCTTCGGCCAGTTCATCATCGAGTTTGCAGGCGATCGAAAACTCTTCGAGAGCTTCCTCCGGCTTGACGCCAGATAACCCTTCGGCCAGCAGCCAATGAGCTTTCGGTTCTGTCACATCGATTTCCAGCACCATGGCGGCATACCGGGCCACGTTCGGCAAATCGCTCTCTTTCCAGGCAATTTCTGCTCGCTGGAGCCGGTACTCAGATTCATCATTCTCATACATAGACAGCTTTTCGAGAACAGCTTTATATCTGGGCAGATCCATGAAATGTGGCAGAATTTCAGCCAGCGCTACCGTTGATGAAATGTCACTCGGAAACGTTGTCTCCGCCAGAGACGCATACTTGAGGGCTTCGTCCCATCGCTTGGTTTGAATCAATAATGGGAGAAGTCGCTGCAGGAGCTGATGATCTGGCTGAGTGTTATCCAGAGCCGACGCGAGCTTCTGAATGGCTTTCTCGGGTGCTTCTCCGCGAAGATCCAGTTCTGCCAGGGCGATGGCGGCTGTCGCACAATGTGGATCGATCTCCAAAGCTTCGCGAGCCAGCTTACGGGCTTCATCCCGGCGACGATCCTTGGCTTTCAACATCGCGGCCCGGCCCAGCCACTCGGCATTCCGAGGTTCTTTCTCTAAAGCCGCCTCCACCTCACTTTTTGAATATTCAATACTTGCCTCAGCCTGCCCCGGAAGCTGTGCCACGATCCTGTCGAGGTAATCCAGGTATCCCGCTTCAAAGTCTTTGATGTCGGTCTGAAACAGTTCCTTCAGAGCCACCTCAGTCGTTTTGCCGGCTCGATAGGCCAACAAAAGTTTCTCCAGTGCAGGCTCACCAAACCGCTCGACGAGATAGTTCGCATAGAGATCGCTCTGGCAATACGCAAAATTCCAGTCATCGCCATTTTTGGCACTGATGAACCCCAGGTTCAGATTGGAAAGATTCCGCAGATCCCGCCGGGGAACTCGCTTGCGAAGCATGTCATTCCATTCGGCTGGACGAGGATAACCTTCGTTCCTCACTGCCAGAGCCTCGGTATACCAGTGGGGGATGTTGAACTGTGTCTGCTGCAATGTCAGCACATGCACATACTCATGCCGAATGACGCGTGACCAGTTATAGGGTTCATTCAGCCCGTTCGGTGAAGCCAGGGCAATCATCATCCCCGTGGAGGCACCAATCGTCTGTACCCAGGGCAAACCGACCATCCGGGCACTGAACCATTCATGAGCCGTCTGACCATTCCCTTTGCTGTAAATCTCGATGGTGGTTCGTGTGGATGGTTCGTATCCGAACTGTTTCACCAGTTGCGGATAGACTTCGTTTTCCAGAAACTTCGACATATAGCGTGCGAGCAACTCGTCCTGCGCGTTGTCATAGCGAATTACAAAGTGATCAGTCGAAAGTGTCGCGTAGCCATCCAGTTGACGAATGACCTTACGCATATTGCTCACACGCATGTGGTACGGATCGCTCTTGAATGCCTGATCGAGCATGGTGCGGGCTTCATCCACCCGCGCCATCTGCAGCGTCAGCATCCCCAGGTTATTCCTGGCAGCAGTGAGTTGAGGCATGACGGCGAGTGCCGCCCGATAAAACTTTTCGGCCAGTTCAAACTTGCGATGCATTTCGAGAGCTTCGCCCGTTGTGGCTAAAACTTCACCGCAGGCACTGTTGATCTTCGCTGCGGCAATCAACGTGGTCTCGTAGGCCTCGGGAGCATCTGCCGCTGCCGGAAGATCAGCAATATGATCAATTGATTCGAGAAGTAGCTGCAGGCGGGGCAATGAACGAATGCCGTCACGTTGAATCTGGGCCGCGACAATCAGGCCCGTCGTGGTGGGATCGGTCGGACAGATCGCTTTTGCCAGTTGCAGCTGTTCGAGAGCTGCCTCGGGCTGATTCGAGAACAGCAAGGATCTTGCCAGAAGCGTATGTGCCAGGGGTTCGCCAGGGGCATTTTTCAGCACTTCTTTGGCCAGTCGATTCGATTCATCCCAGTCGTAATCCTGGGCCGCAGCTTGTGCCCTGCCCAGCAACACAGTCACAGCCCGCGGGTTAATCGCGAGAGCAGCCTGGAACTCCTGTTGAGCCTGCGGCTTGTTGTACTTCTCCAGCAAGAGCCGGCCACTCAATTCATGAGCCTGCCAGAAAAGTGGATCGGCTTTGAGAGCATCGATGCACAGCGTATTCAGCACGAAATCAAAAATCTGTTTCCCGGTATGCCAGCGGGCATACGCCAACGAACCTTCAGCAGCAAGCAACAGCTCTTCCGCTTTTTCTGGCTGAACGCGATTGTAATACCTCACGAAATACCGCCAGCCTTCGTCCGCCTGCTTTAATCGACCGGTCGCCTGATAAACTTCTGCCAGCGTTCGACGTGCCCAGAGTTCATCCGCTTCTATCCGAATGGCTTCTTGTGCGCTTGTTTCTGCGACATCCAGTTTGCCATTCAAAAAGGCATACCACGCGAGCAACCCGAGAATCCGCGGTTGTTCGGAATGCAATTTCTTGAGTGCTTCCAACCGCTCGTAGGCCCGGGCTCGATGTCCGGTTTCGAGATCAATGCGCGCCAGCGCGATCTCGGCATACTGTGGCCCTGTGAGTGGATGTGGGCTATTGGCGAATTCGCCGGGGAGATCATCCTTTGTGGCCGACTGCTTTTTCAGGAACTCATACGCTTCTTCGACCTCTTCGTAGCGACCTTTCTGAAGATGCTCGTAGGCCTCGCGCCATGTGACAGTCGGGGATGGTTCATCGGCCGCGCACAGATTCCGACTGGCAACTCCTCCCACACAGAAAAGAGCCAGTAGAAGACAGAAGAAAAACTTCGCGGAGATCAACCCGACATCCAAGACAACACGCATCACTCAGCACCTGACCAGCAGAACCGGAAATAGGCCAGCGAGCAGCATGACTTCTCATGAAGTCATCACTGCTCGCCGCGCAAAGACGCTGATTCCAGTCTGTTCGTTACGATGTGCGAATGCTATGGGAAAACGGGCCGAAAAACGGCTGCTCAACGGATCGAAGCTGAGTCTGGCTGCGGATGTGCGATGAACACGGCGTTCTTGGAGAATCTGTTAGAGCAGGCTTTCCAGCAGCATGCGCATCTTCCGGAGTTCCAGCGAACGATCTGAATCGGTAATCAATTCCGGATACATCTCGACGGAAAGAGCCCTCGTGTAGTTGCAGCGCTGCAACTGACTGATGATCCGGTTGTAATCGACTTCCCCCAGACCGACGGGAATCTGCAATTGTGTGGGAGAGGTATCCCTCAAATGCGTGTGATAAGTGTAAGGAAAGACGGGATCAATCGATTGATTCGAGAATGGCCCACAGATGACGGCACTCGGATCGAGAGTAATCCCCAATCCTTGAACTGACTGACAAAGCTCGACAGCCGTTCGTGGATCTTCTGTCAGTGTCGAAGTCTTCATCTTTAAGGAGAGACGAATTCCCGAGGTGCTGGCAATCGCCTGGCGACTACGCAGGCGATCAATCTCTTCATTAAAAGGTGTACCCAAAGCACCCGCTGGAATCGTGATCTGGGTGATCTTGAGGATCTTGGCCAGTTTACAAATGGATTCAAATGGGCCGGGCGGAAGATCTTGCTCGAGGCTGATCGCCACAGGTGTCAACCGGGTCGCTTCCCGATACTGCTTGACGAATCGCTCGGGATTTTCGGCCACATAAGACGACTTCAAATGTTCCGAGGCGTCGTCCATCCACAATTCGAGCTTGTCGTAATGCAGATCTGCGATCTGCGAGCAGGCTTCTGCGAACGAAACATCCGAAAAACATCGAGAAGAAATTGCAACGAACATCAGCCCCTCCCTGACAATCACATCCTGATCAAACCCGTCTTCGAATGACCGGATCAACCGGTACCGATCAGGGGCAAGGTGTATCCATCGAAAGCTAAATCAATATCTGAGATAGACTTCTGTCGATAATGAGTCCTGGATCCCTCCAGTTGACAGTCTGTGAATTTATCCGGATTAGGCTGACCCTGCAAGGCGTTCCGTCCGCGCGGATCATGCCGAAAAGACTTGGCACACCAATTGTTCGTGTTTTGCTGCGAAATGGTCGATAACCCTTTTGAGAGCCTGGAGAAGTCTTCTCTGGCATGGGGCATCGTATTGACGGTGGGGGAATGGCGAGAATGAACTCGACATCAACGCTCGGAATCCTGGCACTTGGAATTGCAGCTTTGTTTTCAGGCTGTTCCGTGACTGATCAGACAGTTCGCGGACAGTCTCCTTACGTTCTGGCCGATGGTTCACCTGTTGATCAGGCCGCCATTCTGAATCAGGAACGCACACAGGCTCCACTGATGGGTTCTGCACCCGGATATGGCCAGCACGCGAAAGCACACGCCAAACACCACGATTACACGTTGGTGCCCGGGGCTCGTAATCACAATTACGGCTTTGAGGGTGGCTACTACGCCGGGAATGAAGGTTACTTCACCGGCAACCAGGGCCAGGTTTACACCAACCATCCCACCTACGGTCAAGGCTTAGGCCAAGGTCGTGGAGATGGCTGCCCACATTGTCAGTATGGCAATGCCTGCCCACCGGATGGCTGCAAACGCTGCGGCAAAGGTTGCGGCTACCCACACAGTCACCACACTTACCGGCATGTCTGGCCGCAAAACCTCAGCTATCCCACCGGCCCAGTCCCGGCTGGCATGGTGCAGTACCCCTATTACACACACCGCGGCCCAACAGATTTCTTCATGAAGTAGTTGATGGTTGGCTCAACTCCGCTCAAAGCGTGATAAACCCCATAGCGATATGGGGTTTTTTCGTTTTTCCAGTGGTCCCCATGACTCAATTCGAGTCAGCCCAGATAATTGCCGGCGTGAACCTTCTTCACTGGAAATTCCTCTATGGCCGGGACGGACAAATTTTCCCGGTTCTTGTAAGCTGTGAAGGGATGTCGAGAGGTCTTCAACCTGCCCAGAAAGCGACTCGCCCGGCGGGAAGAACTTCTCAGAATAATCAGACTCGATCGCGAGTCGTATTTTTCAAGTCAGACTGGTGTTGAGCGACAGCAACCTTCCGGCGGAGTCGGCCGGGGAGAGCGTCTGTCGTCAGGCTGGTCAGGATGCATTTCAACATGATTGCTTCAGGTTCTGCCCCCTCTGTTGTCCAAATTCAGTTGCCCGATGGATCGGTCAAAGAATTCCCGGGTGATGTCACTCCGCTGGCGATTGCCGAATCGATCAGCCCTCGATTGGCGCAAGCCGCCATTGCCGCCCGCGTGGGCGAGAAGGTCACCGACCTCAAGCGGCCCGTGAGTGAAACCACAGACGTTCAACCTGTTCCCGTGCAGATCCTCACCGAGAAGGACGCCGCGTCGCTGGGCGTGCTGCGGCATTCGTGCGCCCATCTCATGGCGCGGGCCATCATGCGCGTCTTCCCCGGCGTGCAGCTCGCCTTCGGCCCTGTCAAAGACCAAGGCTACTACTACGACCTCGACCTGCCCCACAAGCTGAGCGAGGACGACTTCGCCCGCATTGAAGCTGAAATGCAGAAGCTCGTCGAAATGGCCGAGCCGTTCGAGCGTTTTATCACCAATCGCGATGAAGCTCTGGCCATGCTCGAAGGGATGGGCCAGAAGCTCAAGTGCGAACACATTCAGATAGGTCTCGCCAGCGAAGCGACTGTCAGCTTCTACCGGCAAGGGGAGTTCGTTGATTTGTGCCGGGGGCCGCACATTCCCGACGCCGGGCGGATCAAAGCCTTCCGGCTGCTCAGCGTGGCGGGGGCTTACTGGAAAGGCGATGCCAGCGGGCAACAGCTCCAGCGCGTCTATGGAACCGCGTGGTTCTCGCAGAAGGATCTCGATGCCCACCTCGAACAGGTGAACGAAGCCAAGCGGCGTGATCACCGCGTGCTGGGGAAGCAGCTCAACCTCTTTTCGATCAGCCCCGAAGTCGGGGCCGGCCTCTGTTTGTGGCTCCCCAAGGGGGCCACTGTGCGGGCACTCCTCGAAGAGTTCATCAAGGGAGAACTGCTCAAGCGCGGCTACCAGCCGGTCTACACCCCGCATATCGGCCGGGTGGAACTCTACGAAACCAGCGGCCACTTCCCCTACTACCGCGATTCGCAATTCACCCCGCTCTATGGCCACGACGGCGGGCAACTCATCGACTTCTGGATCCGCAAACTACAAGACAACGCGATCAGTGAAGCCGACGAAAAGTCGCTCCTCGCTTCGGCAAAGATTCTGGGGGTCGAGATTCCCGAATACGCTGCCGCCAGCGGCAATCCAGCGAAGATCGAAGTGCTGCGCACCTGGGAGAAGCAGCAGGAACGATATCTACTCAAGCCGATGAACTGCCCGCACCACGCCCAAATCTACAAGTCGATGCAGCGCAGCTATCGCGATCTGCCCGTCCGGTTGGCCGAGTTCGGCACCGTTTATCGCCACGAACAATCGGGCGAGCTCAACGGAATGCTCCGCGTCCGGGGCCTGACCCAGGACGACGCGCACCTCTTCTGCACACCCGAACAAGTCGAAGAGGAGTTCCGCGCGACCTTGCAGCTGGTGCAGTTTGTGCTGGCAAGCGTGGGGCTGGAGGATTACCGCGTCCAGCTTTCGCTGCGCGACCCCAAGAGCGACAAGTATGTCGGGAGCGAAGAGAACTGGCAGCGGGCCGAAGCGAGCCTGCGAGGCGTCCTCACCGAACTCAACCTGCCGTTCACCGCCCGCGAGGGGGAAGCCGCGTTCTACGGCCCGAAAGCCGACTTCATGGTCAAGGATTGCATTGGCCGCGAGTGGCAATTGGGAACCGTGCAGCTCGATTACAACCTGCCCGAGCGTTTTCAGTTGGAATATGTGGGAGCGGATAATCAGGCCCACCGGCCAGTGATGATTCACCGCGCACCGTTCGGTTCGATGGAGCGATTCACCGGCATGCTGATCGAGCACTTCGCGGGTGCGTTCCCGTTATGGCTGGCCCCGGAACAGGTGCGCGTGCTGTCGATCAGCGATAAGTTCGAAGGCTATGCCCGCGAAGTGGAGCGCGAGTTCCGGGCCGCGGGCTTCCGCGTGACCACCGATCTGCGGGGGGCGAAAATCAACGGCAAGATCCGCGATGCGCAGATCGAGCTGATCCCGTACATGCTGGTGGTGGGGGGGAAGGATCAGGAGAATCGCACCGTTTCGATTCGTGATCGGATCGAGGGAGATCTCGGTGCGGTCCCCCTGGCCGAAGCCATCACCCGCCTGCAGCAGGAAGTGACTGAAAAACGCATCCGCAGTATCGCCAAACCCGCACCTGCTCCCGCAACGAGCAATGAGGGAGAGAACTACGCGGATTGATTGGGGAGGCGATGGTTGTGGATTGTGGGAAGCGAATTGCCACTTGGCTTCTCCTCGCCATGATGGGGTCAGGGTGCGGTGCGATGATCGATCGCATGCTGGCACCCGCTCCCCCATCGCAGTCCACGACAATCTACTACAAGCCGCGAGACTGAATTTCGCCCTGGTCACATGAAGAAAACTTCCAGACCTTGCCGGTGGATCTGGAAATCTGTTCGATCCTTCATCGCGGTCGGGCGGAAGATGCCCTGCCAATCATTGAAGAGACGCTCGGTGCAGCGGACATCAATGCCGATCAGCGGCAGAGACTGTTGTTTCTCAAAGCGATCGCTTTGGCAGAAACTCATGAGACAAAAGGTGCTATTCAGATTCTTGATCAATTGATTGCAAGTACTCCCGATCAATGGGAGTTCTACTTCCACCGCTGGCAATTGCGCCTGATGGCGTTAGATAAACAGGGGGCAAAGGAAGATCGTGAGACTGGTATGAAGCTGAATCCGAAGCAGTTCTCACAGGATTTTTCGCCAACAAGTGGCGTCTTCTGATGGGATTTCCGAGCTGAACTGCTTGTTGAGAGATCTTTAAAGCATGCTTGCTCCGAGCCGCAAGCATGGCACTTAGCCATCAACAAAGAGGTTCGACGCGGCCATTGTGGTTGTCGCTAGGGCAAGACCACGCCCTTTCGCAATGCCTTCAGGGTCGTGCCACCCAAGGCCGAGTGAAAGGTTGTGGCAGGGAACACGCATGGAGCGGCAGCTTGTCGTCGCGCGAAGTATGACAACCCGGCCATAAGTTGGCCGGGTCGTCTATTACCAAGCGAGTGTGTGTCACCTGGCGATTGGTCTCAGTTCCCGGGCAACCAGAGTCCACCACCGCTTGAACTGGCCGTGGTTTGTGGCTGATCGGGAGTCCAGAGGCCGCCGGATGTGGCCGTGTCGGTCTGTGTGACAATCCCTGAAGCCGAGATGCCAGGAAGTGGTTTGCGCGAGATGGCTGAGACGGACTCCAGAAACTCGAGGAGTTGCGGCAGCTTGGGAAGATAGTAGTTGACGAATTTTTGAATCAGTTCGTCGTAGCCGGTAACTTCCGGTGCCATGGCGCGCAGATTCAACTCGTACATATCGTGCTGGAGCGTGAACGAAAACTCGGTGGTGCCTTGAGGAGCCGGGAGTTTGCGTTCTTCGCCAATCCAGTGAAGTGCACCCTGGAAGTTGTTCCGCAGAAGTTCCATTTCACCCAGAGAGCGATAGAGCTTGACCTTATCGACCTTGTCGAGAGGCTCGGGTCGGCGGGTGATTTCAATTTCGACGTCATAGAGGAACTGCGGATGCTGAATGAGCAGTGCACGATTGAACGCCAGCTTGAGCTGCTCATCAGAGAGTTGAGAGACGGGCAATCGCTGGAAATCGATCACCGATAGATTGGCCAGGGGTGTCTCGGGGGTCACTTCCAGCAGTGGGAGTGGTTCCACTTGAAGCTGCTGGAAAATCTTCCGGATATCGAGCAGTTTGCGAACCTGAGCAGCAAACGAATCGAGAACGAAAATCGCTGCTGTGACGGCGATGTTCATCGCAGGATCTTTGGCAGCTTCCTCTGGCGATTTGCCTGCCAACCCGGCGGCAGGTGTCTTGGCCCACTTCTCATTGAGCTTCCAGTTAAAGAGCTGGTCTTCCAGCTCGCGAATCTGCGAAGGTGTCAATCGGGAAGGGAAATAATGCTGCCTTTGCAACTCGATCCACTGCTCGGGAACACCCGCGATGGGCTGATTCGTTTCGCTGGTATCGCCCAATAGGTCGCCGGCGGCTTCTTTGAGAAGAGCAATCGCGGTTTCCATTTCATTACCGGCGTAAGCCACCAGGCCAGCCAGTGCCTGTGCTGAGCCATCCGGCGCTGCATCGAAGATATGCACTTCACCCAAGGACGAAGGGAGCTGATCTGGCGCAGGGAGACCTTCACCAAGGACCAGGTCTTTCAGGCTGCGATCATAAATCTGGTAAACGGCCACCGGAGCGACTGGCAACCGCGAGAAGTCGCGCTCTTCGCGGTTGAGACGATCGTGCTGATCGAAAGCTGTGAGCAGACGCGAGACTGAAGAGACCGAAAACTCGTGACGAACGAGATTCGGCTCATCGGAGCTGGCACTGATCTGCAGGAGTTGAGCCAGCGTCTCGCATTCGACGGCCTTCGATCGATCGGTGTAGAGACGAGCGGCCTGATGGAAGCCAGCGGCGGCTTCGGCTTCGTTTCCATCCCAGGCCCGGCACAAAGCGGCCGCATGGGCGACAGCGGGAGCATCCGGAAGCTGGCGGGACAGCGCTGCAAAAGTATCGGCAGCCGCTTCGAAGCAGCCGATCTGCACAAACTTCTGACCCTTTTTGAATTCCTTCTCGTGCTCTTCGCTCCCGGTGAACTCGGGGAGATGATGCGCTCCGCGCAGTGGCCAGGGAATCTGCGGATTGTTATCGACCTGCAGCAGCCGGAGGAAGACATCCTGACGTTCGTCTTCTGCGGCAAAGCGAAGTGCGAGTGACATCGCTTCGCGAGTGGCCATCCAGGCATTGCGCGACATCATGACGGTTGCGATACCAATGGCCAGATGACTGCACATGGCGGGGTATTTGCGGGTGCAGCGGAAGAATGCCTTCTGGATGATTTTGCGAGACGGTTCGTAGCTGTCTGTCGCGAGCGAAGCCATCGCATAGAGGCAGAAAGCGTAGTCGTTGTCGGTATGAGTCTCGAGCAGTTTTTTGAGCAGATCGCGAGCGAGATCTGGCCGTTCCATCTGCAAATGGACGGTGGATGTCGTGGTCACAATCCAGGCATGGCTGGACGTATCGGGAGTCACTTTGCGGTCGAGAGCTTCGAGGGCCGTTAATGCAGGGCGTAACTGGCCATCTGCGATCAACCGGTCGACACGCGACATTTCGTCGGAGATCGGTGCACAGCAGAATTTGAGTTTCTTCCCACTGCCACACGGGCAGGGCTGGTAAAGATCGACGGCCATTCCTGTTTCCTTCCCTGTCGGCCGCGATGACCTGAGGTCGTCACCGGCACTGGAGTCTATCGTTTGTCGAATGTGGATCTGACAGACTGAATGATTGACAACCTCATCCAATCCAACAGCTTATCTATCGAAGAAAAACTAATCCTCTGGCGGCGATCTTCACGAGACATCGCCTCAGAGTGAGTCACGCCTGATGGATGGTTGGCAGCGACCCGATGAATGTGCAAACTGTGAAATGACTTTAGTTTAGAGTAAATGCTGTCGAGTCTGGCAAGCACAGCATCCGACATTTGACGGATTGCATGACGCCCTACCACAACCTGCAAATTTAACACGATCTGCCCAAAGTTCCTATGCAAAGAAGGGTTGAATCAACCCCTCGTCCCCCGGGAATTCTGATCAATCATCGAAAGTCGATCGATTTCCACACGCCCGGATGTGCTCTCCTGTTCATGCTGGAATGATGAGAAAAAGCGACATTTAGGAAAATTGGGTAAAATAATTAAAAAGAGATCTATTGCGAGAATAGGCAAATCTGATATTCTCTGAATGGACTCAGGTCTCATCACATTGGACGCCCTCAAAACAACACGCGCCACAAGTTGTGTTTGAGTTGCTCGTCTTCGATTCATTGGGCTAATGAAGAGAAGGACGAAGGACATGTTCTATCCGTCAGATAATCAACCTGCCGAAGGTTCGCCTTTCGGCGACGATGAAGTGGCGCGCTCCGGCAACGATTCCACCAATCGCCACGGCCAGAACGATCACGATCATGGTGGTCTGAATGAGAGCGAGTCGATTGAATCCGAGAGCTGGATTCACGGAGTTCTCGACGACATCTCCCAGTCGATTCTGCAGGGTCAACTGGATGATGCCGACCTGCTGTTAAATCGTCTTTGCGATGCTGAAGTGGCGCCACGCGAATGCCTGGAGTTGTTTACGATTCTCTCCCTCCGGCGTGGTCATCTGCGTGATGCCATGGGTTATGCCTGTCAACTTCAAGATTTTGCCAGCGAATTGGGCTGTCGCCAGACGCAATCGCGAGCGTCATCGATGATTGCCCGGGTGTACCGCCAGATTGGCGACTTCACGAGTGCCCGGCGCTTTCAGCAACTGGCCCTTTATTCCAGTGAATCGTCAGACGCTTTCGATCTTTCAAATCTCGCACTCGATGCCTTGATGGCTTCACGAGTGACTTTAGCCGATCAACTTGCGCAGGCTGCTTTAAGCCTGGAATGTGACGACGAGAGTGCTGAGTTCTCCGAGTTACCCGATCAATCGGGTGCTGATTGGGGAACTTTGGCTCTCGTCGCGATGCTCAATGGCGATGCGGATGAAACCTTCTCCCGGCTCCGTCTGGCATGGCGACATCATCGTCAAGCGGGTGACCAACTGGGGATGGGGCTCGATCAACTGCATGTGGCCCAGCTGTGCGAAGTGCATGGTGAATACAAACGGGCGGGCAGACGTTTGAAAAAAGCCATCTCGCATTTCGAGAAAGCTCAGGCTCAGCCGCAACTTGAGGAAGCCCAACAGCGGATGTCACGGCTCCAGCGCATCATCGGCCGGCTGGAACATCCCGTGGAATGGAACTGATCGTCGCCAGTTCCAGAATGAACTAGCTGCGCATGGCTTCTGCCATGTTGACCAATCGTGTCTGGGGCATCTGCGGCGGCTGCCAGACCTGTTGTGGTAGCTCCCCCGGATTCACTTCGATTTTGTCGAAGTTCAGGACCATATTCATTTGTGCCAAGGGCCAGTCGAGTGTCATCTGGCGAGGGAGAACTGCCCCGGAGTGCTGGTCACGAAAATGATTTTTGAGCCGACCTTGAGCCACTACTCGTCCCTTTGGATCGTAGAGGCCATGCTCCAGCACCAGGCCATGACAGGCATCGACAGTGATGACCTTGCGAATGGGGATTCCGGCAGGAGAAAGGTGCGAACTGGTTAAAGCCACCGTGCGACCATCACCCGCTCGATTGAGTGTCATCGTACTGGCATCGAAAGGCGCCACACCCAGCGCTTCCATCAACCAGCCCGGCTCAAAAGGAATGGGCATATTCTGTTGAACTTCGGCCATTTCCTCATGGCGCACAAACATCAGATCGGGGGGATCATTTCGCTTGGCCCAGAACCAGAAAATCTCTTCGTTCGATCCCAGATCGACTTCCTGACCCAGTGCGCTGGTCACGGAAATTCTCAGCAACTGCGATTTCTGCACCGCAATTTCCGCTGTGAGTGGAATATGGTTGGCGCGAATATGGACACGCCCGGCACGCCAGCCTTCGATCCGATCCACATTCTGATTGAGATGCGCGACGTAATCATCAGCCGTGGCGGCATTGCCTAACGGACAGTTGGATCGCTTGGCAAACTCATCGGTTTTTTGCCAGTTTCGAAGTGAATTACACCCCTGCAAACTGCCAAAAGCCAGCATTCCCAGGGCAGCTCGTCTGCTGCAAACAGGTTCTGCCCGATCCTTTGTTGAAGTATTGGCTGCTGGTATGGAGCTCATCATGTCGAGACCTCCGTCGCCAGACGTTGTTTCAGCTTCTGAATGATCGCATGGATCTCTTCATCTTTCAGTCGCAGATTGACCAGTTCAAATGGGCCTTCTCCCCGGCTGCCCAACAGCCGCAAGGTTTCGACACCTTGGCGCGAGACCGCGTCGTCGAGTTTGAGTTTTCTTCTTTGGAGCAGGAACAGAGCCGCCACATAACGAATGGCTTCGGCTTCTGAGTATCCCGCTAGTTCCTGCTGATCGTGCTGTGATTCGTGCAGATCATCGGAAAACTCAGGGACTGGTTCTTCGAGTAACTCCAGCAGTCGATCCGAGTCAAGATGCACAGCATCCGGATTGAGTGGTGGAGGAACGACTGTCTTCCAGACAGCGAGTTGATTCGGGACAGGTCCGGGCCAGGCATCGTGTCGATAATCGAGACGAAGAGTCTGCCCATTCTGCTCAACAAGAACGCACCGACAGACAGTTCCCGGAGACAGCGGAGATCCTGTCGCCGCACAGATCTTGCCGAGCGGTTTGAGCGAGTATTCCAAGGCGTCCCTGCCCCATCGAACGTATCGCGAGAAGAGTTCATTCATCCACAGGTATGAACCTCTGAATTCACCAGGCGATGAACCTGAAGAGCGTCTTGTAGTTCAAATGGCCGTTTGTCGGCAAGATCAGCCGAAGTACGCTGGCGGGCCACAAACCGACGATTGGTCTATATTGTAAAATAATACAAATAAACGACTTATGACCCGCGAGTTGCGCCAAATCAAACACAGCGCGCATTTGCCCGGGTGGTGCAGTATGATGAGGGTATGTCCCGCGACGATCTTTCATTGTTGATGGTCTCTTCGAACTTCCAGTTTCGGGGGAGTTCGGTCTACACCCTCAGGCTGGCCGAACGATTGCCTGAATACGGGTTTGTTCAGAGTATTGTCTGCCCCGGTGCCTCGACGGTTGATCTGGCGCGTCGCAAGGCGTTGGGCATTGAAGTGCTCCCTTATCTTGAAGCACCCGCCTGGAAGTGGGTTGTGCTGGAGCTTTATTGCCGCAAACTTCTGGCCCATCCCCCTGATCTGATTCATATTCAATCACGCACAGCGATGTGGCATGGTGAATGGATTGCCCGCCGGCTCAATCGACCTTATGTGCTCACAGTTCACGATTACATGCAGAGTCATGAATTTCTGCAGCCTGATCTCGCTTTATGCCGGCGGATAATCACTGTGAGTGAATCGGTCAAAGCGGCACTTGTCGAGCGATCGGGGCTGCCGGAAGATCTCTTTGTGGTCATTCCCTGTGGTGTGCCTCGGGCCAGTGATGAAGATAAATCGCTGGTCTTGAAATCAGGGAAAGTTCCCGTGGTTGGTACGGCAGGCCCCCTGGAGGCTGTCAAAGGGTTTCCGTTTTTTCTCGCTGCGGCAGCCCACGTGCTCGGGACACATCGCGACGTCGAATTTTTGATTGCGGGGGCCGGGCCGGAAGAGACCAGTTTACGCAAGTTAGCCCGCACGCTGGGTATTCATGAACATGTGACATTTGTGCCAAATCTGCTCGATTTTTCTGATGCGTTAAGTGCCATGGATATCTTTTGCCTCCCTTCGCTGCAGCAGGGGATTGGCACCATCATGCTCGAAGCGATGGCCATGGGCCGTCCGGTGATTGCGACGAGTGTGGGAGGCGTCTTCAACGTCGTTCGCGACAATCAGACAGGGCTGCTGGTCCCTCCATCAGACAGTGTCCGTCTGGCCGAAAGAATCATTGAACTGCTTACCAATCCCGAATTAGCCCGCAGAATTGGTGCTGCTGCCATGCTCGAAGCCGAGACCGAGTTCAATGTTGAACATATGGTGGAAGCGACAGTCGAGGTCTACCGTGAAGTTCTCGACGAGCGCATGGCGGGTTTGACCACCGTTGCCATCCCCCAGCTCTCGAAACGATAGACTGACTTTGAAGTCTTGTGAGAACCTGAAAGAGGTTGGGCGAGCACGCGCATGGCGCGTGCATCTTGCTGTCGTGGTGATGCACGACAATCCGGCTACAAGTTGGCCGGGCCACCCCAGGGTGATAGTTTTGTGGCGAAGACGAGTTGTTGAGGCATACTTGCTACGTATTCTCAGAAGACAAGCTGCGAGCCAGGCGCACACATCACAGTTGAATTCTGATACCCGACTTCATGCTCGAGTTCGGGCTGACATTCATTGATTGTCGAACCTCGCGCCTTTTATGGTTTCAACTTCCATGATTTAACTTTCAGTCGTTGTCTCGTGACTGAAGCCGCGTCGGGATGTGTTTTCTGTCACATTGACTGGCACCATGAACTGTGGCAGGTAATCTGGCCCGCCCGTTTTGCTGCCAATCCCGGAGAGTTTGAAGCCACCGAAAGGTTGCCGGGCGACGAGACCGGTCGTGACCGGAGTATTCAGATAGAGATTTCCTGCCAGAAATTGCTGTTTGGCCCGTTTAAGATTCGCCGGGCTGCGACTATACAAACCACCTGCCAGAGCATAAGGCACGCTGTTGGCCATCCCCAAGGCTTCCGAAAGATCGGCGGCTTTGTAGACGAGGAGAATCGGGCCGCAGATCTCTTCTTTATTTAGGCGTGACTCACTCGGAATATTCGCAAAGATGTGCGGGCCGACGAAGTATCCCTTCTTAGCCAGTGAGCCCGTTTCCATCGCAAGAATCACTTCGCAGGTCTGCTTAGCATCTTCGATGAGTGCCAGAAGTCGCTTGCAAGATTCTTCATCAATCACGGGCCCTATCTGGCAGGCGGGATCTTCTGCACGGGCCAGCTTCAAATCAGAAGTGGCGGCCACGAGTCGTTTGATGAACTCGTCGTAGATTTCACCAATCACAACGACTCGCGAGCACGATGAGCACTTCTGCCCGGCATAACTGAAGGCACTTTCAATCACACCCGTGACGGCATCATCCAGGTCGGCATCGGCATCGACGATGATAGCATTGTGACCACTCAAGGTCGTAATGACCCGCTTGATCGATTGTGCAGCCGCATGGACCTGTGCTGCCGACTGATTCACTGTCAGTCCGACTTCCGTGGAACCGGTAAAGGCCACAAGATCGACATCAGGGCTCCCAGCGAGAACCGGGCCAATCTCTTCCCCAATACCGGGCAGGAAGGTGATGACACCATCCGGAATACCACAGGCCTGGAGGATTTCCATCAGTTTCGCAGCCGTGACCGAAGCCTGTTCAGCAGGCTTGATGATGACGGTGTTTCCAGCCACCAGGGCAGCAGCGACCATCCCGGTCAGGACAGCCATGGGGAAATTCCAGGGAGAGATCACCACCACCACACCACGCGGACGGTAGAAGTAAGCGTTCTCTTCGTCGGCAATATCGAACCTTTGGGGTTCCGCTAGTTCGCGCATCTGCATCGCGTAGTAATTGCAGAAGTCGATGGCTTCGGCCACGTCAGCATCGGCTTCCGCCCAGGGCTTGCCACATTCAAAGATCTGCCAGGCAGCCAGTTCAAATCGGCGCTGCCTGAGTTCACGCGCAATCAGTTCGAGATATTCAGCTCGATAACTGGCTTCAATCACTGACCACCGCACGAAAGCCCGTCGGGCCGAATCAATGGCTGCCAGAGCCTGCTCCGGACTTGCTGAAGCGACCAGTCCCAGCACTTTCGACTTATCGGAAGGGGAACGAACTGTCAGATTCTGCCGAGTATCTTCCCGGCGACCATTGATGATCAACGAGTAGGTTTGCCCGAATTGATGTTCGACCTTTTCAATTGCCCCCTGCATCGCTTCACGGTGAGCAGGCATTGAAAAATCAGTCACTGGTTCATTCACGAAGCCCTGGGGTGGAACGGTCCACATCTTCGAGGTTTTTCGGACCCGGGCCGTCTGGCCGGCGACGGTGGGATTCATAAGCAGATCCTCGATGGAGACTTCGGCGGAATAGCCTTGCCTGAGAAACGAATCATTCGCAGAGTTTTCCAGGAAGTGACGCGCCAGGCGGGCCATTCCTTTCACATGATGACCGACCGGCGTATCAATGCGGACCCGGCAACCCAGTTCGGCAAATGCCTGGGCCTGCTCATCGGCCAAACCGTATCGCAATTGCAGTTCAACTCGGGAGCGGGGCAAATTGCGGGCCTGTGCATAGGCCAGAACGTAACAGAGGCTTCTTAAACTCTGGCCTGCAAATACGGGCTTGAATAACTCCGGCTGATCGATCAAAGCTCGGGAGAGTTTTTCGTAGTTCTCGTCGATCTGCCATTCTTCTTCAAAAACAGCCACTGGCCAGCTTTTTGACTGAGCCAGAGCGATTTCCTGATTCCAATACTCTCCCTTGGTCAGGCAGATGCGAATCGGTGTACCGCGTTTTTGAACCCAGGTTGCCAGTGCCGTCAGATCGCTTTCCGCAGTTTTTAGATAGGCCGGCAAAGTGATGCCGCAATCGGCCCAGCTCTGGAATTCTTTTTCCGAGAGAACCTGCTGAACAATATCGAGAATCAATCGATTCGTCGTCGAATGCTCCAGCTCGATCTGCACAATCGCCTGCTGCTCGATGGCCAGACGGAGAATGGGCCGCAATCGCTCCAGCACCACACGCATGGTCCCTTGGGCATCGAGTGGGCGAAAGTCGCTGGTTAACGACGACAGTTTGAGCGAAAGCTGCAGTTGAGGAATCTCCGCAGTCGCAGCTGACTTACCCTCGACCGCAGCAGCATGGGCATATGACGTATGGGCTGGCCAGTTGCTGACCTCCGCGCCCAATGACGAAAGCATGTCGAGATATCGCTGCTGGTACTGATCTGCCTCGGCCTGACTGACAACTTTCGAGCTCAGGTAATTGAGCGAGAAGAGATAGCCTTGTCGATAAAGTTTATGAATCGTCTTGAGAACATCATCGGTCGATTCACCACCCATCAGACGCTTGGCAATCCGTTGAGCGTTATTCCGGGCATTAAATGCGAGTGTTCGGGATAAAATCGAATTAGGAGCGACCTGCTCCACACCAAATCCGACCAGTTGGATCGCCCACGGAAGATGCTCACGAATCTCGTCAAAGTATTCCTGAAGATGACGCGTCATCGATTGATGCGTTTTCAGTCGCGGCAACACATCCACAAACCGGAACATCTGCACCTTGAGAGATTCATCATTCATGGCGGCTGCCAGAATGCGATCATCCCACCAGCGCTGTTCAAAGAATGATGGTTGTCTGGCAGCGAGTCGTCGCCAGATCAATTCACCCAGTTGAGTTGTTTCCGCTTCAATTCGAGCATCATCAACCCCAGGGATTGGTTGTGGTTGAGCAAGAGTGGAGGCAGATTTACGTTTGGCCATGCACAGCAGTCCTTTTGGCCTATTGTGACTGAGTGCGTCGTTATGAACAAGTTAGCGGGCGAAGCGACGATTTTTCCTGTGGCGGCTGCAGGAGAGGCCGCACTTGATCCCAGACTCGTCATGCCAGTTTCGTCGCAGAGTGCCTATTTCGTAGCGGATTTGCTTGAAGCCGCCAGATGAATCAGCAGACGGAACTCGGCATCTTCGCGAATTGGATCAAAATCCGTTTCCTCAGGAACGAGCTTCAAAAGTTCACGATTCATCCGCAAAGCCCGGCCCAGCCAGCTCAAAGCCTGTTCACGCTGCCCTACCAGTGCGTAATAGCACGAAAGATTGTAAAGGACGACTGGTTCTTCCGCATGCGAGGCGTATGCCGAATGCATCGTGTCAATCGCCCGCAGTAACTGGCTGGTGCGTTTGAAGCACCAGGCCATCCCCATGAGGACATCGAGATCGCTGGGATGCAGATGGTGGGCTTCTTCAAACTCGCTTAACGCTTCCTCGTGTCGTTTTAGAGCACGGAAGCATTCGCCTTTCAGCAGATGGAATTCAAACTTCTGCGGGCCGGGATCTTGAATTTGTGCCAGCTCGGCAAGGGCTGGCTGAGGCATTTCCAGCAACAGATACCCTCGGGCTGCATCGAGCCTGCGTTCTCGAATTCGTCGCGGGTTGTAGACCATATCCTCCCCCGAAATACGTCTGAGCTCCCGTTTTTAGCATGAAAAGCTGGCAGGTTCCAGCATCTCACAATTGTCATCGTTCGTCAGCAGTCAACTCCAGAGTCAGCTCACGCAATCGCACGAGTTGATGGATGACCCCCGGCAGATCGGCGAGAGCCACCTGATTGGGCCCATCACTTAAGGCGCGATCAGGATCAGGATGCGTTTCAAGGAAAACGGCATCAACCCCACAGGCCACAGCAGCTCGCGCCAGGAAAGGAACCAGCGCGCGATTGCCACCAGTCGTACTTCCCCCTGGCATCTGCACACTGTGCGTGGCGTCGAACATCACCGGGACACCAAAGCCGTGCATGACCGGCACACAGCGAAAATCGTTGACCAGCCGTCCGTAGCCGAACATCGTGCCGCGATCTGTCAGAATCACTTTGTGGCAACCGACCGATTTGCACTTTTTGACTGCATGCACCATATCTTCGGGTGCCACGAACTGAGGCTTTTTAACGTTGATCACCCGGCCAAACTTGGCGGCCGCCTGAGCAGAGGCTTCGACCAGATCAGTCTGCCGGGCCAGAAAAGCGGGGATCTGCAGAATATCACACACCTTGGCGACAGGTTCGGCCTGAGACGGCTCATGCAGATCGGTTGTAATCGGCAAACCTGTGGCTTCGCGGGCTCTGGCCAGAATTTCGAGCCCTCGCTCCATCCCTGGCCCGCGAAAACTATCGCCACTGGTGCGATTCGCTTTATCGAAGCTCGATTTGAAGACAATCTGCAGATTCTTCTTAGCGGCCAGTTCGGCCAGTTCACCAGAAACTTTCGTAATCAAATCATGTGATTCAATCACACAAGGGCCGATTACAAACAGCAGTGGTTGTCCCTTTCCACAGCGGTAAGAGCCGATTTCGATCGGGTTATCAAGACTTGGCAACATCGCGTGCATCCCTGCGAAAATGATTCAGTAAACAGTCAGTCGATCGTCAGTCAAAAGGCCTCTTCGAACCAGAAAATCACTATAGCGAAGTGTCAGACAGGATTGCAGGGACTGATAAGCTTGCAATCTCCGGAAGTTTTTCCGCATGTGTGTGTACCCGGCTGTGCCGTGCTGCGATTGACGGGCATCGCAGCCACACTTTTGGAACTCTGGGCCGAACGAGTATCGATCAGCTTTAACCCGCGTGGAGAAATCGTCAAATGCATGGGTGTCTCTCCGGCTGGGTCTCCATCGACCTCGAAAGGAATGGTTGCATCCCGCGAAGAAGTGATGATCAACTCGGTTGCCTGCAGCCTGACTCCTGAAGTTTTTCCCAAAAACATCCAGCCCAGCACCCACAGCAGTGCCCCGATATGGCTGATCGAAATCAGTTCGACTTCCAGCAGACCATCGGCTTCATCGCCACCCCGACCAACCGGCAGTTGCATGGCGTAACGAGGGACATTGCTGACAAACAATTGCGTAGCGGAATGTTTCTCCACTCCCCGCGAAGAGTGCACGGTCACGTCCATAACGGGAAAACGATACGAGAACAGATGTCTGAGAAACGAGAAAAAATAGCTCCAGCGGTTCGCATGCCCCGAGCGGCGGGAGTGCACGTCGCGCACAATCGACGCATCAAAACCCGCGCTGGCCACAGTGCAGAACAGACGCCCATTCGCCCGGGCCAGATCCATTTCCCGCACATGGCCCAGGGCGATGATCTTTGCCAGCCAACTTCCGTCAAGCCGAAACCCCAGATAGCGAGCCAGCAGATTCTCGGTTCCTAAAGGAAGTATGGCCAATGGTAACTCGGGATGTCTGTTGAGCAGATCATCAACTGTCCCATCACCACCAGCCGCCACCATCGCCACCAAATCTCCGGCTGTTTGATGGCGCAGGACAAACTCATCGAGCCGAGATCGATTGGAAAATAGTCGCGGCTTAAGCCCCGCTCTTTTCAACCCGGCGATCAGATCCAGAAGAACATGCGAGCGGCGATGCGTTCCCGAATGAGGATTTCGCTGAATCACAACGTACCCGCTCACACAAGCCTCTCTTGATCAACTGGCCATGCTTCAGGAATCAGTCACTCATCAATAAGTTTTCACCAATGGCCCGGTCTGCTGATTGTGCCAAGGCGTGGTGGACTTCGCTATTGTCGGCCGGAATTGCCCATCCGGGATTCAGCCGTTCTTCAGATAGCTCTGGCAGAAGCCCCCGTCGTGCTGAGGATTTTTTTACTCAGCCAACGATTTGTTTCTGTGAGAGTTCATGTCCATCGAGATCCCCCTGGTCAATTTCAGGCTGGCGATTTTCACTCTGGCTAATCGGGAGTGATCTCAGGCACAATCCAGTCGATGACCAGAATCCACTCATCAGAGCGGCTCGAATCTGACAGGGCGGCTTGAAAAGAACTTTTGCAGGGAAACGCATGTCTTCTTCCTCAATTGATGTGGCTGCTGCATCTATACCGGCAAATTCACGTAAGGGGGAAATTCGCAGACGCTGGTTTCGCCGGCGGACGGCGGTCGGGCTTCAGCCGGGGACGATTACACCTCACGAGCAGCGGCCCGCCCGCATGGAACTCATTTCCTATTCCCTTAGCGATTATCGCGAAGCCGCTGATTTCTCGATCGAACAGCTTCCCAGCCTGCTGATTCCTGATCGCGTACACTGGCTGAATATCGATGGTTATGGCGATGCCGAACTCCTCAAATCGCTCGCTAACGATTTCAAAATCCACCCGCTCGCCATGGAAGATGTGGTCAATACCCATCAGCGAGCAAAGGTCGATAACTACGACGACCAGTTATTCATTGTCGCCCGGCGAGTGCTGGGGCCACCCTTTCGAAGTGAGCAGATCAGCTTTGTCCTGGTGGGGAGTATCCTGCTCACATTTCAGGAGGATCTCGAAGGCGACTGTTTCGACAATGTGCGCGAACGCCTGAAATCAGGCCGTGGACGCACGCGGACACTCGGCGTCGATTATCTGCTTTACGAACTTCTCGATGCGGTCATTGACAGCTACTTTCCGGTGATCGAAGGGATGGGTGAAGATCTCGACCGGATCGAAGAGGCGGTTCAAGGTCAGCCCAATCCTGAATCTTTGCGTCGCATTCACGATCATCGGATCGACCTCCTGCAATTGCGCAGGGCGGCCTGGCCCTTGCGGGAAGCGATTCAACATCTCTTACGCGGAGAATTCCAGCAGATTGGTCGGGAAACCTTGCTGTACTTGCGTGATGGCTATGACCACGTGGTGCAGATCATGGATATTCTTGACATCTACCGCGAAACGTGTGGTGATCTCCGCGACTACTACTACAACATTGTCAGCAGCCGCACGAATGACGTGATGCGAACGCTCACGATTATTTCGACATTGTTTCTTCCGGTCACTTTCGTGGCGGGTGTGTATGGGATGAATTTCGAGCACATGCCGGAAGTGAAAGATCCCTGGGGGTACCCGCTCTGCCTGTTGGCGATGGCTCTGATTGCAGGTGGATTTTTAGTCTTTTTCTGGCGGAAAGGCTGGCTGAGAAGCTTTGATAAGCAAGGCGGCAGTCGCCACGCAGAATGAGGCAGCATGGGTGAGTTCGTTTGTCGTCTCCGACATCCCGTTCACGGCCCGGATCTGTCTATTTGAGCATATTTTGAACTGATCGCGCGCGAAGCCGTAGTTTCCGAACAGTCGATTCTTTTTCTGAGACGAGAATAGTGGTTTTCTAGGAAACGCTCCATCTCCCAGAGATCGAAATAATTGTAAAAATATACACAGTAATCAGTTACATGATTTTTTGCCGTCTCAGGCGAGGCCTCTCGCGGGCAGGAGTCGCCAAAATATCGACGCTACAATCGGAAAAGACAACTTAAGGTTCGCTATCGTATGCAAATTATCCTTGTTGCCTAGACCATCGAAAACTCCATCTGCCGAAAAAATGGAGGGTTTTACCGAAACTTCACTCCCCTGGCGAAGGTTTGAATCAGTATGGGGCGGCAGTCTGAGTGATCCGGCCTTCCCGCGTTTTGACTATTAAATAGTATTTGTTTAGTAATTTTTGAGACCGCTCTGGTGATTCTCTGGCTGCGTTCTTGCAAGAAAAGAACGAGCTCGTTCTGCAGAGGATGCCCGGGCAAAGGATGTGGCATGGACGGGAAGTGCTCCCTGAAATCTTCTGAGCAGTCATCAATCACCTCTTATGGAGTTTTTGGGACACTCGGATTTATGGCGGCTTGCCGACTGGTTGCGGGCTGTGTGCTGACGGCATTTCTTCCTGCGCTGCTAACCAGTGCCGATGATGTCGGTCGAGCCGTTCCTCTCACTGCCCTGCCATGGTCAGTGGCAGCTTTCGCTCAGGAAACGGCCAGTCCCGCTCCAACAGGGACAGCAGTCACCGAAACCAGCGACGATCAACCGAAAAGTTCCACAGAGTCCACGCAGCCAGGCAAGCTCGAACCGCAGGGGACTGAGGCTGCTTCTTCGGCACCCTCAACTCCCGCTGCTGAAGCCACGAAACCGGCTGCAACCCCTGGAGCACCTACTGCATCTGGAGCACCCACGACATCCGGATCACAATCGCCAACAGGTCCATCGACCACGCCCGCAACCGGCACTGCTCCTGCAGCAACTCCGACAGCACCCACAACGCCGGCAGCACCCAATGCCCTGCCCAAGCCGGTCATTGCTCCCAAGATCGAAGCCAGCTTCAATCCTCAGCCCGCCTCGATCTCACCGGCTGTCGACCCCGAGCGGCCATTCTCATTCAGCTTTCGTTATGCCCCCTGGGCCGATGTCTTGCAGTTGTTCGCCACGAAGGCCGGGCTTACTCTTGATCTCACAGAGATTCCGCCGGGCACATTCAACTATCTCGACGGTCGTCGCTACACGCCGATCGAAGCTCTCGACATCCTCAATGGCTATTTGCTCCCCAAGGGCTTTGTGCTGGTGCGTCGCGATCAGTTTCTTGTGGTGGCCAACATCTCGTCTGGTATTCCACCCAATCTGGTTCCCGATGTGCTTCCTGAAGAACTCGATAACCGGGGCAAAAACGAACTGATGTCCGTTGTAATTCCCCTCTCCGGGCTCGATGCCGAAGTGGCTGCTAACGAAATTCGCGAACTGGTGGGCCCGCAGGGGAAAGTCTCGGCTCTCAAAAACACCAACTCGGTGGTCGTCACTGATATTGGTTCGAATCTTCGTCGTATCTATCGCTTACTTACCAGCGATGGAGCCACTGGCAACCGCGACCTGACCTTCAAATCGATTGCCCTGAAGCACATTTCTTCGCAGGAAGCGGAACGAACTGTCCGCAGACTCTTTGGCCTCCCCACGAACTCTGCCACCACAACGACTTCATCATCGTCTTCTTCCAGCGATCGCAGCCGATGGGATGATCGCGGCCGGGATGACCGCAGTCGCGATCCTCGTGAACAACAGCCGCCACCCCGCACGACGTCGACCACGAACAGTCTCGCCGCGAAACTGCAGGTCACTGCCGATCCTCGGACCAACTCGCTTCTGGTGGCTGCTCCTGCCACGTTACTGCCCACGGTCGAAGATCTCATCAAGTCGATTGATGTGGACCGTGGTGCTGATGGCCGCCCCCTGGCCGAAGATTCTCCTGTCTCGTTGCGGGTCTATCAGGTGACCTCGAGTGATCTGGCACAGGTGGTGAAAACCATCAGCACACTTATGCCCGGCACCGTAGTGGGCGAAGATACCCGCTACGGGAAAATCTTCATTCAGGCCAACGAAAACGAGCATGGCGAAATTGACCGTCTGGTGAAGCAACTGGCGGGTAATGCCTCGTCTTCGGTGGCGGTGGTTAACCTTGTGAAACTTGATCCAGTCGCTGCCTCGAACACACTCCGTTCGCTCTTCTCGAACGAAGGCCGTGAAGCCCCCAGTATTGAACCCGATGCTTATGGCAATCGCCTGATGATTCGTGGCACCCCCGAGCAATTGTCTCAGGTGAAGTCGCTTCTTTCAGAACTGGGCGAAGATGGGACTGGGCAAGCCAAACGGGCCACCGGCCAGGGCATGGTTCGATCACTCACTTTGGGTGGCCGCGATCCTGAAGAAGTGATGCAGATGATGCAGAAGGTCTGGGCCGCTTCTGAAGAAAGCCCCATTCGTGTCGTTGTGCCTTCGGCTCGAAACCCTGTGCGTGAACTGAAGACACCTGGTGCCCGCCGGATTGAACCCACGTCCGTTCCAGAAAGTCCACCAGTCGAGCGTTCACCCGTCACACGGGAACTCCCCGTCACACAGCAGATTCAGCCTTCCCGCGAGATCGCTTCGACAGTCCCACAAAATCGCTTACTCACCGTTTCCCGCACTTCCACACTGCAGGATGCTACTCAGCAGGAAGCTGAGGCTGTCGTTCTCGAAGAAGAGTCTGCCAGCAATCAGCAAAGCAAAAATACGCCCGCGCTATCAGCTGAAATTCCCTCTGCTAAAGACTCGAATTCCCAGCCAGCCACGAAAGCGTCACCGGGCGTTTCCATGACTGTGAATGGCGATGAAATCATCATGACTTCGCCCGATACAAATGCACTCGATCGACTCGAAGAACTCTTTAGTGCACTCTCCGAAACCATTCCCGCCCGTACCCGTTGGACGATCTTTTATCTCCGCTCAGCCGATGCCACCGAAACCGCCACCATGCTCGAAAGGCTCTTCCCTCAAAGCAGTGTGACCGCTTCCTCTGCGGCTGATTCTGGTGGAATGTTCGGCGGCTTTACCAGCGGGTTTTCATCGATGAGCCGGGGGATGCTCAGTGCGACGGGTCTGGATTCGCTGGGTTCTGCGTCGCAGCCAGTGCGGATCATTACCGATACCCGGGCCAATGCCCTGTTTGTCTCTGGCCCCGCCGATAAAGTGCGAGAAATCGAGCAGATGCTGGAGATTCTCGATGCTGAAGAGCTTCCGCAAAACGCCCGCGATCGCCTGCCTCGCTCGATCCCGGTCAACTATGCCGATGTGGAAGAAGTCGCCTCGATCGTGAACGAAGTCTTTAAAGATAAGCTCGAATCACCGCAGGCCATGCCAGGTGGTGGACGAAGTGGCCGCGGCGGTGGAGACTTCAACCCGCTGGCCATGCTGATGGGGCAACAAGGTGGTCAGCAGGGACGTGGTGCCCAGCGTGGGCCGGAAATGACGATTGGTGTCGATACCCGCACCAGTCATCTCATCGTTTCGGCCAATGACACCCTCTTTCAACAGGTTTCGGAACTGGTTCTCGATCTCGATCAGCGTGCTAAAGACGCCCGGCAAACGATTCGTGTCATCACACTTGATAAGGCTGACCCCACGATTCTTTCACAGTCGATTTCATCGCTCATGCCTAAAGTCAGTGTCAGTGGTTCATCGAGGAGCCGACCTTCGCGCAGTGGTTCCAGTTCGACAGGGAATAACAACAATCAGAATCCACCTCAGCCCGAACAGCAGCAACCCAATCAGGATGACATCCGTCGGATCATGGAGCAGCGGATGCGGGAACGCATGGGGAGTGGTGGTAGCAGCAGTGGCTTTGGTGGCTTCGGCGGCGGAAGCAATAGTAGTGGTGGTCGCCCGAGTGGAGGATTTGGCAGTGGAGGCTTTGGCGGCAGTGGTCGCGGGAGCGGTTCAGGACGTGGTGGCCGCTGATGAATGTTTCTGCGGGCTTCAAGAAACCCTGTGAATCCTGCGGAGAACTCTTTTCACAGCCCTGTCCCATCGGGAAGATGATGATAGGTATAAGTATTCCTGACTGATCAGAGCCCAACTCTCTGCGCTTCCAACCTGCGATACGACTGAAATGAGATTATGAACATCGGGGCGACACTGGTCCGTAAAGGAGTCATTACTCCTGATCAGCTCAAAGAACTGGGTGTCCCCAGCGGTGCGCGCGTTGATCGACTGGTGATCGACAAAGGCTGGGCCGACGAAGGTCAAGTTCTGCAGACCATTGCCCAGGAACTGGGGATGCGCTTCGTCGATATCAAGCACGAAGCAATTGATCGCGATCTGCTGATGCAGTTCCCCACGAACGCTGTCTTCCGGCACTCTCTGCTGCCCATTGGTCGAAACAACGGCAGTGTCATTGTCGCCACATCAGACCCGTTCAACCTCGAAGCGCTCGAAGAGCTTTCCAGCGTCAGTGGCTTTCATCTCGAGCCAGTTCTGGCGCGCAAGCTCGACGTGATTGAGATGATTAAGGATCATCTCGGTGTCGGGGGCGATACACTCAACCAACTGGTGGCCCAAAGGGCTGCTGATGGTGTCGAACTTCTCAGTGAACCACTCGAACAGACTGGTGATCTCGAAGATGCCGCTGAAGCGGCCTCGGTCATCAAGCTGGTCAACGAGTTGCTGGTCGAAGCTCTCGAAATGCAGGCCAGTGATGTGCATATCGAGCCACAGGAAAATGGCCTGATCATCCGCTTCCGCGTCGATGGTTTGCTGCGTGTTCAGCCATTGCCTCCTTCGATCAATCAGTTCCAGCAGGCCATTGTCACCCGGCTCAAGATCATGTCCCGGCTGAATATTGCTGAGAAACGATTGCCACAGGACGGCCGCATCAAGCTCAAGATTAAGGGCCGCGAGATCGACGTACGCGTATCGATTATCCCGATGCTGTATGGCGAAGGGGTCGTGATGCGTCTGTTGGATAAAGGCCGTATGGTCTTTAATCTGAAAAACGTGGGCATGCCGCCCATGGTCGATGTCCCCTTCCGCCAGTTGATCACACTCCCCCACGGAATTGTGCTGGTCACTGGCCCGACTGGTAGTGGTAAAACGTCGACGCTGTACAGTGCCCTCCACGAGATCAAAGACCCGTCGGTCAAAATCATCACGGTCGAAGATCCTGTTGAATACCAGATGCCGGGCATCAGCCAGATTCAGGTCCATTCGAAAATCGGCCTGACGTTTGCCGCCGGTTTGCGCAGTATTCTACGTCATGACCCGGATGTGATTCTCATCGGGGAAATTCGCGATAGCGAGACGGCTGAAGCCGCCATTCAGGCTTCGCTCACGGGTCACCTGGTCTTCAGTACGTTGCACACCAACGATGCCCCGTCGGCTTTTGCACGACTGGTCGATATGGGTGTGGAACCTTATCTCGTTTCGAGTACGGTGGCGGGTGTGCTGGCTCAGCGACTGGTCCGCCGACTTTGCAAACATTGCAAGGTGCCTGTCCAGGTGAAGCCCGGAATGCTTCCGGACGATTTTCCCGATCCGGATTGTGAATTCATCTACGAACCGGGAAGTTGCCGGGAATGTCGCAATACGGGGTACACGGGTCGTCAGGCAATCTTTGAACTGCTGCTGACCGATGCTGAAATTGGCCGGCTATGTATTCGCCGGGCCGCTGCGACAGAAATCCGCTCTTACGCGCTCACTGCCGGTATGGTCACATTACGAGAATCAGGACTTTTGCGCGTCGCCGACGGCACAACCACTCTCGAAGAAGTTGATCGTCTCGCCAAACGAGAATAATCGCTCTTACTTTGAGTTCCTGTCAAAGCGAGAGAGTTGTCTTTACCGGCCCGATCTTCATCAGTATGCAGTCGAGTGACTCGATAACCGGGTGGCTGGGGTCAAACGTCCTCGTTTGCCCCCAGATCGAATGACGTGAATTCCTCATGGCAATTCTGCTGGGGAGTTATGAGGAAGTTTACAGATGCACTTGTACTGGTGAACTCGATTGATCTGGGGGCGGATGCAGACATCCGACCCCAGCCACCCGCTGCCAAACGGGAATAATCGCTCTTGCTTTGAGTTCCTGTCAAAGCGAAAGAGTGTCTTTAATGGCCTGATTTCATCTCGTCCGATGTTTATTTCTGTGTTCTATTTCTGGGCGGATTTCTCAAAGACGATGACATGCTGCCGGGGCAGGTCTTTATGAGTGGCCTTCCATTTGAGGCCAAACTCAGGTTGCTCCGCTTCTTTGCGAACCTGCGCTTCAGACATCTTGTGAATCAGCTTGATCGGGACTTCCGGATCTTCCCGGCGGTACTCGACAAAGACGAGTCGACCACCAGGTTTGAGTGAGGCTGCCATTTCCTTCATCATCTCGTAAGGAAATTCCAGCTCGTGATAAACGTCGACCATCAATGCCAGGTCGAGTGTGCCCGGTGCGATTTTCGGTGATTTCTCTGTCCCCAGTACCAGATCGACATTGAGCAGATTACGGCGGTTCAGTTTATCGGCCAGCAGATCGAGCATTTCCTGCTGAATATCAACAGCGAGCACCTTCCCTTTGGGCCCGACTTGATCGGCCATCATCATCGTGATCACTCCTGAGCCGGCACCAATATCAGCCGCTACCTGATTGGGCTTCAGATCGAGGAGTTGTACCAGTTTCGAGAGCCGCTCTTCTTCTTCACGCTCGGGTCGTTCCAGCCAGGGTGCTCCGTGAAAACTCATCACCAGAGCAATCTCACGTCCCATGTAGAACTTGCCAGTTCCGTTGGGGTCATGATCTTCGCGAAAGGTATAGCGAGGTGCCGGTTCGAGTGCGACTGGCGGCTCATTTGCCATTCCCGGCGAGCCAGCAGCAGCGAAAAGTATCACGAATCCCACAGACCACACGGACAGCCGGCGCGATGATTTTTTGCTTGCTTCCGCGTGAGTGAAAATCGCTCGCAATGCCGCAGGACAAAACTGATTGATGATATGCCGCATTGCCTCACCTGATTTCGATTTGGGCAGACGCAGAGAAATTGAACTTCACGACGTTCAATCTGTGAGTTCATTCACGATTCAGATACACAAATCCCGCATTTAGATACGTCGCATATCCCACCCATGCCAGATAGGGCAGCAATAGGTTCGCCGCCAGTGGGGAATTTCGGCGAAAGATCAGCAGCATGGCCAGAATCGAGAGCCATAAGAACCCGATATTGATCAGTGCCAGACCAATCCAGTGCCAGCCAAAAAAGAGCTGGCTCCACAACGCATTGGCGACCAGTTGCGCCACAAAGACCGCCGCACCAAGTCGAAAAATCTGTTTGGAAGTGGGTGGCTTTGCATCAGCCTGTTCCCAGAACCACCAGAAGGAAATGGCCAGTAGCGCATACAGCACAGACCACACGGGAGGAAAGATCCAGTTCGGTGGCGTCCCTACCGGGGATTGTAACGTGCGATACCATGGGCCAGGTGTGAAGCTCGATGCATAACCAGCGGCGGCAAAGACCACCACCGCACAGACAGCAAACCGCAGCATCGATGTGGCAGGACTGGGCTGTGAAACTTCCTGTGAGAGATTCACTTCAGCTCTGGAAAGTCCGGACATTGCGTTCCCCTGACCAGGCCAAAGGTACCATCGATCAATAATTGGTATTCCACGAATGGTCATTAGGACATATTGAGCCGAAAAGTACCACTCCCAAACATTGCGCGAATGGAAAACCTCACTTCAGCAATTGTTCCAAAGATTTCCTGGCTTCTTCCGCACAACCTTCATCTTCATCCTGAGTAGCCGCTTTCAGCGCCTCCACAATTTCTGCCGCTTGCGAGCCAATCAAAGCCAGACTATGAGCGGCACGCTCGCGCACAAAAGGGTCTTCATCGTCCAGCAGCTTCAAAAGAATGCTGGCAAAAGGCCTGCCTTCCGACCCCAATAAGCCAATCGATTCCGCCACCGCTTCTCGAAGATCTTCCTTTTCATGATCCGCCAGCAGCTTGAAAGAGACCTTTAGTTGATCGACAGGCCCGTGGGCCTTGGCAAAAGTCTTCAAAACCGGGCCCAGCATCAGTGGCTGTGTTTCCGAATCATTTAACAACTCATGCAGTAGCCGATGCACAACGCGTGCATCGAAAGGAAAATGAACCCACGCCCTGGCCGCTTCAAACTTGACATCCGGATCCTCATGCTGGAGGCATGCTTCCAGTCGCCCCTTCAGTTCTGCGGCCTGCTCCTCAGAAAACACACTTGATCTGCGAGCGACCTGCTTACAGGCATAAGCCACCAGTGAAGCGTCAGCATCCCCCATCGCCTCGAGCAGATCTGCATGAGCAGCTTCCTGATCCAGCAGTGCACACAACCCGACCATGGCCCGAAACCTCGTCTCAGGAGTTGTCGTTGTCTTCATCCGGTCTCGAAGCTCATCAACCGTCATGCCGTCAAATCGATCCAGTTGTGTCATGAGCCTTCCTCCCCGCTGCGAATTGACAAAGCGATCTCTCAGGGATCAACTTTGAAGCAGCATACCGCCGTTCTGCCACCGGAGAAATATGATGTCACGTTTAGGTTTGATCAATTCTGCCTGGGGACAGGCTGGCCGCGAAACCGTCTGGGGCCTTCAGAAAACGAAAGAGATCGGGTTTGACACGGTCGATCTGCTCGTCGATCCCCTCGACCTGCCCGTGACAGAAAAGCGCGCGATCCAGCGGGAACTCGATCGACTCGAATTGCCGCTGGTCTCCATCTGCTGCGTTTCAGCAGGCTTGATCGATCCGTTCCCCAGCGTCCGCAAGTTTCATCTTGATCGAGCCGTCCAACATCTCGACCTGGTCTACGAACTGGGAGGCGAAAATCTGCTGCTGGTTCTGGGCGAATATATCTGGAATCAGGAAGTCATTCCCCCCGAAGAACAGTGGCAGAGTGCCGTCGAGGCCTGTCAGGCACTCGGGGCTTATGCCGGTGAACTCGGCCTCAAAATCGCCCTCGAACTGGAACCCTTCCACCTTTCGCTGCTCAATAGCGTCGATGCCATGGATCGCTTCTTGAACGATGTGGGCGAGCCAGCCGTCGGTGCCAACATCGATATCTCGCATCTCTGCTTAGCCCATGTTCCCGCCGAAGAGCTTAAAAAACTCAAAGGCCGGGCCTTCCATGTTCATATCAGCGATTGCGACGGAAAAATTCACGGCGATCTTCCGCCAGGTCGCGGCGTCGTCCAATTCGCCCCGTATCTGGAAGCCATTCGCGAGATGGAAATCCCCGGTGCCATTTCCATTGAACTCGAATACAGCCCCGACCCCGATGCCATTGAAGCCTGGGTCAAAGAAGCCTATCAATCGACCAGAAAACTCCTGCAACAATCCGGCCTGTCGTGAGCATCCACCAGCCAAGGTGATTACGTTATGACCGATCTCAGTCCAGAGATTGTTTTCAATCCCGATGCATCTGGCAAAAGCCAGCAGCATTCAAACTCTGTGTTCGCATCAGCCAACGATGATTTTGTTGTTGAAGACGAATACTGGAAGCTCATCGCCCGCATGACACCGGCTGAGAAAGTCGAACGCTCCATACGCATGCTGATCTGGGCCCGACAGATGGCCGCCAGAAATCTGCTTGCTGAAAGGCCTGACCTCACCACCGAAGAACTCAAATGGGAAGTCGCCCTCCAGCACTACGGCGACAACCCGATCCTCCGCGAAATCATCGAAAGGAATCTCTCTCGTGTTCGCTCCTGAAGAATACCGCGACACACTTTTGAAAATCTCCCAGTTACTGAACCATCTGAATATTCGTTTTCACCTGACAGGCGGAATCATTTCGGCAGCCTACCTCGATCCAAGGATGACACAAGATGTCGATCTGGTGCTCGATCGGCAGCAACTCATCCACTCATGTGAAGACTTCATCAACCAATTAGCATCCACTTCGTTTCAACACTCTCCAAAATCAATTCGTGACGCGATTTCGCACAATAAACCATTCCAGCTACTCGATAGCCATGCCATTGTGAAACTCGACCTTTACCCTCGCGAACTCATTGAAGGCGAACTGAACCGATCTATCATGTTCGAGATGATTACCGATCTGTCGTTACCGATTGTGAGTCGTCCCGATTTCACACTGGCAAAACTTGTCTGGATCTCCAAAGGGAGCCACAAAAGCCGGCGTGACCTTCGCAAGCTCTATCAGGGTTTGAAGGAAAGCGAAATCACGGTTGTCGAACAGAAAGCCGTTCAACTTCAACTGAATGAACTACTGATCGAGGTGCTTTGCGAATCTGATGAAATCATCTAGCAGTAGTTGTAGTAGTTAATCTATCGATATTTATTTAGATGCTTCTTATGTTCGGTCGCGCTCGATCTTGGAGGTTCAGGATGTGAAAGGATGCCAGGATGGCACAGTCGAATCAGAATATTGAAGTGGTTTTCGAGGACGACCAGCGAACAGAGTTAGTTCGCCTGGTTCGTTCGGGGACAGCATCTGCGTGCCATCCGTACAAACCATCAATTTCTATGCTCGCATCAGCACGCGATGATTTTGTCGTTGAAGACGAATACTGGAAGCTTATCGCCAATCAACGTTGCTGAACTTTGCGTCCTGAACAATCGCAGAGAGAATTCCGCCGGCTGATCTCAGGTCGCTGAATCGGCCTTACAATGTCGATACCTCCTGTTCAAAATCCTCGTCTGACATCCAGCGACCGAGTTTGTGATGGAAGGTACTATAGAAGTCTCGCAAAAAGTCGCGGCCGGTCTGTTCGCGGTCGTAAATCATCTGGCCGAGTTCTCCGAAAGTGCGGCGATGATGCGTCATCTGGCGCAGTGTCTGTTCGCGAATCTGCTGCGGGGGGATCTTCTCCTTTGCCAGTTCGAGCGTCGCACGGGCGATGCTGTCTGGATCGGTCGCGACGATCCGGCAGAAGTCAGCGTGCAGCCATTCGTTTCGTCCGCCTTGATTCGCTGTCGAGACGATCGGGCGGCCGCATAGCAGATACTCCACAGCCGCGTACATCGCCCCTTCGACCTGCGACAGACACAACCCCACTGCTGCACTCGAAACGGCCCGGGCAACTTGCCGCTCGTTCAACCACCGACCAAAGCGATCTTCAGAAAAGACTGCATGCGACAGTTCCTGCTTGACACGAGCGGCGTAAGCGGCGTCATCCCCCTCCGCCACGATTGTTCCCAACAACAGCAAACGTGGGATACTCCGTGCTAAAACATGCCGCTTGAATGGCGCGAAACGGGCGTTATAAACCGCGTCGAACTCGATGTTGGCTTCCGGAACAATATGGAACAGTTCCTCGTCAAGAAAGGCATTGTGGGGCAGGTAGCACGAAGGGATGCCAGCCGACCAGAGTGCCCCGTGCAGCGATTGCTCGTTGCAGCAGTGGATGATCGCGTCGCCAGGCCGCCAGGTTGTCAGTTGCTCGTTTTGCCTTGCGGCGTCTTCAAGTGTCGTCAACCATGCTTGTTTGATGAAATGGGTGATTCTTTCCTTCGGCAAGAGCGACGCCTGCCGCTCTGACAAGGGCGTGTGGTACAAAATGTGGGGATGACGGCTGATCCAGCCGCAGAAAATACTCATCGCTGATCCTCCCGGCGTTCTTGAAAGTAGGTCTTCACGGCCACTGCGAGGGGACTGTCAGGAGTCGTCCATTCCCAGCATTCGTCGATGTTTTGTACGAGTTCTGCGGCGGGATCGAAGTTATGCTCGCGAAGGATCTGTTCCCGCACTGCGTAGGCTCTCTTTCGAAGCGAGCCATGCCAGAGATGCCTTACAATGCCGGAGATATCACCGATGCGTCCCCTCACATCGTCATAAAATGGTTCGGCCCACTTCAGATAATCACGGCGCATCCCAGAGGGAAATTGGGCCACAAGGGGATGCCCCCACGAACCGGTCATCGCCAGCACCATCAGAGTGTCGTTGCTCCCTAAAGGATGCCGGTCGTAGAGCCCATGCCGAGCGAGGATCTCACGACGAGCACCCCACGCAAAACCTGGATGTGCCCAGCCGAAGTCCTCGGATCGCGCAGGGTGCGACCTTCGCGCATGCGCGATGCTCACCATCGCCTTGGTTTCATGTGAGGTTGTATTGGCCTCCAACTCACCGGCGTCACAGGCCAGGTGCATCGCTTCGCGGAACGGTTGAATCACCGGAAACTCGTCCAGCGCTGCTGCTCCTCGCATCAGCCAGGTCGAATCGTCGAATAACAAATCAGCATCAACCCAGAACACCTTCTCGATCGAGGGAGGCAACTCTTCGATGAGGCGGTTCAACAGCCGTTCCTTATGCCAGAGCACACTCTGCGAGCGAACCTGACGCACGCGTTGGCCAGGGGGAGCTTCCGCTTCGCCACTGGCGACCAGCTCAATCGTCCAGACAGGCAGTGCATCCTGTTCCATCCGCTGCAGGAACCGCTGGAGATTCCGCACCGGCGCCCGGTAAGCACAAGGGTTGAAGTGGCACGTCACGACGGCGACATTCGCCAGTGAATTGTCACCAGCCAATACAGGCGGCCAGATATCACCAGGCCGCCAGACATCACCTGGTGACAAAAACAAAGGTTCTATTGGCGGGGGATCAACAATCAGCGGCATGGCATTCCCTGGCGAAAGACGATGGCGGCGTGCGGGCTGCTCCACTTTCGCGCAGCCCTCTATCCGAACGGAATCTGGTGCGCTGTAAGCTTCGCCGTTTTATAGACGCCAACCGCCAGCCTCCTTTCAGGTTCTTGACATTCGCTGCCTCACCCCCGCGCAACAACTCCTGCTGAGATGAGGGGACGCATTGCGGCCCCATGATGTCCTTCGTCTCAGGAATTGCCCCATGCGTTTCTCGATCTGTATCGCCGCCCACAATGAAGCCCACCTGTTGAGCCGAACATTCCATGCCGTCCGCACTTCGCTGCTCGCCACGAGCCTCTCCAGTCCCGCGTTCCCCGGCGATACCAACAGCGAGAGAGCGAATCCCGGTGACGCCTTATGCGAGATCATTGTCGTCGATGACGCCTCGACCGATGGCTCCATCGCCGCCGCTCTTGCCAACTTCCCGAACTCGGCGGAACTCCCTCTCCGGGTCGAACGCTTCGAAACCCGCCAGGGGGCTTCCCCAGCCAAGCATCGCGCTGCCGAGTTAGCGCGGGGAGGCGTACTGGTCTTCCTCGATGCCCACGTCTTGCCCGAACCTGGAGCTCTGGAGCGGCTGGTGGCCGGTGTCGAGGCATCTCAGGGCCGCGATCTTCTCACCCCCGCCCTCCCCGCGCTGGATGAATCGACCTTCACTGTGATCCCCGGCCGCACGGGACTGGGCTATGGCCTCGATCTTGCCGACCTTTCCTGCCGCTGGCTCCCGCTGTCCAATCTGCAGCTCGACGAGGAAACCCGCCTCTATCATCAGCCCGCTCTCATTGGCTGTGTCCTGGCCGTCTCTCGGGAAACCTACTTCGCACTGGGTGGCTTCGATACGGGGATGAAGGTCTGGGGCGTCGAAGATATCGACTTCGGACTCAAGGCCTGGAGTCTGGGCTATGGCCTCAAGCTGGATGTCCTCTCCCGCGTTGCCCACCGTTTCCAGCGGGCCTTCGACCATTATGAAGTCCCCGCTCCCCACGTCCTCCACAACAAACTGCGCCTGGCGGCCAAACACTTCTCCCCCCACCATCTCCAGCGGTGGCTCGCCAGAAACACCCCCCTCACACTCGAACAGCTTCTTGCTCCCGCGCCCGACCTGCCGGGAGAACCCCTTCTTACTCCCTCGCCCGGTCTGCCGGGAGAGGGCCGGGGTGAGGGTGTATTCCTCCCTTCACCCGCATCCACCGATCACCTCCCTCCCCTCTGGCGTGCTGCCCTCGATCTCTTCCACGAGCACCTCGCCAGTCTCCAGGCAGAGCGTACGCTGGTTCAAAGCCGCCGCCTGCGGGATGAACTCGACTATGCCCACACCTTCCAGCTTGACTGGCCCGGCCACGAATCAAATCCACCCCAACTCATGGCCCTGGCCATGACCCTCCCCACCAGCGAAGCAACCGGCTCTGAACCCAGCCCCTGGCCCAGCCCAGAACCATCCCCGGAACCATCCCCGGAACCGTCTCCCGCACCCTGCCAGTGTGCTGTCAGCGGCATCTCCGCCCCCGAAACCTGCTTCGTGGGCGATGAAGACGACATCACCATCACCGGCACCTGTCTGGACGGTCTCTCCATCAACATCCCCGGCGGCGAATTCATCCCTCTATCATCGGAAAAGAACGCCGCAGGCCACATCGTCGCCATCAAACTCCGCGTCCAATGGATCACCCCAGGCGAACACACCCTCTCCGCCACCTGCGGCCAGTCCTCCGCCACGACCACGGTCAAAGTCTATAAAGTCCAGATCTTCGCCAATAGCCAGGATGTGACTGGTGGATCGGTCGCGACAGTCGTCGGCAGACCCATCGCACTGGAATGCCGCGTGACCCCCAAGATGGAATTCACGAACGAGTGGGTAATTCCAGGTATTTACGTCAAGAAATACAGCATATTATACAAACCAACTGGTGAACAAGATCGGTTTGGCAGGCTCTACACATCCGTGAATACAAGCGGTGTTGTCGAGACGTTTCAGGAAAAAAATGAGACCTGCTTGCCCGCGATCCGACTGTATTGGATTAAGCCGCTATTTCGAGGTGAAATCAGCGTAATGGTAACTATTGCTGGTCGGAGTAAATCGGCGAGTGCCAAACCAGAAATCAGCGCGCCGATTGTTAACATCGTCCCGCAAACGACTACTGACGTACCTCCAGTTTTTGTTGACGAAAATGTTCTGAAGTTTGGTAAAATCTCGAAAGGTATCACTGTCTCGGCATTATGTGCAACGGGTTCTGACGGAGCCGGCGAATTTCGATTTCTGCAAAGAGTTACGTTTGATCGAACTGTGACACGTCGGCAAGAGTTTGCAACTCAAATCAGAGATTCGACGGAGAGGACGCGAACGACCGAGCGGGTGTTGGATCGGAAAGATGAAATCCAGGACGCCTGGCATTTCCAGAATCGATCCTTGCATCTCAACAACATCGATGCAGGAGGGATCACCATGACCGATTCACCCGAGATCACGACATTAAGAACCGCTATCTCAGCATCCGTTGCGGATGAAACATTCGATCTTCGTCTAATGTATCGCCCCGATGGCGAGGATAGCATTTGGGTTTCCCTCAAGACCATCACATGGGGCTGGTCGGCAATGGCCTCAGGGGTTCCGGCATTTTCACTCGCCATCATCGGAAATCCCGTCATCAAGTCAATCAATGTCGAAGATTCAGTGGACTTACCAATTTGGTCAATGCGAGCATTGGACGTACCGTTGGAACGAAGCACAGTCACAACATCGAGATAATTATGTCCAGCCAAACCGGAACTCGACAAAGAAGATTTCTCCGCAAAACATCACTTTTCGCGACCCTTGCCACCATCTTTTTGCTTGGAAGTACCGTTACTGGCTATTTCATCTGGCAAACGTTAGAGCCTTCATTTGTTGCGGCTAGGGCCGATCAATTCCTGAGCGACTCCCATCAACTCGAATCCCATCTGATTGGTGGTCGATATGGTTCCCAATTACAGATGACGACAACGCCGTTCCATCTGAGGTTGCTCGAACGTGTGGGCTTGCGGGCCAGTCGAGAAGATTTTTCAAATCATTGTGTTCAAGAACTTGTGCTCAACTATGATCCCACACTGATCCTACCAGGACCGTGCCCAGCGTTGGTCAGATTGCCAGGTTACGATACCGTCAGCCGTATCGTCGGGGGTTATCCGGCCAAATCAAAGGTCAAGACTGTCCATATAGAATCTATGGCATGTCACCCTCCCTATCGAGATATGGCAGAGTTGTTGACATGGCCTGGACTTAAGAATTTCGAATTGCATGCGCCTTCAATCCCAAGGATTAAACTATCCGAACCCGACTTCTTGGTATTGAGAAATCTCTTACTGACTTTGATTGACGAATCGGACGCAACCAAGGCAGAGCAAGCTCGTTCGGAACTTCGCTCATTTCTTGCAAAGCATTCGGCTCTCGAAGGAGAAAAATAATCAATGAATAAGTCGGCTGTGTACTCTTAAATAGGAGGAGGCGAAGCCGTGTTGAAATCCACTCATTAAATAATCGAAGGCCACATCGTGGCCATCAAGCTCCGCGTCAAGTGGACCACTCCCGGCGAACACACTCTCTCCGCCACCTGCGGCCAGTCCTCCGACGAAAAGAAAATCAAAGTCTACAAAGTCCAGATCTTCGCTAACGACCAGGATGTCACAGGTGGTTCCTTCTCGACCGTCGTGGGCAAACGCGTCAAACTCGAATGCCGGGTGACTCCCGAAGTCGAGTTTACCAATGAATGGGATCTGCCTAGTGCATTCGTACGGGATTACAAAATCACCTATAATCCGACAAATACTCAACACCCGCATAATTCGAGTTATAATGTTGTTGACACAGTAGCTGTGGTTCATCTCTTTTTTGACTCAGATTTTCAAACAGCGGCGATCTCGCCATGCTGGATCCGAAAAGTCGTGAATGGACGGTTGACTGCCGAGGTCACAATTGCTGACAGAACGCACAATTCATCCGCCTCGATCACGGTAGAAGCGCCCGACGTTGTTATCACCGCGAATTCAACGACAGACAATCCGAAGATTACACTTACCAATGTCGAAGTAACTTTAGGCAAGAACTCCAAAGGGATCACTATCGCAGCGTCTTGTGAAACCGCTGCCGGGCAGGCGGGAACATTCCAGTTCCTACAAAAAACACGATTCGATCGATCGACGACAACGCAACAAAGCTTTTCTGGTGTCACACGACTAACAACAACACGAACGCATTCCGGAGGACTGTTTGTTCTCGATCGAAAACCGGAGACTCCGAATGCATGGAATTTTCAAGACAAATCACTTCATCTAAATGACAACGACTGCGGGAACCTGACAATTACCGATTCGCCCGGACTCCTGATCAGTGGTATCACCCTTGATCTCTCTGCCTTGAATGAACAATTCACAACTCACTTAATGTATCAACCTGATGGCGCTGATAGCATCTGGGTGTCACTTGAGGTTGTCCACTGGGGATGGCATGCTCGTGTGGCCAAGAATCCGTCGGGCGTGTACTTTTTCGCGGAGCCCGAGCGGGTGGATTCACCTCGAATCTCCGCTCCAATAGCATTACCACTCTGGAATGGTCGGGCCTTGGACGCTGTCGTGGAGAAAAACACCACAATTATCCCCGATTGAGATACATCTAGCTAGGAACCTACCGACCATGCTTGGATCTAAACGCCTCAGTCGGAAAACTAGAATTCTCCTCACAGTCGCGACGATCCTCGTGTTGACACTGGTCATTATCGGGTGGGTGACTGTTCGCGAGACTTTCGCCCGTCTGCGTGTGGCGCGGCATTGCGCCACCAACCAGTCGACGGATCCCCACATCTGTTTAATTTACGATGCGCGCAAGTTGTTACCCCAGAAAAGGACACGGATCGGCCAGTTCCAGGATACCACGCTGGCGATCTTGGGTGATACTCGTATGTGTGACGAACTATTAATCTCGTATGCAGATATTTCGCCATCGCAATCAAGTTTGACAAGCAGCTATGCATTTCCGGGGTATCAACAGCCCAGTCATTCGATTCACAACTTCCCGGAAAAGTCGCTTGTGACGCATGTGGAGATCGCGTTTCCGACCGGCAATCTGCCCTACGCCGACATCGTGGAGGTATTGGGTTGGCCCAATCTCGAATCATTCCGGTGCAATGCACTTTTTTTCCCAGGAGAGAACCTTTCCCGCGAACATTTCCCCGGCCTCAGGGAGCGCCTGCTGAATGTCATGAATTCAAAAGCCTCTAACGACTCCTTAGCCGAAGCACATCGAGAGGTGAGAAGATACATCGAATTAAACTCTCCCCCAGCGAGAACTGAGTTCTAACCGAGAGGACAATCGCAGGCAGCTTGTCGATTTACAAGATTATCCAAGCTTCTTAATGGATTCTAAATACTGTGCAGATCAAAAGACTTTTGCCTTGAGCCATTGCTTTATTCAAGAAAACACAGGTGTGCGATGTCAGGGAATCGGAAACGATGGATATGGATCACTCTGGCATCGCTTGCCTGTCTCCTGCTGTTGTCGTTCTGCTATTCCGTCATTGATTCCTACGGCCGCTACCGAATGACCAGAGAGTATCTCAAGCAATGGTCGTTCAGCTCGCGAACTAAAACTGAGGACTCGCCATGACGACTTCCCGTGATCATATCATGCGGTACGTGGTGACAGGACTGTTTCTGGTGGCACTTGTCTTGATCGTCAAGCAAACGTATGAACGGGCTGTCCTATGGAGATACATTCACACGTCTCGCCAAAATGGTTTACATGTCACCACTAAACAGGGGAGCTATCTGCCAGCCGCACTGCGGCAGCAACTTCCCTTACAATTCGTGGCATGGTTCGACACCAATCCAACCGAAGTGGATTTCTTCGTCGAACCGGAGTTGCCCTACACGGGGATTGAACGGGTGGTACGGGTTCTGCCAATCATCGACAGCTTCCCTCTGAAAAATGGCGTGACTCACACTGTGTTGTCTGGATCTGTCGAACAGTCCGAGATCCCCGCCGTCTTTTTCCATCTGACCAAATGGCCGCACAACAAGGTCACGATCGAAAGCGACGGATGTTTGCAAAATGTTCCTGGCGAGGAGTTTGAACGCGTGATTTCTATTTTGTTTTCGATTGAACAGGCACAGATAAACGAAAGGCATGGCCGTAATCTTAAAAAGTATGTCGAGCTGCTTTGGCAAGAACTTGGAACTATCGCGAAGAAGCGAAAAGATCCTTTGTCAATGTGAGCCTTGTTTATTGAACGCGGAGTATTGCCGCGTCCCCGGGCCGACTGCCCCTCCCAACCGAATGGATCGGTCTCCCCCGCGCTGGCCATGACGCCCGATGTGCCCGAGTGGTCTGGACGAATTCTTGATATTGTGGAAACGGAAGAAGTCCTACCTTGATGGATTCTTTACTTTCAAAAAGGCAGGTGTGCGATGTCACGAAATCGGAAACGATGGATATGGATTACTCTGGCATCGCTTGCCTGTCTCCTGCTGTTGTCGTTCAGCTATTCCGTCATCGATTCCTACGGCCGCTACCGGATGACCAGAGAGTATCTCAAGCAATGGTCGTTCAGCTCGATCAATGGTGATGTGGACTGGCCATTGATCGACAGCAAGGCATGGCGGAGCCCCATTCAACAACTGTCAGGGTCTCGCATCGAACGACTAACTCTCTATTACGATCGAACAGGAGATAGTTCGAAGCCGGGTTGCCTTGAGCCCAGCCAACTGATCCAGAATTTTCCCAACAAGGACAGAGTGCTGCGCGTCTATATGCTTTCAGACTCCTGTAGCTACATCCCATATGCGGATCTTCTGGAAGTGATGACATGGCCCGCCGTCGAATGGGTCAGCTTTGAATCATCGGCATATCATAGACATCGAACGCTTCTTGAGGGAATGCTTCGAGAGCGGTTTCCAGAGGTGAGGGAGCAGATCCTGATTCTCCAGAAGACAGAGGGTGATAAGGCGGAAAGCGCTCAACTCGCCCGAAAAAAATGCCTGGAAGGAGTTGGAAAGACTCCATCAATTCAAGGTTGATTTGGTGGTCACGCGGTCACCCACATCCCTATTGCCCAGTGAAACGAAATATGAGCCGTTAGACGAGTAAAGGCGGTTTTCTTTTCAAAATGTTTGCCAAGTAAGTTTCTGCATTGAAGAATTTCAGGAATGATGATCGGAGATTGAACCCACGAAGGTGACAGCCATGCGGATGTTCGTCGCGATGATATTACTTGCCTTGATCGGTTCCATTCGTGCTCAAGCCCAATCCAATCAAGTAGCCGCGCCTGCCCCAGAATGGATCGCCACGGAGAATGGATACGAGATCCACATCGCTTCTCCGAAAAGAGGCCGGGAGTATCTCGCTGGCGAACCGGTTAAGGTCACAATTCATTATCGCCGCACACCTCAAGCCAAAGCCATTCAAGGCCAATGGCAACATCAGCTCTTCCGATTCACCGTAAAGGGGGAGAATGGCACGTCGATTCCTCATGTTGCGCTCCACGATTTTCTCATATCAAACGTGTGGAATCCCAAGTTAGGAATCCGCGATTTCGAGTTCGCCGACACCTTCGACCCGCACCTCAAGGCCTTCACAAGAACCGCCCTGTTGAACGAGCGCCATGATTTGACCGCCAGCGGAAAGTACTCGGTCGACATCGATTGCGGCACCAGGATTGTCAATATCCCTTTCACGATCGTAGAAACGCGTCCGGCTGAGGAGACGCAGCCCTCCGAATCGGCAGTCTCCTGGAAGACAGGCAATCTCGATCTGGAGATCACCGGGAATATTGCTACTTCCACCGGCGAGACGGAGACCCCACCAGACTTCGCCACGCGGATCTCCATCGAAAACAAGTCGGCCCAACCGATACAGTTCAAGATCACCTCACTCCAGGTCGTGACGGCGTTCCCGAACGGATCACTTGCCTATACCCCCGAGAAGGAACTCCACGCGGTGGTGAAAACCCGCTTCGGGAAAAGCCTAAAGGACGAAGCGGGCTTAACGACGATCCTCATCCCCGCCAAGACCACGCATCGTCTGACGTTGCCCCTCGGCAGGATCTTCGATTGCAGCCGACCTATAGCCTATCGAATGATCCTTGCGGGCGAATACGGAATCGACGGGGGCCGCCAAGACAAGAGGATCGCCTCCACGTGCGAATTCCAGTGGAGGTTGCCCGTCGAGAAGGCGGAATTGAAGCGGGAGCAGTTGTTACTGGAAAATTACCTAAATGAGCTGAAGCATTAATTATATGTAATCAGAGATAAACGATCATTCGATGTGTGGTATGACAATAATGTTCACTGACATCCACCCAACGATTCTACTGGCAGCCTATTAAGGAACATTCCATGAATACTTGGAACATCTTGAGATCCATGGATATCCGCTGTTTTCTGATCATGTGTCTGGTGCTGTTGCCATGCGGGTGTTCCATCGAGACGGACAGAACGGATCTTTGGAAGGTCTCCTATCAGGAAGCAGTGAAACACCCCTGTTATCAGAAGATACTCCAGATCACCCGGAATGTCGGAGTGCCGACATCAGCCACGGAAATCTCTTTCCACACCTATGGCTTCCAGGATGTGGACAAATTCCTCATTTTCAAGGCGGAGAAAGCTGATATCGAAAAGTTCGGAGATCTCATGGAATTTCATCCCGATATGAATATGAAGTATAAGAACTGGCCGTCCAAACCCACCAGCCCTCCACCCTCAACCATGTCGATAACTGCGAGAAAGTCGACAAAAGCATTCGGCAGGCTCCTGCAGAGTGTCGATCAAATCAAGAACGGCAAATACTACGAGGATCACACTGGACTTCAGATCGCCGTTGATATCGACAAAAACATCGTCTATCTCATGCATCTCTGATAGTGGCATGCTTCTGTTCTTCAAGTAACAGCTCAAGATAGCCCCCGACCAGGCCCGAAACAGGGAGTGTCGCGGGCTATCTGTGTTTCCACAAAGATCAATTGAACCCAGCCCCGAGCCCAGTCCCGAACCGTCTCCAGAACCCTGCCAGTGTGCTGTCAGCGGCATCTCCGCCCCCGAGACCTGCTTCGTGGGCGATGAAGACGACATCACCATCACCGGCTCCTGCCTGGAACATCTCTCACCTCCGGTCATCCCCTTCAGCGTCAAACTCCACTCAACAAAAGGTGCTGGGTAACAAAACCGGGTAGAGCCTTTCCGCCGATGATCGAACCAGATAAAATTCATTCATGCGAGATCGGGGCGGTAGCTCAGTTGGGAGAGCGCAGCGTTCGCAATGCTGAGGTCGGGGGTTCGACTCCCCTCCGCTCCATTCAAATTGTTCCTGAAAATTAAGGCCGGCTCATGCCCGGCCTTCAGTAAGTTCACGCCTGAATTCAACAGGAAATGTTCTCGCTGATTGTCAGCTGCTGCTGCGAACCCAAGGCGCGAGTCGTTTGTCATTCGGTGGCCACCATCTGTGGTAATCTCTCAGAGTCTGAATTTCTGAGAAGTTTCCGAGGCAGTAACACCTGGTTGCCAAATCATGCTTGCCCAGAGCTGCAAGCATGGCACATTGATGTTTTTCAAAGTCTGAAACTCGTCAGGCCAGTTTTCTGTTAACGACCGGTCGGTAAGTTCTGGCCAGCGCGTGGCGCTCGGGAGCAGATCTGTTACGATGCCGATGAAATCAGAACTTACCGGTCGAGTGAGCTGAACCGGTCTTGAGAACTAATCAGAATGTTTCGCCAATGTCGCGATGTTCGCCAGGAGTGCGCTGCAGCGGCTCTGGCAAGGAATTGGGGTTATGGGTTTCTTCGACAAGCTAAAAGCCGGGCTGAAAAAGACATCTCAGCTACTGCGGACAGATATTCGCGATCTCTTCAAATCGGGAGAGATTCTGTCTGAGAAACATCTTGAGCAGTTCGAAGCCCGACTGATTCAGACCGATATGGGGGTGGCTGCCACTACGCGGATTGTGAGTGATCTGAGGCAGGAGCATCTGGGCCGCACGATGAAAGTCGATGAACTGTGGGCCACAGTGCGAGCGACCGTCAAATCGATACTCAAGGGGACTTCTACAACAACTTACGATCCGGAACAGCCACTTTCGCCGCTGAATTTTTCAGAAAGCCGACCAACGGTCATTCTTGTAGCCGGTGTGAATGGAACCGGGAAGACAACCACCATTGCCAAACTGGCCCGGCTGCTAACTTCGCAAGGGAAAACCGTGTTACTGGCCGCAGGAGACACTTTTCGAGCAGCCGCCGTCGAGCAGTTGACACTCTGGAGCCAGAGGCTGGGCTGTGACATTGTCACCAAACCAGCCGGAACAGATCCAGCGGCTGTGGCCTTTGCCGGTTGTGAAGCCGCCGTCAAAGCGGGTGTCGATGTCCTGATTATCGATACAGCAGGACGACTGCACAATCAGCAGAACCTGATGCAGGAACTGGAGAAGATTCGCCGGGTGATTGCCAAACAGATTCCTGATGCGCCACATGAATCCCTCCTGGTGATCGATGCGACGACAGGTCAAAATGGACTCAATCAGGCCCAGGCCTTCTCGAAAGCTGTCAGCACGACGGGCCTTATTCTCAGCAAACTCGACGGGACAGCCCGTGGTGGTGTGGCTGTCGCCATTCGACAGCAGATGGGTATTCCCGTTAAATATGTGGGAGTCGGTGAAGCAATTGATGATCTGGAAGTTTTTGATCCCGATCAGTTCGCGGAAGCGTTGTTTGCAGAATAGGTGCCTGGTGTTGGCAAAGGTTCGATACGTTTTCACCCCAGAACACTCTGAAGTGAAGACGTTGGTGCTGGCGAGTATTGAAGCCAGGTCAGGTTAAGTCAGATGGCTGCAAAATCAAAACCAGAAGACGATAAGCCGAACAATATCTCGGTCTGCCGGAATCGTCGTGCGCGGCATGAATACGAACTGATGGATCAGTTGGATTGCGGCATCGTTTTAATGGGAAGTGAAGTTAAAAGTATTCGTGCCGGGAAGGTATCGATTGAAGAAGCCTGGGTGCGAGTCCAGGACGGCGAGTTGTATCTGGTCGGCTGCGATATCAACGAATACCCTCAGGCTTCATGGCTGAATCATGAAACGAAGCGAACGCGAAAGCTGCTGGCACACCGGCGGGAACTGAAGAAGTTTTGCGGCAGAACCAGCGAACGATCCATTACGATTGTGCCGCTGGAAATGTATCTGCAAAGAGGGTTCGTCAAAATCAAAATTGCACTCGCCAAAGGGCGCAAGCTGCACGACAAGCGGGAGAAGCTTAAGGCACAGGATGCTCGTCGAGAGATCCGGCAGGTGACTCGGCGGGGCTGAGATTCTGTGATGAGACTGGTAGCGAGATCGCCTTCCCAGCCTCTAAATCCATCGAACCTGTGATGTCGTCTGCTACCAATGCTTCTGGTGACATCGCTTCGGGATTCACGACCACTTCATAGGTTGTGCGTCCACCGAATGAGACCAGATCGCCAACTTCCAGCAAGGCGGCATGGCAAGCCTCTCCATTCACATGCACTGGGGCCAGATGGTTCAGTGAGACAATTCCCAATGCCGACGCATCCCGAATGATCAGGGCTTGCCACGGACTCAGAAAATGAGCCATGGGCGTCGTTCGAGCAGAGCAAGGGAGCTGCCAGTCGCACTGTGGATCACTCCCGACAATCGTCAGGTGTTTGTTGATAACGAAAGTGTCGGCGTGCGATGTCGATGAATTGTCGTTTTGAGAACCGGGGCTGGTTGAACTCGCTGGATTCATACGGGAGTTGCAAAGCACGAATGCGAGTCTGGGGCCACTCTTGAGGAACGAACGATCCACAGAGGTTTTTATGGCCTTGATGTCAAGAGAATTCAATGCGGGAACAGGGACTGATTTTTTCAGGAATGGGAACAGCAATTCCATGCGGCCACACGGGTGGCTGGCCCGAGTTTGCCACCAGCGGGGTGACAACCAATGCTGTGTCAGTGTGGGAGCCGATTGATCAAGACCTTTTGAAGGCTGTGGGCGAAATTCGAAAAGTGCCACACCGGCGGATGTCCAGACAATCAGGTTCTCAAAGTGAGCACGAGCTTCATCGACGAGTCGAATATCCGATTGAACCGAAGTGCCGATCCAGGCAAACGGTCTCTCGATCATGACATCGATCGAGGCATCGCAGGCGAAAGAGTCTCGACCACGAATAGTGAGAGTGACCGAACCTGGCCAGTTGGGATGCCAGTAAGCGCCTGAAATCCGTGCCCGTGAAACGACTTTCTGGGGTCTTTCAACGGACGACCTGAAGTTCTTGAGCAGGCGGGATGAACGCACCTGAAGCCTGTTTTCAATCTGCAGGCGATGCCAACCCCTCAACAGAAAATGACGGCGGCGATTCCTCCGCTCCGTAACCATCTTCAATTCCCGCCCGTCCCGAAGTTTATCCCTGGTCAACCCATCGTCGGTCAACCGGTCGTCAGCGCAATCTCGCCTTGCCGGTATTCCAGGAAATGATCTTCCACCACGGAACAAGCCGAAGTCAAACAGGAATTCGCTGATCAACAGAGAACTTTCGCCTCTGAACAGGCTTTAAGCCGCTTTGCGAGTGGGCTGGCTGATGTGCTCGGAAGATGTCCCCTCATCAATTGCCACGAACTCAGCCGTGATCTCACGCAAAGTCGCAGCGGCAGCTTCCCGGGAAAGTTCGACGGCTGACTGCAGACGAGCGAGAGCTTCCTTCACCAGACGAGGTGAAATCGGAGCCCGGTGGGCCATGAAAATCTTTTCGTGGATCTTCTCGGCCGAGACTTCGGATTCATAGAAGAGTTCTTCGTAGAGCTTTTCGCCGGGTCTAAGACCAGTAAAGACAATGTCGATATCGTCCGGGTACTTGAGCCCGGAAAGATAGATCATATCGCGGGCCAGATCGAGAATTTTCACCGGGTCGCCCATATCCAGAATCATGACGCCGCCGGTTTGTCCGATGGCCCCTGCCTGCAGCACGAGTTGAACGGCTTCAGGAATCGTCATGAAGAACCGCACCATCTCGGGATGCGTGACAGTGATCGGGCCACCTTCGAGAATCTGTCGGCGGAATGTCGGTACCACACTGCCAGCCGAGTTGAGCACATTCCCGAAGCGAACCGTCATGAATTCGGTTTTGGATTTCTGGGCAGTCGCCTGCAGATATTTCTCGGCAAAGAGTTTTGTAGAGCCCATGATGTTGGTGGGACGCACAGCTTTATCGGTCGAAATCAACACAAAGCGATCCACGCCAAATTGATCAGCAGCATCGACCAGTGCCTTTGTACCGAAGATGTTGTTACGGATCGCTTCCTGCGGATTGGCTTCCATAAGAGGAACATGCTTATATGCCGCTGCATGGAAAACCAGTTGGGGCTTGTAGGTATCGAAGATCTGTTCGAGCGTGGGTTGATCGCGCATATCGGCGATCTCGTAAACCAGTCGAGTGCCACCCGTCGTACGCGTCTGGAACTCCTGTTCCATGGCAAAAATGCCAGGCTCGGATTGATCGAGCAGAATCAGACTTTCCGGATTCAGAGCCAGAATTTGTCGGCACAGCTCTGAGCCAATACTTCCCGCAGCTCCCGTGACCAGCACACGGCGACGAGAGATGTAACTCCGCATACTTTCAAAATCGAGCTTTGTCGGTTCGCGGCGTAACAGGTCGGAGATGGTCACTTCCCGCGTCGCCAGCCGAATGCGTCCATTGACGATTTCATCGACACCCGGGATCACATGGGCCAGAAGATGTTGGTCATCACATTGCACGAGTAACTCTCGCACGATTCGCCCGGGCGTCGATGCCGGTATGAGCAACATTTCCGCTCGGACTTTTTTAGCGATTTTTGCAAGATCGATCTGGCCACTGAAGACTTCGGCTTCGCCAATAATGCTCGACTGAGAGAAACCTTCAGGATCGATAAAACCACAGATGCGATACTCTTCGTTGCCGCTTTTGAGTGCGCGGAAAATTGCCACTGCACTGGCATCTGCACCGTAGATCAAAGCCCGGCGTGGAGTCAGTTGCGACATACCACCCAGCCTGCGGTGGAGCTTAGGATGAATCACCTCACAATAGCTGCGAATCATCGAACGCAGGCCGGCAATTGCCAGAACTGTGAGCATCAGATCGATCAACACAATCGATCGCGGAATCACGATTCCCGAGGGCAGAAAGGCATTGATGGCCAAAAGTAATGTCGCTGCAAAAAAGGCATCTCCGGTGACGTAGATGACATCAACCAGCGAGGTGTAACGGTGCTTCCTGCGCCATTGACGAGTCAATAGATTCACCAGCGACTTGGTGGCAATCACCAGTGGAAAAGTGGCTAGAAATCTCCCCCAGACCTCACTGGGAACTTCGAAATCGAAGCGCAGAGAGTAGGCCAGAAGATATGTGAATCCGTACAGGATAATGTAGATCGGTGGAATGATCAGTTGTCGAAATGGCATACGAACGGTTCCTCACGATGTCTGTCGCCTGATGGCTTCAGACAGCATCCATGCTGTGTTCGTGGGGTGAAATCTGGACATTTCTGCCGGTGGTTCATCATGAAACCGGCTTGACGAGCGGAAGTGTTAGTTGATTGTGAACAGCCTGTCGAGACTGTTTCGTTACACGAGGCAACGATCCTGTGCTCAAGTGAATAGATCGACTCAGGAAATGCCGTTAAGCCGTAAAAAACTGAGCAGTCCACACAACGCGGGGCATTATCGTGAAACAATCGCTCGATTGGGTCTTCAGGCAGATTCAGGGAGCGTGGCGACAAGATCGTTTCCCAGACGAACAATCTGCTCGATCCCGAGTTCCAGCGGTTGTCGCGAACGGGATTGCCCCGGAACAGCCTCGTATCGACCGAGAATAAAACGTCCTTGGCCGAGTGTTGTCAGTCGAATCTCGTAGTATCGCTTGGCCGAAGTGAGCGAACTGGGAGGGATTGATCGAATCAGGACTTCCTGACCATCCTGATCGAATTCCAGAGGCCCCAGACTTTCGAGCAGATAGGTCACTTTCTGGCAGAGAGCATTGGCCCATTTCTTCAACACGTCCATCGAGGCATTGGTGAGATGACTGGCCTGAAGTTCGATTTCTTCCAGCGCGCAGCCAAAAGGCTGAGAGGCAATCACCTGGGCTGTGATGGAAATGTCACGGGGTGGAGTTGCCGGGGTGGAGTTTTGGCTGACATCCGGGATTGTCCACGAGATCGAGATTGGTATCGCGGGAGAGTAGGGCCCACCCTGCTGCAGCAACAGTTCCTGTTTCAGCAATTCTCCCGGAGAAGTGATGGAGGAACTGCTCGTCGGATGTGTTGCTGAACTTGGGGGTAAAGCTCCGGAAGACATTTTTGACCGATCCTTCGTCAACTGCCTGTGTTCCCCGGGCAAAGTCGGGGCGAGCGATCAGAAACGAGGATGGCAGGATCACTGCCAGAAATATCTGCGTTTCTGGTGACAGTTGAATTTTAGTCGTCTGACGCGGTTTGCGTCATGACGAGTTTGCTCCCCATGAAGAAGTTCTGCAGATTTGTGGCAGAAAATCTGACGGGTACAAAGCGGTGGAGGATGCGCTTCAGCCCGATAACGCGTGGATCTGGAAGGCAGCCCCGCTGCTACTTGTGAAGAATCAACTTTCCGTTTCGTGTGATTCGGAGGCGGTAAATTTCGCCCAGATGATTGATAAGGAGCTCTTTTTGCCCCTTCATCAAACTGGATGAGTCGACGGCAGAAGTCGTACCGGAAGTGAAATTGGTGCGAGTTTCGAGACTCTCGCCCGCTGCATTCTGGTGGCTAGGTTCCGAGGATGGGTTTAGCTCAGGCATTTCCCGACTCAATGGTCCAGTGAAGTACGTCTCCACAAGTATAATGCTGACATTGAGACTCAGTGTCAATTACGAGAAGAGGTTTCTTGCCAATTTGTAGAACAATCAACGGCATTAAACTCTGTAAAAGACTACTGAGGAAGGAGTTCTGGATTCCTTTGCAACACGGATCGCAACACCTGATCCAGCGACATATCGGTCGAAATCGGGAAGAAATCGATCTTCATTTCATGGCAGGCCGAGTTCAACTGCTGCTGGAATGACTGGTACTCCGCCAGATAGCCTTCGCGAATCGATGGCGCATTGGTCGTGCGATCGGGCCACTCTTCCAGTCCGATAAACTGCGTCCAACCCGTCATCGGAAAGGTTCTCTCCCAGCGATCCATCACTTGCAGCAGGAGGACATCGTGCCGGCCATAGCGCAATTGACGCAGGCCGGAGATCAATTCCTGAAGATCACTCAGCCCATCGGTCACAATCACCATGACGGCTCGACGTCGATTCTGATTCCCCAGCGAAATGAGGCATTGACCAGGGTTCCCCTTCCCCTCGGGTTGAATCTGTTCAATTTCGGCCAGCATCTGGCGATACGCGGGCCAACTCCTGGCAAAGCCGCCCGCTTGTGCGGCAGACTCAGCCAGCACATGGAGTTTCACATGATCCTGCTGCTGGAGAATCACCAATCCCAGCGAAGCACCCAGGAGCCGAGCATATTCAAACTTACTGCACGGCACTGCCGGAGAACGAAAAGCCATCGATTCACTGGAATCGATCAGAATCTGACAGCCAAAGCTGGTTTCATCATCAAATTGTTTGACATACAGCCGGTCGGACTTGCCAAAGACTTTCCAATCCACATACCGCAGATCATCGCCGGGCGTATATTCGCGATACTGGGCGAATTCGATGGAAAATCCGCGAGAGGAACTCGCATGCCTCCCCTGAGCCAGGCTGTCAACCACAGCACGCACTTGCAGTTCGAGTGTACCAAGCCGTTCAACGACCGAGAGATCGAGCACGCACTGAACTCCTTCTGCCAAACCGGGAAAACACGTTCACTTCAGCCTGACAATACCGCTTTCGTTCGGCAATGCTTAAACTGAGGTTTCAGACATCAGCAGGTGATTGTCGCCTGCCGGAACACCTTGCCTCAACTGGGATTTCTCTCCCGAGTTGAAGCAGGTGATCTGCCCAGTTCAACGAAACCCATTCACAACGCTGTTTTCAGCCGAATGGGAAAAGAATCTGTTACGGAGCATCGGCAATGCCCAGTTGTGTGCTGGCTTATTCGGGTGGATTAGATACATCGGTCATCCTCGGCTGGTTGCAGGATGAAGGTTATGACGTACATTGCGTCTACGTCGATGTGGGGCAACCTTGCGAAGACCGCGAAGCCATTCTGAAGAAGGCTCACGATTGCGGGGCCAAGTCGGCTCGGATTGTCGACGCCCAGGAAGAGATGTGCCGCGACTTCGCCTTCCCCGTCCTCCAGTGGCAGGCCAAGTACGAGAACATTTACCTGCTGGGCACCTCCATCGCCCGGCCATTGATCAGCAAGGTCTGCCTCCAGGTTTGCCGCGAAGTCGGTGCCGATGCCTACGCTCACGGTGCGACCGGCAAGGGGAACGACCAGTGCCGGTTCCAATTGGCTGCGGAAGCACTCAACCCGGATATCAAGATCATCGCTCCCTGGCGAATCGAAAAGTTCCGCAAGGCGTTCCCTGGCCGTACAGAACTGATCGCTTATTGCGAACAGAAGGGCATTCCCGTCAAAGCGTCCGCTGCCAAGCCCTACAGCTCTGACGAGAACTGCCTCCATATCAGTTACGAAGCGGGCAAGCTGGAAGATCCCAACGTTTGCGGCGTCGATATTGTCGATTTCGGCATGACGGTTTCGCCGCAAGCCGCCCCTGATGCTGTGGAATCGGTTTCGATTCAATTCGAAAAGGGGATTCCTGTCGGAGTGAACGGCAAGAAGCTCTCGCCACTGCAGATTGTGCTGGAACTCAACAAGATTGCCGGCCGCAATGGTGTCGGCCGGATTGATATTGTCGAGAACCGTTTTGTCGGCATGAAGAGCCGGGGCGTGTATGAAGCACCAGCCATGACTGTGCTGTACCATGCTCATCAAACGCTGGAACAACTCACCCTCGACCGCGATCTGGTCAACTTGCGCGATCGGCTCTCGCCAGAAGTCGCTCAGATGGTCTATTACGGCTTCTGGTACGTCTCCAAGATGGATGCCTTGCTCGCGTTCATCAAGGAAGCTCAACAGCCTGTGACAGGTGAAGTGGTGCTGGGCCTCTACAAGGGAAACATCATCAATCAGGGCCGCACCAGCCCGAACAGCCTCTACGACGAAGCGATTGCCAGCATGGAAGGTGGCGGTTCGTACAACCAGACCGATGCCGAAGGCTTCCTGCGAATCATGGGCCTCCCCAGCCGCGTCCAGGCCCGCGCTCGCGCCAGAAAGTATTAAAGTAGGGCAGGCTCCCGCCTGCCGATTCAGCGAACCGATCGCGACAATTATCAAAATGAAGGACACGCCAAGTCATGGAAGTGTCCTTCATTTTTACCTTATATAGATAATACTGGTGCATTCCGAGGACTCCATGCACCCTACCTGAATCACGCACCCCACCCAACAACTGTGCGATAAAGCTGGCTCCGTATGCATACAATGCACTTCATCACTCGATTGATTGTCGGCGGTGCGCAGGAGAATACCGTTTCGAATGTCGAGGATCAGGTGCAGCTTTTCGGCGACGAGGTCACACTTGTCACCGGGCCGGGCCTGGGGCCGGAAGGTTCGCTCGAAGAGCGGGCGGCGAAATCGGGTGCCCGCTTGATTGTCATGCCCGAACTGCATCGTGCCATTCGCCCCTGGCAAGACTGGCGAGCGTACCAGGAACTCAGGCGGCTCATTCGCACCTTGAAGCCCGACGTGATTCATACCCATGCCTCGAAGGCGGGGATCATCGGCAGGCAGGCAGGGTTTGTGGAAGGTGTCCCCGTTGTGCATACCATTCATGGAGCCTCGTTTCATTACGGGCAGTCAGCTCCCGCCTATCGTCTCTATCGTTTTCTCGAACAACGGGCAGGCCGGCAGACGGCTCACTTTATCAGCGTTTCCGATGCGATGACCGAGCAATACGTGGCTGCTCGAGTGGCCCCGCGAGAGAAATTCACGACCATCCGCAGCGGCTTCGATGTCCAACCCTATTTGTCGCCAGTCAAGAGTCGGGCCGAAATCCGCGCTCAACTCGGCCTGAGCGAGAGCGATCTTGTCGTCGGCAAGATCGCCCGGCTGTTCCACCTCAAAGGGCATCAGTACCTCATTGCCGCCGCTCCCGAAATCGTCCGGCAACAACCTCAGGTGAAGTTTCTTCTCGTTGGTGATGGTATTCTCCGGGAGCAGTATCAGGCGGAGATCGCGAGGCTCGGTCTGACGGATCACTTCGTCTTCACCGGCCTCGTGCCACCCAGCCAGATCCCGGAGCTCATTCATGCGATGGATGTCGTGGTCCATTGCAGCGAATGGGAAGGGTTAGCCCGCGTCTTGCCGCAGGGCTTGCTGGCAGGCAAGCCCGTCATCAGCTACGACATCGACGGTGCCAGCGAGATCGTCCGCCCGGGTGAAACTGGCTATCTGTTGCCGCGAGGTGATGTGCCAGGGTTGGCTAAAGCGACCATCGAGTTGCTGGCAAATCCGCTCCTTCGCCAGCAATACGGCCAGCGGGGGCGAGAATTATTTCAGGACGTCTTTCGTCATGAGTATATGACTCAGAAAATTCGTGAGATCTACGCGACAGTCGCTCATCCTGCGAAAGCCATCCAGGCCCTGCAATGAACATCCGATTGCCTTACTCCATGGTGCAAACAGGTCAATCGACATTCTTTAGCCATTACTCCAGGTGGTAAACCCTTGGAAAAGTGATACCTGTTCGCCAAGCGATCTTCCAGGCAGGCGATTCATGGAAAGTTCTGCCGACGGATCGGCAACCAAATCGAGATTTTACTTGTCTTCAAAAACAAACAGTTGAGGTAAATACCTCACAATGGCGGCACGAGCAACCTTCGCCCGCAGCGCGACTGGATGAATACCACCAATGAGCACGCGTTAATCCCCTGGTAGAGCTGGCTGGCATTCGTGCCTGCGCCATCAACGCCGGCGTGTCTCTCTGACAACGGGAGCCCGGGCCAGAGTAAAAATCACAATCTCTTCACCAGTCTTGGTGCTGATATCGTGATGCAGGCTGATTGACGCCACTCCAGTGGTTTGTTCAACCATCTCTTCCAACTGCGACCGAGCTGTCTCAATCAGTTGAGTGCGCACTTCTTTAAGCAGATCACGACCTTTTCCCGGGGGTAAGGTCTTGATCAATTGTTGTTCCGCAGCTGTCAAAACACCCTGGAGTCGAACAATCAGCAGATCCCCCACCAGATGCGCATGGATGTCTTTAGGTCCGCGGCCCATGAAATCCTGCTCAAAACGGGCCATGGCAATACATACGGAAGAAGCAATCTCTCCCGCGGTTTTTGGCTCAATGATTGGTTTGGTCATCTGAACTCACCTTGCATATCCATTCAAATCATTCACAAGCAACGTGTCATCTATTGCTGTACGGAAGGGGATCTATTGTCAGAACACTCATCCTTCATAACCTAAAGAAATGAAAAAAGGAATGAATCGATTTTCCACAATCTCAGAAAATGTGACCATTGTCCCTGTTCATCATCATGCCACAGGGTACCATGAAGCATGACTTGGCTGAAGAATTCATAGTACCTATATTTTTCACGGCCAGTCATTATCGCAGAACGGTCTCGTCTATCAGCGACATTGAAAATATCCCTCGGAAGACAAGAGAAAATGCAGGCCGGGTCATCCCGGAAGGCATGATCATCTGTAAGCCGACATAAAGAGTTCCCTGCCCGGGATCTTTTTATGTCGGTTTTTGTTTTTCAGGTATTAGATACCGACGCTTGATGATCTTAAGTTGCATGCACGATGTCATATGACGTCATCGTGGATCTCATCATACGAACTGAGGGAATCCACTTAGTGACATCGATCACAGCTATTTCTCCGTCATCACGCGATAAGCCACATCCTGAGAGTTTCACCATCTATTGATAGCAGAATGGAAATATCAATGAATCGGCAGTCCGAATGCCAGAGCGAGAGAGCGATAGCGTCAATGGTACCCATCGACCTCCCGGAGTTGACTGATCTTGTCACTCGCAGACTTTACGGAAGTGTTCGCGGCATTCGAGTGCTGCGTTCGTCAACACACTTACTGATCCATGGACGAACGGATTCGTATTACATCAAACAATTAGCACAATCAGTGCTGCTGGAGTACGCCGACGGCGTACCTGTAATTAACAAGATTCGAGTGTTTTAGATCCGGTTCACTGTTGGCATGCCTGCGCTTGTGCAATGTTTGCTCACAGGAGCACCAGGATTCCTCCGCTCGGGCATAAGCCTTTCAAAAAACAGCCTGCGGCGAACCCCCAGAGAAGAATGGCAAGGATATCGTTATGCCCCCAAAAACCAAGTCGATGGAGCAACAAGTCAAGGATGTCATCACCAGGTTTCAATTGGAAATGTCGGGACATGCGCCAACCAAAGTCACAGTCACGCTTGATCAGGCGACATTAATCGTGACTCTCATCGATGCGTTGTCACCCGTCGAGGTGACATTATCGCAGACTGAAACGGGCGCTGCTCAGGTTCAAGAATACCACAACCGACTCTTCATGTGCTCTCTTCCCGCCTTGAGAGAGGAACTTCAGCGTGTAACAGGCGTAGCGATTCAAGATGCCGCTGTGGAGTTTGAGACCGACAATGGTGTCGTAACTCATACATTTGTTAATGGAACAGTGATTCAACTCTTCCGACTAGCAAGTGGAATTCCAGCCTCCAAATGGACCGGCGAGATCTCTTCCAGTTAGAGAGACGTGGCAGCGCTTATTGCCTGCTTGCAGCCACATCACACTATGGAACAACCTCGTGTTCCAAGACTGAGCTTTCCTTATTGATAGAAAGGAGTCTCTGCATGCTGACAACTGTACTGATTGTATTGCTCATACTCATGATGATCGGTGCGATGCCCACCTGGGGTTATAGTCGCAACTGGGGGGCGTATCCAAGCGGAGGGATTGGGCTCATTGTCGTGATCCTGATCGTTCTCCTTCTGATGCAACGCATCTGAGATGTGAATCTGGCCGCATTTGCAGCCAACTGTATGAATCCAAGGATTAAGAAAGTATCAATCATGTGCTCTTTATGGAAGTATGTCTTGGGAACCATGATTACGGGTTTTACCCTGTTTATGGGATGTCCTGACGCAGAAGCGCAGCTGTTTCGGGTGGGTTATGGAAACGCATCCAATCGATACTATGGAAATCAGTACTACGGAAACGGATGGAATGGTGGCTACCGCCAGCAGGCGGTTTACGGATATGGTAGCGGATACAACCAACCCGGATGGTCTGGCTATCGGTATCAGAATGGTTATACCTATGGGCCGAACACCTACGATCGTGGACGGCGTGGAAGATACTATCGACCGCAAGTGCAATATAGTTGTGTCGCTTATCAGCAACCTGTCGCCGCCTGCCAGACAATAGGAGTTGTTATGGCTGGCTATACGACACAAGTCGCAGCCTGTTGCGTTCCACAACCTTCCTGTTGCACCACCACTTCGACAGCAGCAGTCGTTTCGGCAATCCCTGGGCAGGCAAGTGAGCCTACTCTGGCCACACTGCCAGCGGACGACTCACAGACAGTGCGCAGGGATGATGAACAGGTCAGTGATCGGTAACTGTCATCTGTATCCAGAAGCTCTCGTACTTTTCGTGAGATGATCCGTTTTCTTCATTTTGCAGAATGTCCGGCGAACCAGATGGATCGCCGGACATTTTTCTTAACGTTACGCTCAGATTTCATATTCCTGTGGCAGCCAATTTATGAATTGTTTGCTCAATAAAATACTGGTTATTACGCCGCCACGACCAAATAACCTGGGAAGTCGGTCCTTGAATCCAATCCAATATCTGGGCATGTAGCATACGATGTGAATTCGAGAGAGATTCTACAGGCCTTAACGAATGTCTATTTCTTGCCTCGAAATGGAAGGCAATGCTTTTTCAGGCTGCTGCAAAGGAGAATCGTTATCGGCTGGAAGATCAGCAGGGGGCATGGGTAACTTCCAATTCATCATGCTCAATGGAGAAGGTCGGTCGCCATCGGAGAAGGGACGGTGGCTCTTCATCTCGATTGGATTCTTGCTGTTCCACAGTTGGAACTGTCGATGCCAGATCTTTTCGTGAGTCAATCTGGATCGCATGATAAGTCTGGGTCGTATGAAGTCGGCACATGCAGACTTCTCCGGTACTTTGAATCGTGAATTCAAAGGGGCCGCTTTTGTTGACCGAATGCCCTTCCGGAGTTTCCATCCAGCATCGACCGGGGATTTTTGCTCCCTGGTGAAAAAGGAAACTTTGGATGACAAGGATTATTGAAGGCTCTCCTTCCGAGTTAACAACAGAAATCTGATCCACGAGCATGGATTCAATGCGTGCCATGGAATTCTCCGAAAATCAATGATGTCATGGGAGCGTGGAGTGAATGAGTTTGTTGCGAAATGAGAACTGTTCCTGATGACAAGTCTCTCTCATGCCAACTTGTTTGCTTGATGCGATTCCGGATCTCTGTGGTGCCGGTTAAGCAACGGTTTTTGCCAATGTGGGCTTCTAAATACGCCCCAAGGTTCCGCTGTTGTGGAAGTTGAACGAGAATCCGGCATGAATTCAGACAGATTCTCAATCACCACAAACGAAAAAGGCCGACGCAGACCAGCCCATGAAGAGAGCTGTTCTGCGTCGGCCTTCAGTGAAGCTTGCTTTCCGGCAAATACCGGACTGCACTCTTTCCTATCTGCCGTTATAACTGTTTACTGTTTTTCTGATGTCAAATGCGTTACTGGCTCAAGAACCTTGGCAGATGGAAGTTCAGTCTCCTGCCAACCGCGCAGTGATAATACTTCGAAGACTCTCATTGAACAGGAGGAATCAGCAACCTTTCGAAAACTTAACCAAGTTTTTTCTGAAGTGGACAGTGAGCTCGATCCCACCCAAAGCTGTCGATTCGAAGGAAACAGTCAGAGATGGCTGCACACATCGGGATGGATCCTTGTCAGGCATCGCCGACCTCTGACTTCTAAACGGCTGATTGCTTCTGCCAATCGAGAGATGAGGTTCATCAGCCCAGATACGGCGTTAAGCGGGCGACGGCGTCGGAAGAACCAAGCTCGTCTTTGCCAAAGCCATAGGCTGCACCAATCGCGACGGCTTCCTGCTGGTACTCAGGATAGTTCGTAATCAGCATCACCGGGATCTTCTGGAACCGCTCATCAGATTTCATCTGGCGGATAATATCCATGCCGTCGGTGTAGTCGGCATCGAGCTTGCGATTGATCAGTACCAAGTCATAGCTCGACTTACCCAGGAGATCGATTGTCTCCGGAGCAGTGGCTGAAGGAATGATCTCCACATCGAAGCTCGACTTCAGAAAATTCGTAATCTTTATCGTATCCGGCACACACTGGCCGACATTCAGTACGCGACGTGTCATAGGTCAAATCTTTAAGTGTTTGATGTTGGGTATTTGTGAAATACTGGCCAAGCTCATCTGGATTTTGAGAGTCAGCACAGAACAGACTCAGGATTGATACGGATCGTAGGGAGCACCGGCTAGACCTTCATCAGCACGAGGGTCTACCGAACCGGGAGGTCGCGGGCCAATGTACTGATAATACTGGCACTGAATGCGGCCATTATAGAGCTTCCGACGACGATCTGCCCGGCGGCGGAAAAAGCGTTCAAAGCCCACATCGGCAGTTAAGACATAGATCGACCACGTCTTCAGCGGTGAAAAGGCATCGGCCATATCATCGTAAATGGCTTCTGCTGATTCTCGATCACCCAAACGCTCGCCATAAGGGGGGTTGGTGACAATTACGCCGTAATCCCGGGAATCTTTCAGTTCGAGCACATCCATTTGTGTGACATGCAGCATGCCCGCCACACCGGCCGCCCGGGCATGATCTTCTGTCAATTGGACAGCCTGGGGACTGATATCCGAGGCAAACAGCGGGTATGTCGTCGGTTTGGAAATCTGCAGATCGCGCGCTTCCTCACGGGCTTTGAGCCAGTTTTCGACGGGCAGACGTTCCCAGCGTTCCGCCTGGAAGTTTCGATCCAATCCCGGGGCCCGGTTTTTGGCAATCAATGCTGCTTCGATAGGAATCGTTCCACTGCCACAAAAAGGATCGAGAAAAGGGCGTTCGCGATTCCAGAAACTGAGCTGTACCAGTGCCGCTGCCAGAGTTTCCTTGAGAGGAGCTGCGCCCCCTTGCTTGCGATAGCCTCGCTTGTGCAGACCAGGGCCTGAAGTATCAATGGTCAACGTGACAACATCGCGCAGGATCGAGACATCGATGGGATATTCAAAGCCGGTTTCTTGAAACCAGTGCCGCTGACTGTTTTGCTTGCGGCTTTCCACAATCGCCTTTTTGACGAGACTTTGAACCGCTGGTGGATTGTGCAACAGCGATCGCACACAACTCCCTGTGACAGGAAAGGCAGCATCTTCCGGGAGCCATTCGCTCCAGGGGAGTTCTTTGGTCTGATCGAAGAGTTCGTCGAAATCCTTGGCGACGAACTTTCCGATTTGTAGCAGAACGCGATCTGCAGAGCGCAGCCAGAGGTTGGTTCGCGCCACAGCGAGCGCATCACCTTTGAAGGTAATTTTTCCATCTTCAATTTGCTGCTCGTGGTAGCCCATGGCAGCCAGTTCTCGCGAGACAACAGCTTCGAGTCCGAAAGCCGTCGTGGCGATTAAATCCAGCGAATTCATAAAACTCTCAAAGAACATGTGTCAAAAAGTCGGGGGCCATGATCGACCCAAACAGCCAGTCTAGCAGATGAAGTCGGAGATGGGAATTTTGGGGAGTGTGGGATTTGATATTGGGTGTTGGGTATTGGGTGTTGGGTGTTTGGTGTTTGGTGTTTGGGAGTTGGGAGTTGCGTCAAAACTGCTGGTGAAAGGCTCTTCTTCCTCAAATACCAAATACCCAAAACCAAATACCCAATCCATCACTCCACATCCTGCTCAATCACCACCTCATACTCCCCCGAATTATTGGCGAGATCGTAGAAATGGTCGTTGATGCGCAGAAAGAGCACTGCCTCGCGAGGGGCGGTCAGTCGGGCGATTTGACCTGCGGGAATGACTTCTGTGAATTCCGCACCGTGGGCTGTGAGTGGCAGGTCAGGAATCCCCCACCAGGCCATGAGCCGTCCCAGTTTCTGGCCATTCGCATAATCCACCGAGATCCCTTGTGGTTGCGAAATCCACGGGCGAGTGGTGCGATTCAGCTCGACTTGTCCTTTGGCACGCAGACGAATCGTGGTGCCTTGAGGAACCAGCAGGCCCGTCGATTGCCAGCCCGCCTTCGCTGCAATCGAGCGTGTGACCGGTTGAACCGCCAGGGGTTCCATGGGGCGATGTAACGTCGCAGCCAAAGCGGTATCATAACCAAAACAAATATCTGTCGAGAGCCGTAACCAATCGCTGGAAAGCCATGTCGTCGATGTCTGATCAGCTCGGCGGGCCGATTGGAGGAATTCCTCCAATGTTCGAGATGTTCGTAGCTTGGCGAAATCCGGCCCATAGGTGGGATGCTGGCTGCAGAACTGAATCCAGAGCCAGGCCCAGGCATAGTCGTCGTTCGTAGAAAATTCGTGGGCGTCAATTGTCAGTAAATCAGCAAACGAACGTCCTTTTCCTGTAGCAAGATCTTCCTGAATCAGGCCAATCCGCCCCCAGCCAGCGAAATCTTCGGGCCTGCCGGGAAGCACTCCAAAATAGGGCTTGCCCGCTTCGTCTATAAAGTTTGTGGCGTACCACTCGGCAATCCCTTCCTTAAATCCCACAGGCAAATCTTCACGCACTCCAATCAAAGTCACCACGTGAGTAAGCTCATGCAGGAATAGATGCCTCAAGTAGTAAGGCGTGGCCTGCATTTTCATCCAGAACTCACTCCCCCGATGTCGACCATGCAGAAAGCCCGGCAAATCTTCTGGCAACAGCCCTGTCTCGCGGAAGCTCGTCATGTCAGACATGACATAGCCCGTCAATTGCTGATTCTCGGGCCACTTGATGTGGAAATCGCTCTGCAGTCGCTGGAGCAGCGCTTCCCCCAGTTCGGGAAGTTTGGCAACTTCGGCTAGTGGAAGATCGGTCACGATGACGATGTGCGGCGAAGTGATCACCCGAAACCCCAGCGCTTCGAGTTCTGCTGGAGTTTTCGCTGGAGCGGGAAGAGTGGCCAGTTCTGGCCCGGCAGGCCGTGCAGCCATTTGCGCACGGGGGTTCGATTCTCCGCCCGTCTGCGATGAAGCAAACGCCTGAGGATCCGCATCCGGGACGACCATCTCCGGCTCATCCTGCATATTGCTGGCAATCTCTGCCACTCGTCGCTGGGCGGCTTGACTCGTTCTGGAAGTCGTTGAGTCCTGGCTGTTTGAAGTTACCTGTGATGACGCAGGGCTGGCCACCTGACGATCTGCATTTTGATCGCCCGCAGGTTGACTGACGGCTGGCCGATCGCCGCAGCCCGAAATCATCAGTGAACAGCCTGCCAGCAAAAACAACAGATACCGGGAGGGCCGACCAAATCGAAGCCATAAGCCAGCTGAAAAAACATCGGCACGACTAGACATGGTGGATTTCCATCGGCAGCGCGCTGGATGTATCAGCAGTGTTCATGTCGGCGTTCATCTCGTCACAATTCATGTCACTTGAGTCGAACCATTCGTCGGCTGGGTCAAAAGGGGGTGAAACGATATTGATGATCGTGGCCTCACCCACAATTCGATGCCTCACCAGGGGCGGAATGGAAATCGCCAGCAGTTTCGTCAAAGGATAGCTCTGGCCATTCAGTTCAATCGTGGCGTGAGCCGCATGGTCGAGGACAACATAAATCTCCTGGTGTTCTCGATGGTAATGCGTACGGGCAGCTTTGGTGATTTGTGTGTAATGCACACTGACGCTGGTTCCTGCATCATGGCCAAAGGCCCTTTGGGCCCAGCCGCACGGACAGGCGACAGCTTCGATTTCACTCAGCGAAATCATCTGAGGCATGGCGGCTGATGGTGAATCCTTTGTTGATTCAGTCATGCCCGTACTTTCTTCGTTTGGGAAGTTGTGGAGCCCCTGGCGAAGTTTCCTGACTGGCATTGCGACCATGACTTGCCGGCACCCAGCGGGCAAACGTTTCTTTCGCTTCCCGTAAAGCTTCGGCAGTGGGAGGCTGCCTCGGCCCGGTGGATTCCGGAGTGATGCGATGCATCTTTTTCAACTCGTAAGTGACTTTGGCTTTTTGCGAACGATAAATCCACAACGATGACAACATCCGCTCACTCACCGGACGATCCGTCGCCACCACAAACCGATAACACATCCAGCCGATCAGCGAAAAGACAAACAAACAGATCCCCAGCGGAATCAGTACTTGATCGGAAGAGGTGAGCACAATGGTCGAACAGGCGACCAATCCACAGATGATGACAAAAGTGACGGCCAGCAAAGAGACCGCACTTCGTGCCGCCGACGAATCACGCTGGATCGGTTTCATAGGTAGTCACTTTCTGCAGGCACATCCCACGTGAGAGACCAATGAATTCGACCGAAATTACAGGACAAATACCAGAGGAAGTTCACCACAGACCAGAATCTGTGATCTGGTGCTCATTGGAGCAACGTATGAAACGAGCTCACTCGATTCAGATTGTATCGTTCAAACCGTCCATGTTCGAGGCCTGCTAACGACCACGCTTGAGGGTGTAGAGCGGGCCATAGCCAAAAGGTTTCTGACACTTGGGGCACTTGGCGGATTTGATCGACGCCGGCGTTTTGTCGCCAATTTTCTCTTTTTTGCGACCATTCTCCGAGACGACCAGACCACAACTCTGGCAGCGGTAGCCCGAGAGTTCGAGAGTGAAGTTTTTGTCGGTCTGATAATACGCCAGGTGCTGAAGTTCAAAGACCGGCGTCTCGAGATAATGGCACGCCAAAGTGGACTGTTCACTCTGGAGAGGAATGCCAGATCCTTCGGCAAAGTTCGTCCAACTAGTCCCTTCCCTTATCGCCTTAGCCAGAGTGCGAAACTGACTTAATGAAAACGAGAGAAACTTTTGCGGCGTACCTTCTTCACCCGAGATCAGTTCGAGGGCAATGCGTCCTTCACCAAAGACAGCCAAACTCTGGAGCGATTCATTTCCTCCGGCAATCGTGGGTTGGACAATCGCCATCGACTCAGCAGCAACGGGCACGATGGTGATCGTGGCAGGGCTGAGATCGGTCTCGTCTTTTTTGGCCATCAGTCGAGATTTGAGAGCTGCTCGAAACTCGGGGATCTTCTTCGCTGTTGGCTTGAGCAAAGTCCCCTTGGGCCATTCCAGGAGCACCAGTGCCTGTGGATCAATCGCCAGATCAATCAGCGAAAAGTCTTTGGCATGTGCGGCTGCTTTGAGCTTCAGTTTCCCCTTGGCAATCGTGTGCAGTGCCACATCCTGAATGATGTGGACGAACTTGCCCACTGCTTCCAGATTGATGGGCGGATCAAGCGGAATTTCTTCTTCAGCACCGGCATTCGTCGTTTTGCGTAAGGGAACAACCAGCTTCGCACCGCATTTGGGGCACTTGCCAACTTTGCCGCGATGATGATCCATCACACGGACTTTACAGCCAGCCTCACAAGTGGTCAGGAAACCTTTCTTGCGCGGTTTGAGTGCCAGTTCCTGCTCTTCCTTCTCTTCAGAAAGAGCAATGTGCAGGAGGAGATCATCTTCGGACATCTCTTCAGCGGGATGACTGGCATCGCTCACTTCGGGCGTTCCAATCAGTTCTTCCTGTGGAGAAGTTTCAGCCCCACTCCCATCGAGTGACATCATGGGAATCGTTTCGATCGACTCTTCCATCGTCGATCCATCGACCGATTCCGGCTCCAGGCGCGGAATTTCGCTCAGTGCAAAAGTATCCCCTGAGGTCTCATTCACCTGGGGGAAAGCCATTGGTGGCGGCTCAATGGCCATCGTGGCTTCAGTGAGGAAAATATCCCCAGAAAGTTCGAAATCGTCCTCTTCATCCTCGGCACTCTGATCCACCCCGCTGGCTTCTACGAGGGGTTGATCCGAAATGAGTGGACTGGCTCCGGGCTCTAAGCCATGCCCATTCCTTTGAGCGTAGTAAGCTGCTAACTGAGCGTTTTTATCGATCTCGGAAAGCGAAGCCGGCGTGTGAGGTTCGGCCTTCAGCATGGAGCGTGACTGCGGATTACGATCCGTTGGCGTTGCCGGCGAGCGTTGATCGCTCTGTCGTTCATCAAAGGCGGCTTGAATATCCGCTCGCAGGAAGACTCCACAATTCCAGCACCGCACCAGGCCACTACGAACCGCTTCACCGCAATTGTGGCAACTCCCCAGATCTTCAATCACAGCCTCGTCGGTCGGCAAAGGCTGAATCGCCAGCTCTTCAGCCCGCTCTCGATCAAACACATGATGGCAGCGATGGCACTCAACGGTGTCATCGAGCAGCAATGTGCCACAGCCGGGACAGGGAGAAATTCCAATCGACATAAGCGACTCGCAGATCTTGCGTGCCAAGTAGATTGACAGGCAATCGACCCAGAGAGGGAACTGAAAGGTGAACACATCAATATGCGTACAATAAGCGATGCACAAATCCCCAAAATACCCGCAATGTGCTTCGCTTCCCACTCCAGATTATCGAGTGCAGCGGCTTTTTCGGGTTTTTCAGGCAGGTTAAGCAGTCCATTCCGGAGATGACGAAATGGATTCGCATTTACCGAAAATGTCGTTCTCGCCACGAAATTGAGATTGATGGCAGAAAGAATCTGGCAGCACGCCCTTCAGTCAAAAAGATAACTGACAGATTCATTTCTATGAATTCGGCGAATGGCTTCACCCAGCAGTGGTGCCACAGAAACCTGCCTGAGATTCGGGAGCTTCTGCTCAGGGGTCAGCGGCAGGCTGTTCGTAACGACAATTTCTTTGATCGGTGCTTCGACCAGCCTCTGAGCGGCCTGACCGCACATAATCGCATGTGTCGCTCCCACATAGATCTCGGCGGCCTCATGCTGGGCCACAACCTTCACGGCGCCCACCATCGAGCCAGCCGTGGTAATCATATCGTCGAAAATAATGCAGGTTTTCCCGGCAATCGGGCCACCAATCAGGTTCTCCTGACGAGTTTCAAAGGCGTTCGAGCGACGCTTATCCACAATCGCAAACGAGCCACCCAGGTGCTCGACATGCTGCAAAGACCGCTTAATGCTCCCCTCGTCCGGGCTCACGATCACCAGATTCGACTTCGGTAAATTCAGTGAACGAAAGTATTCATCAAGAATCGGTGCTGCGTAAAGGTGATCGACGGGGCAGTCGAAGAATCCCTGAATCTGAGCCGCATGGAGATCCATGGTCAGAACACGATCAGCCCCGGCTTTCGTAATGAGATTGGCGACCAGTTTTGCCGTAATGGGAACACGCCCCATATCTTTGCGGTCTTGCCGGGCATAGCCAAAATAAGGGATCACAGCCGTCACACGGGCAGCACTCGCCCGTTTGCAGGTGTCAATCAGAACGAGCAGTTCCATGAGATTGTCATTGACTGCGGGCCCCGTGGGCTGGACGAGAAAGACATCCGCCCCGCGGACGTTCTGGTACAGCCGGCAAGAGATTTCACCATCCGGAAAGTTACTGAGCTCGACAGCCCCCAGGTTGATTCCCAGATAGCTGGCGATTTCGTGGCCGAGTTTCGGGTGAGCTCTGCCACTGAGCAGGCAGAGTTGGTCGTACATCGCCACAGATCAGTCCTCGGTGAAGCCTCGGGATGGAACAACTCAGATTTCAACGTTCGTCAGCACTGGTTGCAAGTGGACGACCACCAGCCTGCCCGCCTAAGAGACTTCAAAATTTGCCTCGTCTCTTTTCGAGACACCTTACTCAGCATTTTCTGCAGATGAATCGACAGGAGCCGGCGCGATGGGAGCCTCTGCTTCAGACGATGTTTTCCTGGCAAGGTAAGCCGCTTCCGCCTCTGCGTCTTCCTCAGCCTGTTTCAGACGATCAAGAATCTCGATGATCTGTTTGGTCAGTACGGGAAGTCCTTTACCTGTCATCGCTGAAATCTGCAGGACGGGTTTGCCAATCCGCTCTTCAAGCAGCTCTTTAGCAGCATCGGCATCCAGCAGTTCCGACTTGCTGATGACGACAATTTCAGGTCTTTGGGCCAGATCGTCATCGTAAAGCCGCAACTCTTCGCGGATCTGCAGATAGTTCTCGATCGGGTCCGTCTGGTCATCCGGATTGGGTTCAACGAGATGTACGAGCACGCGAGTCCGCTCGACGTGCCTTAAAAATTCATGACCTAGCCCCACTCCCGCATGGGCTCCTTCAATCAGCCCGGGAATATCAGCCATCACGAATTGCCGCTCGTAACCGACGCGGACAATCCCGAGATTCGGGTGTTTCGTCGTGAACGGGTAGTTGGCAATTTCCGGAGTCGCCCGTGTCATCCGCGAAAGAAGCGTCGATTTACCGGCATTGGGTTTTCCAATCAGTCCCACATCGGCGACGACTTTCAACTCCAGCAGCAGCTCACGTTTTTCACCAGGTTCACCCGGCCCGAATTCGCGCGGGGCGCGGTTCGTCGATGACATGAAACGCGTGTTGCCATAGCCCCCTTCGCCCCCTTTGGCGACGATCACCGTATCGCCATGATCTGTCAGATCACGCAGGACGAAGCCACGCTGAGAATCACGCAGAATGGTTCCCATCGGCACACGAATGACGAGATCTTCGCCATCTTTACCCGTCTTGAGCGAACTGGTCCCGGGATTCCCATTGCTGGCAAACCAATGACGAATCCCGACCAGGTGCACGAGGCTGTCAACATTTTCATCAGCGATAATGACGACGTGCCCGCCGCGACCACCATCACCACCATCGGGGCCGCCTCGAGGGACGTGCGCTTCCCGCCGGAAGCTGGAACATCCGGGGCCACCATCGCCCCCTTTGCAGGTAATTTCAATTTGATCGACAAACATGAGAGAAAACTGCCATTCTGGACGCGGAAGCGAATTCGATTAGAGGTCACCAGCGGGATATTGGGTAACGAGTTGAAATTTAAGGATGATTTTCAAAGATCAGTTCGCGAGCTTCGAAGACGGGCCCTTCGACACAAGTGCGTCGGTAATCCCAGCTTTCCTCACCCGAAGGAGTCGTTTCCCGGATTTTGGCGACACAACTGAAGCAGGCTCCAAAGCCGCACGCCATTGGGGTTTCTAACGATAACCAGCAGGTGACGTTGTACGACAGTGCCAGTTTCTGCACAGCTTTGAGCATCGGTTCTGGCCCGCAGGCATAGATGGTCACGGGCTCACCGGGAGCCTTGAGATGTTCTTCCAGTAATTGAGTGACATAGCTATGGTGCCCCAGTGAACCATCATCGGTGGCCAGTTCAACCTTCAGGCCGGGAACACTTTGGAAGTCTTCGACACCCGCCAGAAACTCAGCATTCCTCGCTCCGTAACAAAGTGTGACGGAACTGGGCGTAACCACTTTTCGCGGATTCTGCTGGGGATAACTCTGTACTCCAAGAGCTTCGCGGGCGAGTGCCAGAAAGGGCGTTTGCCCAATCCCACCAGCGACGAAAACCAGCCGCCCGCCCGGTGATGCCGGAAAGCCGTTGCCAAGTGGCCCCCAGATTTCCACTTCATCTCCCGCCTGAAGCTGAGCCAGGCGACCGGTCATTTTACCCACGACAACGTAGCCGAACTCCAGCCCGGCAACACGTCCTTCTTCATCCCTGCAGATATCAAACAGCGCAAACGGTCGGCCCAGAAGCGGATCGTTCTCTCCCGGGATTTTCACCATGAAGAACTGCCCCGGAGTGATCTTGGTCGCCAGCTCAACACAATCGAGCCGCAGGCGAAATGTATTTTTCGCCATGGCCTCGTGCAGCAGCACGCGTGCCTTCTGCTGGACGGCAGACATCACCTGTCCAGGCAGCCCAAGGGAAGGGATGTGACAAGCCGAAGCAGAGGTTTCAGTAGGGCTGGAGGGCATGCTCGGGACGTCTGATTTCTAGGGCTTCTGAATGATTGAAAAACTCAAGATGCTGCGGGTGAGTATTGGCCACGGCTCGCGTTTGCTCCACGCACGCTCCCCGCCTAATCACTCCGCTTGCGACTCGATGAACTCGACGACTTCTTGTTTCGAGCGCTGGTTGATGAGCGCCCCGCCGTTGTCGCTTTTCGAGATCCTGGAAACTTGGCAGAGGTCTTCTTGCGAACAACTTTTTCGGGAGTCGCTTCAGCAGCGGTCTCTTTATTGGCCGATCGATGTGCGATGACGTGATCCTTCGTCCGCGGGACTCGTCGGCCACTCTTCAGCAGGCTCAGTGGTGGTGAATTGAGAGCTTCGTCTCCATCGGCAGCGTCGTTGCCCCGTACATTCTGCGGGAAGTTCAGGCGCGGTGCTGCCCCTCTGAGCTTTTTGCTCGAAATCACCGAACCTTCACCATCCAGCACACGCCGCTTCAATCGCGTGCTGCCATCGTCCATCACTGGCGGATTGTCGTTAAGGGCCAGATTGCGATCCGTCGTCCTGCTGCCCGGACGGCCCTTGGAAAAGCCTCCCGAAGTGCGCGAGGCGGGCTTCTGCCGAGCTTCCGGAGCCATTGAGCCTTTCCCGGTACGACGCGCTGGTGATCCTTCTGAAGAACGAGATCCACCGGACGAGCGGGAATCTTCGCGACGCTTGGGGTTAGCCTCAGGTGAGTTCAATACCTGTGATTTCAACGCTTTTGAGCTTCCCAGGCGTTTGAGTTTCGAGCCCGGAATGGTCAGTGGTTCCAGTCCCGTCGCTGGTAATGCCGTGCGCTCCAGCCTGGCGCGAGGCGTGGCACCTGCACTTCCTGCACGAGACGACGAGGCTCTGGTTACCCCTCCCGCTGAAGTCGCTTTACCAGCATCGCGGGTACGCTGCGGCTTGCGGGGAGCCGGTTCCTTCCACTTGCCCGTGATAACATCCTGCAGTTTGCTGAGTTCTTCTTCCGAGAGTTTGCGATGAGCTCCGCGTTCGAGATCACCCAGTTTGATCGGGCCAAAATGAGTCCGCTTGAGCTTCATCACTTTATGCCCCACGCGAGCCAGCAACCGGCGGATTTCCCGGTTCTGTCCTTCCCGCATGGTAATTTCGAGCACAGTCGCAGACCCCTGCGACTTCACTCGATTAACGCTCGACATGCGGAAGCGGCCTTCCGCGAAGTACAGCCCTTCAAGAAGCTGATTGATTGCCTCCGTCGAAGGATTACCCGCCACGACAGCACGATAAATCCGCGGAATACCAAACTTGGGATGTGTAAGTCTCTCGGCAAGATCGCCATCGTTGGTCACGATCAGCAAACCTTCAGTCCCATCGTCCAACCGGCCCACCGTAAAGAGCCGACCGACATTCGGCGGGAAGCAATCGATCACACGAGTTCGACCCGCAGGATCAGAATTTGTGCACAGCACACCTGCTGGCTTATGAAAGAGAAAGTAACGCTTTTCTTCCACACGCAGCTTTTCGCCATCGACAGCGACCTTCTGGCGGGAAAGATCAACACGCACCCCCAATTCCTTCGCCACCACACCATCAATCGTCACGCGGCCCATTTCGATGTATTCTTCACAGGCTCGGCGTGATCCATACCCGGCACTTGCCAGAACCTTCTGCAGACGTTCGCCCGCAGAGGCCTCGCCCGGTTGATCCGGATGGGCTGATTTGGAACCCTGATTTCGTGAAGAAGTGACCAGAGATGTTGTGCGGCGGGGAGGTCGAGAACGTTTCATTTGGTATCTGCCAGTATTGAGAAGTCCCCCAGTTTAGCAGACGACATCGCGAAAGAGTAACCAGTTTCTCGATTGTTCCCGCCCATCACTGCTCCAGTCCATGGCGATCACACAACCCGCCAGACAATCGCTGGAGCGATCGGGAACCTCACAAGGCCAGCAAAAACAGGATTCAGTGGTGCAAAACTTTGTGGTGGCTAGACTTTTGAGAAGTTCAAGCCGAAGCGTGTTATGCTCTCGTGGCTGATTCGTCTCATGTCATCCGCCGAAGGATGTGAGCCGGAGCATCCCACAGGCTGGGTCTTCCCTAGCCTCCATACGACCGACTGAACTTCGCTGATTAATCTGCCATAACACATTATTTGCATAAGGTTTAAGTAAATGGAAGCCGTTGACATCCTCTCCCGCTGGACACATATCGGAACTGCCGTCGTGATTATCGGGGGGAGTGTCTTTTTGCGATTTGTGATCTATCCCGTGGTGAGCAAGCTGCCTGAAGATCAGCATCTCGCCTTACGATCCGCCATTATTTCCCGATGGAAGATGTTTGTACACATCGGGATTGTGCTCTTCCTGGTGAGTGGTTTTTATAACTACTTCCAGGCGATGCCCAAACATAAAGGACAGCCGATCTATCATGCCCTGATTGGCACCAAGATGCTGCTGGCCTTTGGCCTGTTCTTCCTCTCGTCGCTGCTCGTGGGACGCTCTGGACTGGCCGAAAAAGTACGCACGCGCATGGCTTACTGGCAGACAGTGGGCATCGTTCTGGGGGCCATCATCATTGGCATTTCGGGCTATGTGAAAGTCGCCGTCCCTGCCAAACTACCAGCCCCAACACCCAGCACAGCCGAAGTTCAAGCCACCAAGTCGAATGCAGTGGATGCCCAGCCCGCAACCATCCCTGCCACTCCCATTGAACCAACCAAGTCAGAATAATTCCGATTCAAGGATTTCCAAGTTTCAGTGCGCCTCATCCCATGCGTGCTGTGTACTCCCAACTCCCAACTCCCAACTTCCAACTCCCGTTAAAAGATTCGAAAATTTGCAATGATCTGAGATCGTGGACTTCTCGTTCCAGAGGGCAGGTTCGATAAAGAGCTTCCCCAAATTCTGGAAATGGCGATGTCCACGACTCAACCTTCAAGTCGATATTCAGAACCTTCTGCCGAAACCGCTGGCATGATGGAACTGGGGCTGATCATTGCAGCCTCGGTCATCTTTCCGCCCATTCTGCTCTTCGGGTTCATCATTGTGGGCCCGCGCGAAGAAGTCGTGGTCTTGCGGTTTGGCAAATATCTGACGACGCTGCGCAGCGAAGGGATCCGCTGGATTCATCCCGTGGGCCGATCACTCCAGAGAATCTCCACCCGTGATACGACCTACAATCTGACGACCGAAACCGTGGTGGAAAAAAATGGCAACCCGGTGCTGATCAGTGCGGTGGTCGTTTATCGTGTCGAAGACACCATCAAGGCCGCTCTGCATGTGACCGATTACCACCGCTTTCTGGGAGATCAGGCCGGGGCCGTAGTCAAGCGGGTCAGTTCGCTCTTCCCTTACGAATCGAGCGATCCCGCCATCCCGTGCCTCAAAAAAGAGAGCGAAATTGTCAGTCAGGCTTTTGTGGCCGAACTGCAGGATGCCGTAAATCCAGCGGGAATTCGCGTGCTGATGGTGCGACTCAACGATCTGACTTACGCTCCCGAAATTGCTCAATCGATGCTGATGCGTCAGCAGGCCATGGCTCTGATCGATGCCCGCAAGACGATTGTCGAAGGGGCCGTCGAAATTGTTAAAGATGCCGTAACAAGACTGCGAGACAGCGGCTTCGAACTCTCGGAATCCGACCGGGATCAGCTCATCTCGAACCTACTGGTCGTGCTTTGCAGTGGCGAGCGAACTCAACCCGTACTCGCTGTGCATGCCGGCGGCAGAAAACATGCTCCCGGCACAGGCTCCTCCACCACCGAGTCGTGATAACAACAGAACTCCCGTATTACATGGTGGCCCGGTCTCAGGTGGCACGTCCCAGGGGTGGCACGACCCTGGAGGCTCTGCGGAAGGGCGTGGTCTTTACCGGGGTGGTTGGGGTCGGATGTCTTCATCCGCCCCCAGTTCCAGGACGCTGCCGGCACAAATGCATCCGCGATATGCATTCACGACTTGAGCACATCCTCCATAAACAATCAGATTCAAACAATCTGGGGGCAAACGAGGACGTTTGACCCCAGCCAGACGTCAAACATGCAACTTCGAGCCAGCATGCTTTTCTGAACTTTCAACGTGCTGTTGATTTCTGATTAGCGTAGAATTCTTTTTAGCCTGCAGGTTTTGGACTCGTTCCAGCCCGCACGATCTCGTGGCGATACCATTCGCCATGCTGGCTATCGACTTCCTGTGAAATGATCCCTGACGATGAATCAACCACTCCCGAAATCTGATGGGCCTAACCTCAGTGCGATGGCTCGCCGCCAGTGGCTGGCCCAGGCTGGGAATGGATGCGGAAGTCTGGCCCTGGCTCATCTACTGACAGGCTCGACATCAGGTTTATCGTTTGGGGCAGAACCCACTGCAACACGTCAGCCACATTTCGCCCCCAAAGCCAAACGAGTCATTTACCTGTTTCAAAGTGGTGGGCCTTCGCAACTGGAAACCTTCGACTATAAGCCCCTCCTCAACGATCGCTTTGGAGAAGCCTTGCCAGATTCTGTCCGACAAGGCCAGCGATTGACCGGGATGTCGGCCAATCAATCCTCTTTGATCATGGTGGGATCGAAGTTTGGTTTTCAGCAGCATGGTGCCGCACAGGCGTGGGTCAGCGATTTACTGCCACATACGGCCAAAATCGTCGATGACCTCTGCATCGTCCGCTCCATCTACACAGAAGCGATCAACCATGATCCAGCCATTACGTTCCTGCAGACCGGTTCTCAGATTGCCGGTAGACCCAGTATTGGTGCCTGGCTCAACTATGGTTTAGGAAGTGATAACGAGAATCTCCCCGCGTTCGTGGTGTTGATTACTCGTGGAAAAACCGATCAGCCGCTCTATTCTCGCTTGTGGGGCTCTGGCTTTCTTCCATCGCAGCATCAGGGAGTTCAGTTCCGCTCGGGTAAAGATGCGGTTCTTTATCTGAACAATCCGCCGGGAGTCAGTCGCGAGCAAAGACGTGCTGCTCTCGAAACATTGGCACAACTGCAGAAAGAGCGTGAAGTCGAGACGCACGACCCTGAGTTATCTCAGCGGATTGCCCAGTATGAAATGGCATTTCGTATGCAGGCCAGCGTGCCAGAAGCCACCGATCTTTCGGGCGAGACCGAAGCCACTTTCGAGATGTATGGGCCCGACAGCCGCAAGCCCGGCACATTTGCCGCCAATTGTCTCTTGGCAAGACGCCTGGCAGAGCGTGGTGTCAAGTTTATCCAGTTGTATCACCAGGGCTGGGATCAACATGGCGGCTTACCGGGAGGAATTTCGACGCAGTGCCGGGAGACCGATCAGCCTTCCGCTGCCCTGGTGGCTGATCTGAAACAGCGTGGTTTGCTGGAGGACACCCTGGTCGTGTGGGGTGGAGAGTTTGGCCGGACAAGTTATTCGCAGGGCCGCCCGTCACCGCAGAACTACGGCCGGGATCACCATCCCCGGTGTTTCTCGATGTGGTTTGCGGGTGGTGGGATCAAGCCCGCGACGGTGGTCGGCCGGACCTGCGATTTTGGTTACAACATTGAAGATCGTCCAGTGCACGTCCACGATCTGCATGCCACCATGCTGCATCTACTGGGTATGGATCACGAACGCCTGACCTACCGCTTCCAGGGCCGCGACTTCCGCCTAACCGACGTCCACGGGCACGTGATTCCGGAAATGCTGGCTTGAAACAATGCGATTGGCTCCACTTTTTTGTAGCATTCGCCAGTTGTGGGGAATTCAACTTTTATTTGCGGCGATATGCTCCTCGGAGAGGTGTTCAACACACTGAAAGTGAGTTTGCTTTATCCCATGGAAACGTCATCGACGTGGCTTCTGTTTTATAAGGAGGGGCACCGGCAGCTCTTCATTCTAGTTACTAGTCAGCCAGAGAAGTTTCCAGGAATGCCCCGAGCAGCTTCGCAAACATAATTCCCATAAACATTAAGCAAGGGGCTGCAAAAAGACAGGCAACCCATGTGTAGCGAACATATCTGGAGCGAAGCTGACCCTCTAATGTATAAACTTCATGAATCAGATATGCCGTATAAAACTGCAACGGGATAAACAGCAAACCTATGGTTGCAGACCTCAACGCGTAACCCGCCTTTTGCTCACGCAATGAAAGAGTTTCTTCATATCGACGGGCAGCATCGTCGGAGAGTTGATACCTATCGGGCAGCTCATCCTCATCCCAGTTTGATTCATGGTCATCAGCCTTGTCTGGATTGCCAGAGCCATTCTCTTCGGTTCGTGCCTGTAAGGTGTCGGCATCTTCGCTGACAGCAAGTTCGAGAAGTTCTTCCGATCTTTCCACATCTTGTTCAGCGACTTGAAGACGAATCCCTCCAATAGCGTTGGCGAGAGTCCAATCCATCGACGCAATTTCGCCACCACTCAGATAGACCTTGATGTTTTCTCTTCGTAAGATTGACGCCGCGATGTTGGCCTCGACTTCGTTCCAGAAAACGCGCAGCGTCACGAGATCGTGGCTCATTCCTGCAATTCCATAAAGTGATGAGTTTCTGAGAAGACCTTAACGAATCACTGGCTTTCTTTGAAACATTGTATCACAGGTGATGTGCTCAACAGATGGACTTGATAAAGCGGATTCGTTTTGTACGTTCATTTGTACTATATAAATGAGCGGGTTCTTAAAAAAATCCGTATAGATAATTGTTATCGTGCAGGTTCATCCGTGACAATGTCGCCAATCAGCAGGATGGAGCCCACGATCCACTTGTGGTCGGCATACTTTTCGGGGTGGTCATCGTAATCTTTGCGGTTGTGTTCGAAGAGAATCTCCCGCTTATTGAGCTTTTCCGGCGTGAGTTCAATCCGCACGTGATGTCGCCCTGCGGGCCGCTCGCTGGCAATCGCCGTCTTTCCCATGCGGTGATAAGTACAATACGGGTCAATCCGGTTCTGATAAGTTGGCGGCAGATCATCCCACATGATCTTTAACCGCCCACCGTCCGGCCCCAGCAGGTCAAAGATCGCCAGTGTGGAACCTTCAATCGTGAATTCGAGTGCACCGCCTGGAGCTTCCGCTTCATAAAGCTCGGGCATGTTCCGGGCAAATCGCCGCGACAGCGTGTGATCAGCAGGCAGCTTTTTCCAGGTCCCTTTGAGCATGTTTGCCGTGATCGGAATCTGCTGGGCCCGCTCGAAGTTATCGGTCCGTAATGGCTGATCGAGTGCATGGTCAGCCGGCTTCCCACTGGCCTCCATAATGGCCGGCCAGCAGCGGGCAATCGTGGCGGCATAGACTTCGTGGCCTGTCTCCACATGGGGATGGACACCATCCGTCGAAAAGACAAGTGGCCTCGCCTCGCGAATGTCGGCTGGTCGGGGAGCTTTGAAAACCAGCTCACCATCTTTCTCCAGTTGAACGACTTTTACACCCAAATGAATCGAAGGAATCTTGTAGTGTTCAGCAACATCTTCCATCGTACTGGCTGATCGCTGCATCTTGCCATTGCGAAGCTGTTCCAGAAATGGCTCGCTGACCGTGTAGACGAAGACAATGTCGGTCGTGGGGTTCGCCCTCCAGGTCTGGCGGACAATTCCTTCCATCGCCTTATGAATCTGTTCCGGGGGAGCACCCCCATCGTTCACAGCAAACTCAACAAAAAGCAGATCGGGCCCGTGACGGAGAACATCATTCTTCAGCCGGAATACCCCCAGATCGGAACCCGTGCCACCAATGGCGGCATCAATCTGCTCGAATGGAACGCCCGGGTATTGCTTCGTCAGCCATTCACGGGAAAGCACACGCCAGCCGGCTGCAGCCGTAATGCTGCCCCCCAGATAGGCAACCTTCACAGGCTGTCCAGCTTCGATCTTCGCTCGAACATTGGGCAAACCTCCTCGCGGATGGCATTCCACCGCCTCTTTGAAGGCCGGAGCGTCCGCTGCGATGATCGCAACACTGGCAAGTTGCCAGGCCAGCCAAGTCATCACGAGCAGCAAGAAAGCAGAGATTTGGCGAATGGGCCGGGATGGCGGCATCGTGCGACAACTCATGGAAAGCCTCTCTCAGGGAGGGATCGGGGCAAGTGGCCAGTCATGGCATGAGTCTATCGATGGGAAAGTCGCAATCACACTTTAAGGACGATCCCAAGCGAACTGTCGCTGGAAATCACGGACCGGTCGGCGAACTGATCACCAGCGCTTCATAATCTCGGTGGTCGTATCCTGACGACAGCAGGAAGCCGCATGTTTCGCGTGTGCTGCCGCTATTCTTTTCACGCGTTGTGTGGCACGAACCTGATGGCCCGGAAAACTGAACAGTGCGGAAGGGCGTGGTCATCAGCCACAATGACGATCAGCCGTTGGCAGAGGCTTTGGCGGCGGCAGCAGCAGCGACAGCCAGCACATCGCAGCGCTCATTCTCCGCATGACCGGCATGCCCCTTGATCAGCTTAAACTGCACCTGATGCCTTGCGAGTAGTTGATCAAGAGCTTGCCAGTATTCAACGTTTTTGACCGGCTTGAAGGATTTGCCCTCTTTGCGTTGCCAGCCATTACGCTTCCAACCGGGCAACCACTCGCAGGACCCTTTGGCGACGTAGCTGCTATCGGTCACCACTTCCACCCGAGAACGGCTTTTGAGGGCTTTAAGACCTTCAATAACAGCCTGCAGTTCCATCTGGTTGTTGGTGGTCTCAGCCAGGCCACCACTGGCCTCTTTCTCTTTGCCAGAGGCGGGATGCCGGAGAATGTAACCCCAACCACCCGGGCCAGGATTGCCACTGCATGCCCCGTCTGTAAAGAGCTGCACAAAAGGAAGTGCAGACTGTTCCTGATCCACAACGCTGGCAGAGGTAGCAGTTGACCCGGCCTGATGAGCTGACATGGTCTGGCAAACCTCTGGATGAACCAGTCGTAAAATTTGGAACGAGACGTTCACTCACACTCAGGCGAACATCTCCAGCCCTGGGGATGAAAACCGCCCGGGCTGAGAGCGAACGCCACATCGCTGAAGGTGAGCGGATCTCCGCTCAGCAGCATGATTTGCACAGGTAACCTGCGCATGCGATACCTTGCGCATTGACAGCGATGGCCAGCACAGGGCAGACCGCGATCTGTTAACGCTCGCGGAAGATAATTCGCCCACGATTGAGATCGTAAGGACTCACTTCCACCTTCACTTTGTCACCCGGCACAATACGGATGAAGTGTTTACGCATTTTTCCCGCGACGTGAGCTAGAACTTCATGTCCATTCGAGAGCAATACTCGAAATTGCGTGTTGGCCAGAGCCTCCACGACGTCGCCATCCACTTCGATGGCTTCTTCTTTCGCCATAACTCGTTGCCTGTTCTTTCGTTGAAAAGGATAAATCTGCTACGTTGTTGATACAGACTCTCCCGGATTCTAACGAGTTGTCCAGAACTCTGCCACCACCTGATTCGGAACGAGTTCCCGGGAATTTCGCCAAGCAGACTGAAATCTCATCGTAGTAGAATCCAGCGGACTGACATCAGTATTCAGCACCACTTGCTTTTCACAACTGCCTTATAAATAACGATTTGTGTTGTTCTTTGATTGCTCGCGTCGTCTGCTATGCCTTCGTCCCGACCTGGAGAATCCTCAGGATGTCGCGATTGATCTACCGCTATGGCCCAGGGTTACTCTTCGTACTCCCCCTGATCGGTGCGATGATCGCTGGCATTCTCGACTGGATCTGGCGACCACTCCTCAGTGCTTTCACAGGCTATACCTCAGTCCTGGCTCTCCTGTGCTGGTCATTCGCTTTACTGCTGCTCCGCCAATGGATCCTGAGTAAAAAACTCTTTCCTCACCCGCCGATCGTCATGCCCACAGGAGTCTCCCGGCAGGATCAAGCAGCCTACGAGATTGTCCAGAAAGCCGAGCTCGAGCTCGAACACCAGCTACAACAAACACCCGCGCCTCAGGCTCGATTTCAACTTCTCGTCGATGCACTGGGGAGCATGGCCCGTACGATTGCGCAGATTTACCGGCCCGGTGTCGCTCAACCCTACAGCGATCGCACTGTGATTGAACTGGTCGCCATGGCAAGTCTGGCTGCCCGATCACTCCGCCATTGGCTGACAAGTGCCATTCCCGGGATCGAAATCATCTCCGCACGTGAAGGCCTGCTCCTCATGGGAGCTTCCAATATCTATCGGAGGCGCCAGATTCAGATTGATCGCATTGCAGCAGGCGTCGGTGGTCTCCTGCTACTGATCTCTGCCCTCGCCGCGACCGTTTTTGAATCGGAAACCGGCTTGGTACTCGCTCGTGGGATGATAAGTTTTTTACTGCTGGTGATCATTCCCCGATTGATCTGGAGGCGTTGTCAGGACGGGCTTTCCCGAGAGTTTCTCCAGGCGGCTTTACTACAGATCGCTGGTGAAGCCGGAACATTGATGATCTCGTTATCGAATGGAGCCTTGCGCAAGGGAAGCAAGGCATACACCGAACTCGAACGAAAACTGGCAAAGACTACCCCGGCTGTTCGCCGCCCGATACTTCCCATCACCTGGCGTGTCTGGCTGATTTACACCTTGCTGCTGATCCCTTATCTCTGGCTGGCGCTGATTGGCATTTACGCAATGATTGTGGATGAATGGTGGCTGCCACTGGGAATCGTCACAGCCCTCTGCTGGAGCCTCTCCTTCTACTGGTGGTCTTCCCAGAAAAGAGCCCCCATCAGCCAGTCCACACGCATGGCGATCGATGAAACCATCGGCTCGTTTGCCAAAGAGCGACCCTGGCCTCCCGCTCAAACATTCGATCCTTACCGCAAGGATCTTCAGTTGTTGATGAGCAAGATCGGGAACTCACTTGGTGCTCGCGGTCGATTGCATCTGGAAGATCTCACTGTCCCCGAAGGCTTGATGGTTGTGGAATCTCTGGCGATCGATCTTGAGCCCATGATGGCTGCCTGGCCCCTTTCCACAGTACTAACCATCGGACAGGTCGAAACCTGGCTACAGCGAGCCACTCAGGCCAGAGAGACTTATGAGCAAACGAGGCCCATGCTCGACACCCTTGGCAAAACATGGAATCTGACACGCTGGATTCGCGCCTTAACACCGGCAGAGATCGTCAAGAATATCGGCTGGACCATTGCTGCCGAACTGGCAGGTAATCTCGTCTCCATCTCCAAAGATCAGTTCAACGACTGGTTACGCAACGAGTACTCCCGCTGCTGGAGGCTGGCGGGAATTCGTCTGGCCGATGCCCAAATGAAAAGCTGGCATCCCGCTCCACTGATCATCGACGAAAACTTCTCTCTGGCAGCCGCCACCCCTGTAGCGTCTTCACACAAATCCGATTCTCAACCTGAGGTTCCCGTTGAACGTGAGGCCGAAGACTCATTAAGCCCGCTGGTCAAACTGGCCGTTGTCGGGCAGGTAAAAGCAGGAAAATCGAGCCTGATCAATGCCATCCTCAGGCAGCAGGCCGCCTTTGTCGATGTCCTCCCCGCCACTTCAGGTGTGGCGGAATATCACTGCCTCCTGCCCATGTCCGCAGGCGAAGTGGTTCTCCTCGATACTCCCGGCTACACCGATGCCACACTCTCTCCCAGGCAGTTTGCAGCGATTCTTGAAGCAGCCCGGCAAGCCGAAGTCGTCCTGCTCGTCATGGCTGCCAACAATCCCGCTAAAGATCCAGATGTGCAATTGATGCATCGACTGCAGGAATACTTCCAGCAGCATCCCCAGGAGCGACCGCCACTTCTCGTGGGTGTCATTTCCAAAGTCGATCTGCTGAGACCGACTCTCGAATGGTCACCCCCTTATCAATTCCTCAATCCAGCAGCGACAAGCGCCAAAGAAGTGTCCGTTCGCGAAGTCGTTCAATACCATCAGGAGGTCTTTCACTCGACGATCAGGCACTGGGTGCCGGTCGCCACTCGACTGGAAGCACGTACCACAACTCTTGAATCGGGCACACCAGAGACACCTAACAGGCTCTATGGAATCGATGAATACCTGATCCCCCTGCTCATTGCCCAGCTTCCTGAGGCCCAGGGATTGCTATTACTCAATGCACATCACGCGCGTCAGGATCACTGGGAAGCGTGGTGGCAAACCGCAAGAGACGAAGGCCGCAAACTCCTCAAGATGATTGAAGGGACGTTGAAGTGATCGTAAATCATCGCTAACAATGCTTCTGCCGTGAACCTGTCAATCATATACTGCCTATAATGCGTACATAGAAATTGGTAACAGCAACAGAGAATAGAACCATAATCCTTCTCTCGCTCATCGCAATTCAATATCTCATTCACTATTGTTCCATCTGTGTGTAGTATCCATCCAGAACTTGTACAGATCATATTTATTCTGCGTCACTGACAGACAACATCAGTCGAGTTCACTGCGTTATGTCTCAGGCAATCCGCAAGAATGCCATCTCACTGATATGCCAATATCCCTGCAACCTGGTTGTGATTCTGTTGCTGCTGGGACTTTCGGCTCTTGCGGGATTCCGTTTGCGAGATGAAGTGCTCGCAGATCGGATTTCATTGCAAATGGTCGTCAAAATCCCAGACGACTTGCCAGAAACATTCGTTTGGCAAACCATTGGTAACCAAACGGTCGAATGGAATCTAAAGCGTGACTATCCGGGTTGTTATCAACAAGGGTGGTCTGAGTGCCTTGTAGAGTTTCTTCGGTCACATCGATTGTTCGCAGAATCACCGATGAATCCTTTTGACCAGAGCCTCGGGCCTTCCCTGAAGCAACTTCCCGGCTTGTACACGGATTGTCAAAAAGATGGTTGGGGAGATTGCCAGAAGCAGTTAGCAGGCTTTTCGGAAATGTATGGCACCTCAACGGTTCGTCGCATACTTCGTCGCAAGTACGGTGTCACAAGAGGGGAAGTGCGTGACAACATCAACAGGCTTCACGGAACCAAATTCTCCGTTCGTAGTGAAGACGATTCTTAGTAAGGTGCATGAAGTCCTCGGAATGCACCATTTTTGATCGACATAACATTCATGCCGGCTGAGGAATTAGCAGATATCCCTGAATTCGTGATGGATCTAAAAAATCCCGTAAACAGTCTGTAATCTCCGAGCCACCACCGTGTATTCACTTTGGTCGCCAGAGATCTGCCAGCATTAAATTGGCACCACCAGATTCGCATCTCGCGCCAGTTGCCACTCTCCAAACATAGACCTGCGAAAGATCGACATCGCATGGCCGGCCAGTTCGCGCACTGCACCTCCGCTGCGCGGTGTCACCTTGATGTGCAGATGCGTCCGCGTGTAGGCCATTGGCTCGACAATCACGATTTCCTCAAAGGTCGCCGACGCTTCAATGATCACCCGCTGGTCGTTCTGCTCGCAAGCCGCCAGAAACTCTTCCTTTCCGAAAGGCAGGCGCCCTGGCGTGAGGAACACCACGTCATCTGTCATGAGCGAACTGAGCACCTGCCGATCGAACTTCCTCGTCGCTTCCAGCCAGCGATACTGGACCGTCCGAATGGCCAGCTCATCGGCATGACGACCAGCGCCCACATTTCCTGACATGGCGTTGGCTTTCTGCTGGAACTTCCGTTCGCATGAATAAATAAATGGATGAATGAAGTGCGACCTGCCGAACCTCCTCTGGAAATCGCACAGAAGGTCCGGCAGCGTCCTAAGGCCAAACAGCCAGAGCTAAACCCCGACTGCTGAGGAAAGTGTGCTGATCATCCAGTGATCGACATCGCGGAGCATTCGCTGAGTCAGTTTTCGAGCGGTGGGCTGATAATAGCACGAACGGACATCAAGTCCGAGATGTTCCAGATGACGATCAAACTCGACGAGGTCAATCAGATGAGTCGGGCTGCCACTCAGTTGAGAAGCGACCAGCACTTTGCGCCCGCGGGCCAGGCGTGTCATTTCTGCGGGAAGTGACAGTGACTTCATCAGTGGGCAAAGGACAGCCGCTCCACAGTAAGTGGCCGGGCTGGCCAGGAGGAGTTGCAGTGCCAGATTCGCTCCCGATTCATACCCACCAATAAAGATGCGATCTGTATGAATGCGATGCTGGACAGACAGACTCAAGATCAGCGCATCGATAAAGCTCGCCAGAGCCAGCGGATCAGCATTCCAGGCATAGCCCCCGCGAACGGTGGTATCGCCACGCAGTGCAATGCCAATCATGTTCTGGTCACTGGCGCGATGAATGGCCGCAATCCCGTCTGCTTCATTCTGGCCATCACCATGCAACCAGATGAGAACAGGGTACGCATAGGCGGGCTCGTGCTTCTCAGGCAGCACAACTTCTGCTTGCCAGACGTGATTTGTTCCCGAACCTTTCGAGAACTCACCCTGATCGGGTTTGGCATCGATCTCGGGATAAACCGGATAGTGCACCGGTTGATGCCGATCATGAGTAAAAAACTGATCGTCGGAGGAATGCGACTGTGAATTGCCGTTCATTGCGAATTGCTTCCCTTCGTGCGACGGGGAGTCGCTGCCGCAGTTTTTCCGGGCGGTGTGGCATGCGGTGGCTCGGCATCAGGCTGGCCTTCATGACCAATCCCGAGACCCTTCTTGACAACATCCATAGGAAAGTAGCGACCAGGGCATTCCGTAGCCCTGACCGTCCCATGGCCAATAATGCAGGAACTCTCGATCACGAACTCATTAGCTAAATCAGAAACGAGGCGTTTGGTAGCGCTGACTTGAGCTTCTGTGGGTGGTTTTTTCGCAAAGTTTCCGACCAGCACGATGCCAATCCCGCAGTCGTTAAACTCTTTGTTTCCGGCATGGGCTCCCGGCAGTTGCTGATGCCACCGAAAAGTCGGGGCAATCTCACCATCGGGCATGCCATCACCATTGCCAATCACAAAGTGATAACCAATCCCCAGCCAGCGATTGCCCGATCGATCTTTGTTCTTCAAGTGACTCTGATGAATGCTCTCGACATCTCCCGATGTCGTTGCCGTGTGATGCAGCACAAGGTATTTCCACGGCTTGAGCGGGCTTTTCGCCGGCTGATGAATGAATGGCAAAGACTTGACCACCGATCCGTTGGCAGCCTGTTCTCGTGGTGAGTCGATCTCAGGTTGAATGGCAAAGAGTGCCTGCGCCAGCCGCATCGATTCGTGGGCGGTTGATTCGTGTCTCACCTGAATGACGAGACCTGTCGAGCCAGGTGTTTCATCGAGATGGCGGACATCATCGATCACAGGTTTGGCCGCTTGATGAGCCATTCGTTGTGGCTCTTGAGCGTCTAAAGTTGCAGCACTGTTCGAGGCGTTGGCTGACTCGATGTGGGAAACGTCAATCATCTCGCTGGAACTCTCGCCAATCACGATCACGACAGGCTCAGGCCAGGGGCCCAGTTGATGATCTTCAGTGCCAGACCACAGGCCATCAGCACAGCCGCTAAGCATCAGGAAACAGCTCGACGCAAGCCACAGCACCGGGCAATGAAGGCTCTTCAGGATGTGGCTGATCGTCGACACGCGACGCCTCCTTGCCCAAACACTGCAAACCACCCAAAGGCCGGAATCCTGCCCGGCGAGGTCGTCGGGAGTGTAAAAATGGCCTCCGAAAGTGTCAACGCAAAGTCTGTCGTGACCAGCAGTTGACGCCGATCCTGAGCGACGATGATTGGTGACTTCGGCATTCTGCATGGAGTTTGCGGGCATAAACGTACTCCTGAAAGATCACGCAGATTATGCAGAATACCCACAACTCGCCTTGCATCCCTTTTCATGAGTTTTACGAGGGAATCTGAATTCTCATTGAAGTGGGATGAATCACACAACGCTCACCGAGAATACCGATCACGACACCTGGTGCGATCATGCGGGAAATCGGAGCAACAAGTGCCCGTGATGGGATGCGTGATGTTTCATTCAGGCAACAGTGAGATGGCACTTTCTCCAGTGCCGCGCCGCAGAGATTGTGAGTCGAACATCCCGTCATCACACCTCTGAAGGTTTCGAGGCCTGAGCCTTGGCAAGTCCAGCCTATGTTATTCGATCCCATTTTGTTTTACCGTGTCGCTGGATTCGAAAACCTGGTCGGCCGCAGAGGGCATGGCAGATGAGACTTCCTTTTGTGATGACTTTTTGGCTGAGCTTCGCAACAGTCGCGGCCGGACAAACACCGGCCAACCCGCCCGAAAATGGTACACCCTTTCGATCCGCCTCGACTGTCAGTACAGCTTTCGGCGGACAAGCTGAAACCCCGTCTCACATTCGTCCGGCAGCACCACTTAGCAGGGTCCAACTGAGATTGCGGCCGTTTCGCGAAACGGTCGTCCATGCGGTCCATTCCGGATGCGTGGATTCCGTTTCGGTGAAGCCGGGGGCGCGTGCGGCCGCCTTTGTGACGCTTGTGTCGTTGGATGATCGTCATCAGCGACTTCTGGTCGAGAAGGCGCGGGCGGTCGAGAGGGAGTATGAAATCCTGCGGGATTCAGCCCCGGACGATCTTGAGCGAGCCATCCGCACAGAGCGATACGAAGGCGCCAGACTGGCGCGAATCGCTGCCGAGGCGGAGTGGGCTGAGATGACGTACCGGGCTCCGTTTTCCGGCCAGATCGCCCGCCTGCATGTTTCAGACGGTCAATATGTCCGCGCGGGCGAAACACTCCTGACAATTGTGGATGATTCGCGGTTTCTGTTTGCGTTTCCGTTCGCCAAAAACCTGGTTCAGACGGGGACTCGCGTCTCGGTGTCGATTGCCGGCGAGAGCCATATCGCCCGGGTTCTGACGACTAGACCATTGGCAGAAGCTTTGCCGTTATTGGAGAAGCTTTTGCCCGGCGGAGGGCTGGCTTACGCGGTCGTGTCCAATCCGCAACGCAGCATTCAAGTAGGGGATCGGGTTGCGATACCCGCCAGTCCGCCTCTGACCGACACCGGGACTGTGCAAACGCTCGCGGAGGCCAACAGCCGATCGGAAAAAGTTCCCGAAGCGCATCGCCCGACAACAGGTGGAGAACGAGATGCTGCTGTCGCGATTTCGCCTGCGGCGAATGCTCAGCCCGTCGCGTCTGACGGCGTTCCGCCGACGAATGGCAGCCCGACGACGGGGGCGGAAACTTCGCCGAACTTGGGTGGAACTGGCGGGAGTTCGGCGACAGCCACTGGGGACACGTCGGGGATCAACGCCGCACCTCTTCCACTGGACTCTGAAATCCAGCGGCTGCTTGCGGCAGCTGACATGACTCCAGAAGACATGCAAGCGGCTTTAGACAATCTGGAGGTCCAACTCCCACCGGAGGCCGCATCGCAACTTGGTGCCGTTCCCGAGGGCTTGTTGCAAACTCTGAAGATTGAAGGTTTTCCTCTCGATGAGCTGCTGGCGGCTCAGGGGGCGCTGGGGATTACACCCGAGCAATTGGGGGAGATCGAAGCTCTGCTGACCTCCTATCGTGAGGAACTGGAACGTGAAGGCCTCTTGGATTTCGCGTCGCTGGGTGAACTCGCCGATGAAGCGCTGCTGAAGGATCTGGCCGAAATCGAAGGCATGTCCGAGTATCTGGCGTTCGCGGCTGCCTGCCGGTCCATCAGCGAGCACTTCCAGACGGACGTGCAGTCGATTCTTGATGAACGTCAGTTGGCTCAGGTGCAAACACTCGTGAGCGAAGTTTCAGGCAGTGAACCGGGAGCGATTAACCCGCTGGCACGTATGTCGCTGAGTGAAGAACAGCGGCAGGAACTGGCGAAGACACTGAAGTCGAATTTGTCTGAGGCGAGTAGCGTCTTGAAGGATTTGGCACTCAAGTCGATTAAGGGAGATACTGGCAAAAAACTCCTTCGAAAGATCCGCGATCAGCACCGTGAGCGTGTTTATGCGGCTTTGCCGCCGGATGTGCGGGACGAACTGGCAAAAACCACCCGCCTGCCCAGACGAGCAACGCCGGAGCCAACGAAAGAGGCATCGACATCGGCCATTGAAGAAAAGACACCACCGCGAAAGCCGCCAACGCGTCCCGCGGCTCCTCCTCCACTACCGCCGGAACCGATTGGTCTGCCCATCTGGATCGCAGGAGGCGTGGCTGTGGTTGTAGTCGCTGGGGGTGGAGTGTGGTTTCTGCGACGTCGGGGATCACCAGAGACAGTGGTGAAGCCCTCAAAGGAGAAGGCGAAACCATCTTTGGCATTGAGTGTCGGGCCGGAACAACAACACACGACGATCTCTTCAGCAATCACGCTGGCCGGTGAACGACTCCGGCAGACTTACGCGGATCAGTTGAAATCCACTGAAGTGACAATCGAAGTTGCCGAGGGAACTTACGTCGAGGAACTTCTGATTGACGAGACATTCGCGGGTAAGCTGACGATTCGCGCTGCCGCCGATGCGCTGGTGGTCATTCGCCCGCGCGGAAAACTCCCTGCATTGACAGTCCGCAGCCCGGGAAAAATCCAGCTGGAGCGGCTGTTTTTTGATGCAGCCGCCCAGGCGACCTGCCTGTCATTGGGGTTGGTCGGCCGTTCCGTGGAATTGATTGGTTTGAGATGTTCGGGATTTCAGCGATCGGGATTGGAAGTTCTGGGTGCTGTCACGAACGAGCCGGCGAAACTCCAACTGGAGAATTGCGTGTTTCAAGCGAACCGGCGATTGACGACGGCAGTGTCAGTGGGGGCAACCGGTGGAGAGGCGATGTCGCGGTTGGAACTCACAATATCCCGTTGCGACTTCCCGGGACCAATGCAGCAGGGGATCGACCTGCGTGTTGCTGTCGCAGAACTGTCGGTGAAGGGCTCTGTTTTCAACGATACGAGGTTGCCGGTTCGCATCACCGGCCCCGCCACGGTTTGGAACAAGATCGAGGTCATCAACAACACATTCCAGGCAAGCGAGGCGGGCATTTCGTTCGTCGAGGTCGGTCAATGTGATCGCCGACGCCGTATCTGCGTCTATCAGAACCTGTTCATCTCCCCGACGGGACCTGAGTGTCACGTCGACCCTGCGGTCGGCGCGGCGAACTTTGGTCCAATGTCCGACGCCATGTGCAACAACTGGAGCACACGTCCGGCCGACTTCCGAGTCCCGGGAGAGTACTTTATTTTCCAGGACGGCATGCGGGGTGTGGGCGACCTCGAGTTCGAATCCGGGTTGCCCGGAGAACCAGGGTACTTTGTCCCCCTAGAGGGCAGTTCGCCCACCAGATCGTGGCGCTATCGCGAATCTGAAGCATGGATCGGTGCTCGCGGCCCCCTGTCGTCCCCTGATCATCCAGCGGGAGGGCGATGAGCAAGAAGACTCTGGATTTTTGCCATCGCACCCGTTGCGTCCATGTTTCTGTCATACTTCAGGAGCGTGGGTTTCCCAAAGGCAGTGTAGCCCAGCGAAGGATGAGAGATCTGAGTTCGCCAATAAACCCTGGTTGAATCGAGACCCCTTGAGACGCTCGCTTGCCCGAAGGTGACTGTAGCGATTGGTGTGTGGCGTCAGTGATTACGCGGCGTCAGTGGATGTGCGGCAATCACACGGTACATGGGCTTGCCCGTCTTATCACGTTGATTGGGGTCCACCACACCCTCGACCTGCACCAAAGAACGGTCTGAGAGTTTCGTCGTGTTCGGATCCACCACGAGAGCCACACTGCCACCCAGGTCGTCATCTTTGCCCGGGGTCAGGTTGTAGATGATGTGCCACGTCTGATCCGAAGGATCAAAATCGACAACACCTCTCAGCCAGGCATAATTGCTGCGGTCGTAGTCGTAAGGATTGGGGCGGGTCGGATCGACCACTGGTTGCGGGATCGATCGCGTATTACTGGTGGCCCGCATAGCCGAATCTGTCGTGCTGGCCAGCGCAGGAGTTTCCCGGCGAGTTTCAATCAACGGGTCGAGCGTGACCGGAGGGTTCGCTGGTGGAAAAGGATCCGATGGTCGATTCAAACCTGTTTTCGGGAATGGATCCTTATTCGCCCCAGGCGAGACATCAAAGGGAGTATCCAGTGGATTCGGAACCGTCCGATCATTCGGGGGGGCACCGAATGTTGAGGGTGGGTTGTTGTTGAAGGGCTGTGCACTGCCACCCGAATTCGGGTCTGGTCGCCAATTGGGAGATGTCGGGTTGTTCGGTGTCGGTGTGGGAGTCAACAGCGTCGGGCCATTGCTGGGAACGGTCCCTTCCGGCACGTATGTTCCTCCTTGAGGTACATAAGTACCACCAGGAGGCGCATAGGTGCCACCGGGTGCACCATAGGTTGTGCCAGGCTGCACAAAACCCGAAGAGGGCGACCCCATACCGGGGCTGCCGAAGTATTGCGGCTGACCGTAATAGGGAGAGGAGTGACAGCCCACCAGCAGTGTGAGGCACCCCCCGGCGATCATGCAGAGTGTTTTTTGCATAGGTGGTCTGGTCCAGGAAAGCGAAGTCAGCTTCCGGACAGGACCGGCCGCGACTCAAGGAGACATCGCCACCAACAGGGCGACTCGCGGCGGATTCTTAATGAAGTCGCAAAATGTGTCCAGCCCGATTTCTCCACATCTCCTATTTCCGATAAGAGCCTGATTTTCGACTCATTTCTGGCAGAATTTGCGAGTCAAACCAGGCTCCCGCCACCCGTCAAACTTTACGTTCGCGATAAACCGCGTAGTTTTTGGCCGTTTCCCACAGTCCTACTTGAATGACAGGTAATCCCACTTCCACTGTCTTCTCATAAATCAACTTGGCAATATTTTCGGCAGTCGGGTTTTCAGGAATCAGATACAAAGGTTCGCCAGCATCGCGAAGAATTTTGACCATCGGGTCACGTTCGCAGAGTACCATCCGATGATCCAAATGATCATCAATCCACTGGGAAACCGTCCGCTTCAGATCGCCAAAGTCCACCAGCATGCCTCGTTCATCCAGGCTTTCACCAGCCAGTGTGATAATGGCCTTCCCATTATGCCCATGGAGATGCCGGCATTTTCCACTGTAATTCAGCAGCCGATGTCCATAGCAGAACTGGATTTCGGAAGAAACTTCAAACATCAGTGTGCATTCCCAAAGATGGATCTCACTTCGACAACCTATGAATTTTAGACAGGATGACGGTCAAATTCATCCCGCTCGTCGAACGACAGCCTGCGCATCCCAAGCCACATCACAGCTTCAGGAATGACGTTTCGCCGCAACTCCCGAACCCAGAACGCTGCAGCTCTCATTCCGATCCAGATCCTCATGAACTCTGGAAACTATGGACATTGTGTTCGCCAAGCAGCATTACTCAGCATTTTGAAGAAGCCGGGCATGTGATGTGCACTCATGCATGACCCATCATCTGAATTCCTGGAAAGTTACTCATCAGCCGCAATGACCCACAAAATCACAACCTCAGCTTCGTGACAAATTTTACCCAGTCATCTCAGCTCACTTGTTTTCCGCCGAGTGCGTAACTGAATGATTGGGGATGAACGATCTATTAAGGATTAACGATCCATGACTTTGAGAAAGAGGCTCCCCTCTCAAACTGCCGATTCTCTTTTCATGAACAAAAGGGTAGTCTTTGATGAGAGACGATTTGGGGTGTTTCTACGGGCCTTGAAAACCTGACTCCGGGAACTAAGAAACCCGGGCCATCATTTCAACGGGCAGGCGGACGTTCATGCACCGGCCGCCGGAAAACACCCAGATGACTTTCGAATCACCTCTCTGAGATTTGCTGCAAAGTGCTTCGCTTCGAAGTGTTTTGCTTCAGGGAACTTTGTTTCGGGCCAGCTTCACATCGGGTTCAATGCGAGTTTCTAAACCGCTGGAAGAGATTCCCACTATGGAACTGCCATCGAATTTCAGACCGTTGAATTCACAAGCATCCCGACTGGCAAAACTCTGCTCGAGTTCACTTCTACGCCGTGTGACGACACAGAGCTTAGTGGGTGTATTACTTTTCGGAGCAGCGACCACTTCTGCCGAAGCAGCCGGGCCCAGAGCAGAGGCTCGCCGGCAGGCCAGATTAGCCAACCAACAGGCCTGGAATGCCCCCGCGCCCTGGGGCACACCAGTTCCTCAATACATTGATCCCTACACCGGTTTGCCAATTCCATACATCACACAACCCTTGCCATACCCTGGGAGCGGTACGCCCGTCTTCAACCCTGGCCTATCAAATCCCGGTGGATATCCCGGCACACCATCAATTGGCAGCCAGCCAGCAGGGTCTGGCCCATCGCCAGGGATCTCTTCCTATCAACCCCAGCCAGCGAATCAACCCCAGCCACTAAATCAACCTCTGGCAGTACCGGGTTATCCATTTCCTCCGCAGTACGGCATACCGAGTTATCAAGCACCCGTGGTGATTGATCCTTACACCGGGCTCCCCATTTCCAATCAGGTTATTCCGGTCCAGAATCAGGTACCAGCCCCCCGGACACCAGCGACCAGTGGCTCGAATAACACTCCTGCCAATAACAAACCCAGTGGCCTCGGAGGCACCATCCCCGCCATCCCACCGGGCAGTGGCTCCCCTGTCACTGTCTATTCAGGCCCCGGCTCTGCCTCAACGGCGAATCCTTCTCCAGGGAATCCACCCAATTCAGGGGCCGCCAACACTCCTAACAATCGCTCTCTCACCCCTGCACAAAGACGCCGGTTGGAGCGGTCTGGCAATGGCAGTACTGCCGACATTGCCTCTCGTTCACGTAGCGATCAACCCCCGTCCCTGGGTAACGATCCAGGGCTCAACCCGAATCTCTCGGGAGGCAACAGCGCGTTTGATGGGCCAGAACTCCCTGGAATGAAGGCCGAATTTGCCCCTTCATCAACAGGCGATGCTTTACCTCCGCTCACACCCATTCCCGCCACAGGCTCGATTCCATCGCCTGGCTCGAATCCGGGCCAGGGGCCCATGTTCGCACCCTTGCCAGATGGTGTTCAGGATGTCAACGTCCCCCTGGGCCCATCGGTGGCAGCTCCATTTCAGATCTACGTCACCTCTCAGGAAAAATTCATCAATCGTTTCGTGGCCACGACTCGCCGCGAACCAGGCGAAGTGCGGGATTTTGTTCTCGGCGCCAATGTAGTTGGCGAGCGCGATACCACCTCTCATGCGTGGCTGAATCTGCTTCCTTCGACCGATACTGCCCGAGGACAATTTGTCCTCGAAGGACGCGGCCAGACTCGCACAACGGGCTACACCTCTCAGGCCGCGATCAACACACAAGGGATTCAAGAATTCCGTGGCACCAAAGACGTCCTTTTTGATGGCTTCAAGCTCGCCACCAGGGCGGCTGTCATTCAGGCCCGCGCTCAGAACACACCCGTCAGTGCCCAAACAGTTTACTCCGGACGTCCCTTCATCGGGCCGATTGCCGAACGCATTGCCATGAGTGTCGCCCAGAGGCAACAACCTCAGGCCGAAATCATTGCCCGTGACCGTGTGGCAGAAACTGTCTTTGCGAGCTTCAATCGGGAAGTCGATCGCGAGCTCGGCAATGCCAACGTCGATCTCAAGCGTCTCCAGGAACAGTTGGAAGATCTGACACTGATGCCATCCGTTCAAAGATGGTCATCCACACATGCCCATCTGCAGTTTGCCGGTCAGTTTGGAGCCGACGCTCCCATTCTGCAGCCCATGCCTGCCGAAGCCAGACAAGATCATGCCGTCACGTTATTTCTGCACGAGACGGTTTTGAATCGAGCCGCAGATCGTGCCAATCTGCGCGGCAAAGTCACCAGCGACCGAGAACTCAAAGAACTCTCGAATTGGCTCAAAGGGCTTGTCCCGGGGGCTGGCGAAGTCCCCGCACCAGCCGGAGCCGCATTCAAAGTCCCGAATATCGAAACGAAAATTGTCTTTGACGATGTTGAACCATTGAGGTTCCGCATTGATGGAGACGAACTGCTGATCATTCTCAAGGCTCAGTTCCAGCCCGGAGGTCAAGCCGTCCTCCCGCAAATGGAAGTCACGATCCCCGCAAAACTGGTGATCGATCAGCAGACCGTCCATCTCACCTTCGATAACATTCGTGTCAAATCCTTGACCGATGACCGCACAGCTACTCTTGGCATGGCCGAAGGGATTGTACGGCAATCGATTCAAGCAAACTTCCCCCGGCTGTCACTTCCGCGCCAACTCCCACAAGAGCTCTGGAACCGCGAAGGCCAACCCCCCGTCTTCAATTACGCCCGCGCTGCCGACGGCTGGCTGGGCGTCGGCATCGACTGATCACCCATCTGCAACCCTCGCCCGCGTCTTCGTGAGAGAGGGAAGGGTGAGGGTCTTCTTTTCGCATTTCTCCCGACGTCTTGACGTATGGCGCAAGAATTTCTTTCGGATGGCACCACCTCCCCTTGCCCGCAAAATCCCTGCAATCACTTCAACCGGCCACGTTGCTCGTTGCGTCATCCGCGATGAAACAATCTCTGCTCTTCATCCACACCCACTCACATTTTCTGACGTAGCGTTTTCAGACTGAGTGTTTTCAAAGTGTGTCTGGCCATCAATTCCCCATGATTGCCTGTCATTCATCACTTTCTCGGTTGTCGAGTGAAAACCTCCCTTGAGTTCTTCGATCAGGTCAGCACATCGACGTGATCGAGCCGAGCGTCTGTAATGATTGGGGAACAGCACGTGAAGACGAGATTGCGCCATTCATCGGGGCGCCGCTCCAGCCGACTCGGCGCTGCCACGGTCGAATTGGCCATCTGCCTCCCCATCATCATTCTGGTGGTCTTCGGCTCGATTGAATCCGCCAACGCGATCTTTCTCAAAACCACACTCACACAAGCCAGTTATGAAGCGGCCCGCACCGTCACTTCAACAGGCGGCACCATGGCTGCGGCCCGCGCTCGCGGAGAAGAAGTTCTGGCGAGCCGCAATGTCTCCGGAGCCACAATCACCTTCACTCCCAACGTGACTGCCAACACGCCCACAGGGACACTCGTCACTGTGGAAGTCAGTTCGCCCGCCACGAGCCTTTCGGGAATCTTCGACTGGTTTACCCGTCTGTCAAACATCAAAGCCAGTACCTCGATGGTACGCACTTGAGCAACGCTCCTCATAAGTTATTTACTATGCAGCACGTTCAGCCATCTCCCAATCGTTCATTACTCAAGGAGGCTCTTTTGCCTGCCTTGCAGCTCGGTCATCAACCACATCGCCAGGGGGCCATGCTGGTCCTGGTCGCCGTTGTGATTGTGGCACTTCTGGCCATGACGATGTTCACCGTCGATGTGGCCTACATGCAATTGGTGCGTACTGAACTCCGTGCTGCGACCGATGCCTCTGCCAAAGCCGGGATGGAAGCGCTGCGTCGTACTCAGGATACCGAAGCAGCCATTGACGCTGCCATTGCCACTGCTGCTGCTAACAAAGTCGGTGGACGATCTTTGACCCTCACTGCCGATCAGATCGAGTTTGGACTGGCTTTTCGAAATGTGGATAACTCCGTTTCATTCAATGCGGGGCAGTTGCCATATACTGCTGTCCGCGTGAACTCAGCGATGACTGAATCCTCTGCCGCCGGGGCTGTCCCCCTGTTTTTTGGCAGTATTTTCGGGACGGGCCAGTTCGAGCCGACTCGATCCGCCGTCTCAGCGAGTACTGAAGTTGAAATCTGCTTTGCGATCGACCGGTCACACTCAATGTGTTTCGACCTGACGGGTGTCGATTGGTCTTATCCTCCCGGGACTCCACGCAATCCAGATCCCGTCGCATTTCCTCCGCATCCCACACTCAGTCGCTGGGCCTCACTCTCTCGAGCCATGCAGACATTTGTGAGCATTACCGCTTCTCAGGAACCAAAACCGCGTGTGGCAATGGTGACCTGGGCCTCCAAAATCACTCAGTCGAACTACGAAGGCAAACTCACCAAAACCAACAGTCCGGAAGTTTTTGTTGATGTTCCTCTTACAACCAATCTGGCCGACCTCAATCAGGCCATCAAAGGGCGCTCGGAAAAGGTCATGCTCGGTGCCACCAATATGGCTGCCGGAATCGACGAAGCTCGCAAAATCCTCAATGCGACAAAAAGTACGCGCCCTTATGCTCATCGGATCATCATTCTCATGACCGATGGTCTCTGGAATCAGGGGCGTAATCCGCTACTGGCCGCACAGGATGCCGCTAACGAAGGAATTGTGATTCATTCCGTCAGTCTGTTGCCGCGAAGTGGAGATATCACACCACAGGTCTCCAGCACCACCGGTGGTGTCAATTACCCTGCTACCAACAGTGCCGCTCTCGAAGCCGCCTTCGCTGATATTGCTCGAACTTTGCCCATTGTTCTCACGGAATAACATCGTCCTGCCCTTGGGCCGCTCTATTCGTCCAAACAAATCCAGGCACTTCGAATCGTCTGTCTACAGAGAGAACTTTCGAGACCATGCAGGCCAGATCCATCCAGCACAATCCTTCACGATGGCATCATCGATCCACTTCCCGCCGGGGTGCGCTATCGGTCGAACTTTCACTGACGATCCCGGTGCTGTTTGCGATCTTCTTCGGCGCTGTCGAAGTGACTCGTCTGAATATGCTCAGGCATACCATTGAAAATGCCGCCTACGAAGGGGCCCGGCAAGGAATCATTCCCGGCGCCACGGCAGATTCCGCACGAAATGCGGCTCTGGCAGCTTTGAATGCCGTCGATGTGCGGGATGCCGTCGTGCGCGTCTCCCCGACTGTCATCGTGCCATCCACGTCCCGGGTCTCGGTCGAAATCGAAGTCCCCGTCGCCAGTAACAGTTGGGGAACCTCCTCATTTGTGGGTCTCGACAACTTAACCCGCTCTTGCACACTCACCCGCGAACTTCTGGCTTTTTGAGATTACAAGAATCAAAGCACCGTGCCATGCTTGCGGCTCTGAGCAAGCATGTTCTTGTATTCTTCAACGCGATATTTCATGTTGCGATTCGTATCACTCTTCAAGTAACGATTCCTGTCGGAAACACCAACGCAAACACCCGGAGGATGCGTCTCGCCAAAGAGCATGCTCCGGGTGCTGTTGTTGGGTCTCATACCAATCGAAGTGAGTACCTGCGACAGGGTAATCCACGTCATTTGATCGGTACTGGGACAAGTCGGTCACGCGTCATCGCTATCACGCAACTTGGCGAGAATCGAGAGATCTTCCAGAGTCGTCGTGTCCTGAACCGACTCCCGCCCAGCCGCAATATCTCGCAGGAGCCTGCGCATGATCTTGCCACTGCGAGTTTTCGGAAGTGCTGCCGTGTAGCGGATCTTGTCAGGTGTCGCGAGAGCACCAATCTGCTTGCGGACATGCTGAATCAGATCTGCAGTGAGTGAGTCTGAACCCTCGGAATCAGCTGTCTTCAACGTCACAAAACAGCAGATCCCTTCCCCTTTAATTTCATGCGGGAAGCCCACGACAGCCGCCTCAGCCACTGCCGGATGAGCCACCAGTGAACTTTCCACTTCCATGGTACTCAAGCGATGCCCCGAAACATTGAGCACATCGTCCACTCGGCCCATCACCCAGATGTCGCCATCAGCATCACGTCGGGCCCCATCACCGGCAAAGTAAGCTCCTTCAATCGTGCTGAAGTAAGTCTGCTTGAATCGCTCATGATCCCCATAGAGCGTGCGCAGCATACTGGGCCACGGTTGCTTCATCACCAGCAGACCACCTTCGTTGGCTTCCAGTGGCGTTCCCTCTTTACTGACAATCTCTGGCACCACACCAGGTAGCGGTCGAGTACAGCTACCGGGTTTGGTTGCCGAGATACCTGGCAGCGGGCTGATCATGATCGCTCCGGTTTCGGTCTGCCACCAGGTATCGACAATCGGGCAGCGTTCCTGACCTATCATGCGGTGATACCACATCCAGGCTTCCGGATTGATGGGCTCACCCACCGAACCCAGCAGTCTCAAACTCGAAAGATCCCGGCTTTGCGGCCAATGATCGCCCCACTTGATAAAGGCTCGAATGGCAGTGGGTGCGGTGTAGAAGATACTGACTCGGTACTTCTCGATAATTTCCCAGAAGCGGCCCTCATCCGGCCAGTTCGGAGCTCCTTCGTACATCACGACTGTCGAGCCATTCGAGAGCGGCCCGTAGACCACATAGCTATGCCCCGTAATCCAGCCAATATCGGCAGTACACCAGTAAGTGTCTTCTTCCTTCAGGTCAAAGACCCAGCGGCTGGTCATGGTGGTACCCAGCAGATAACCCGCTGTCGTATGCATTACACCTTTGGGTTTGCCAGTACTGCCTGAGGTATACAGAATAAATAGCGGATGCTCACTGTCGAGTGGTACCACATCGCAATGCGGATCCACATCACTCATCAGATCATGCCACCAGTAGTCGCGGTCGGTCTGCATATGAACCTGCTGACCCGTCCGCCGGACGACCACCACCTTCTGCACGGTGTGGCTCTTGGTCAGACTTTCGTCAACGGCCGACTTCAGTGGAACTTCCTTGCCACGCCGCCAGCCACCATCTGCCGTCACGATAATTTTGGCTTGAGCATCGTTGTTTCGATCAGCGACCGCATCGGCACTGAAGCCACCAAAGATAATCGAGTGAGTCGCGCCAATTCTGGCGCAGGCCAGCATCGCAATGGCCAGTTCGGGAATCATGGGCATGTAGAGCGTGACTCGATCACCCGTATTGACACCCAGTTTTTTGAGCACATTCGCGAACTTGCTCACTTCCCGGTGCAGATCGTTGTACGTCAGCACGCGCGTGTCGCCTGGTTCGCCTTCCCACAGAATCGCTGCCTTATTGCGCCGCCAACTGGTGAGATGTCGATCAACACAGTTTTCGCAGGCGTTGATCTGCCCTCCCGTGAACCAGCGTGTTTCGGGCATTTCTCCCGAAATGACTTCCGTCCACGGTTTGATCCACTGCAATTCCTGTGAAAGCTCTCCCCAGAAACCGGCTGGGTCGTCTTTGGCCTTCTGCCACATCGACTGATATTGCTCTTCACTCGAAATGTGTGCCTGTGCCGAGAATTCACTCGCAGGCAGAAACTTTCGCGTTTCCTGGAGCGTACTTTGAATACTGCCAGAGTTCGTCATGCGGTCGCTCCGTGATGTCTGTCGAGAAGTGAGTGCTTGCGATTGGAGTTTTTTCTGTCTCAGCAAAATGACCGGTTCAAACTCAATTCTGATGAAAAGTGAGACCGGGACTTTGGTCGAGATGGCTGATCAGAATATTCACATATAAACCACTGGCCCAGAGTTTAGGTCGATTTTTGACGCAGTGTCAATCGCCGCCATTTCGGTAAGTCGGTCTTCAGACAAAACAGCGGCTAAGGAAGCGACCACACGATCTTGCGAGCCGCCGCGTTGACCTCTGTTCTGGGTTGAGCATCCGCAGGAATTCCTGTGGCCGATGTTCTCAATTTGCCAAGCTTCTCGGCAAAGTCAGCCAGATCATTCACCGGGCCAATCTCCACAATCGTCTGACCTCCCAGAGTACTGGTCACATATTCAGTTTCATTGGGTTTCGGGCAGATCGAAACCATCTGATCCAGTACCTGAGTTAACTGCTCTCCTCCCAATGGCCGATTGATCAGAATCGTCACTTTTTGAGGCGGGCCCACTTGTGGTAGCGACCGGGCCGATTCCGGGCTCAGCCTCTCAGCGATCCTGGCCAACTCTTCCCCAATCGAACCCAACGCCGGGAGCATACCACTGGCATCGGTCGCTGCATCAATCCGCAGAATTTGTGCTTCGATTGCCGCCAGGTTCGCCATGACATCAGGCCTCAATTCTTCCCAGTCAATCCGGCCAAACTGTCGCCCCCATTCTCGAGTCTCCTCCAGAAAATCGGGCCAGGCTTGCGCCATCGATCGCGGCACAAAAGCATCTTCCACCTGAACAAACTCAATGCGCTGTGATTGCCCCGTCAGAGGATCCTTGAGCACCACAATCGAAACGCCTTCTTCCTGAGAAGTTTCCGTGCTGGTTTCCAACCGGCACAGAAGCTCAAAAGGCGTCTCTCCACGCAGTTCGGCTTCATAAGCCATGCGGCCCATCACCCGCCGACCGGATTCGCGGAGAATCTCTTCAACAGTTCCTCGACGCAATTGATCGAGTTCTGTCACTCTCGAAAACGCCAGAAGATTGATCACTTCAATCAACTCCTGAAAGTTTTGTTCAATCATCAAAGGGGCTGATTTCCCATCGCTTGCGGAACGGGATGGAAGATTCCCAGAAACGCTTCCATCAGTTTTTTCTGTTTGCTGGCGTTCCAATTCAGTAGCAAATGTGTTGAGCGAATCCTTCATGAGCGGGAACTTTGCCTTCATCGTAAGGCCAAACCGCCCCAACACATAAAACGATCGACTCCAGATCATGGTATCCATCGACCAGGCGGCTTCATGCATCGCTTCGTTCAGATCGTTTCGCCACGACTTCGGAAGAAACAGTACAAATCGCTCGGGTTGCCGCTTTCTGATGCCTTCGAGGAGAAAATCAACCGTCTCTTTGGCGTTGGTTCGAGGCGGTTCCGCCGGTGGTTCTGTCAGGTCGGCACTGATCGTCGGATCGGGCTGAGGTCTCGGTGGCCTGACAAACTTCTTGAAACTGTGTGTGGGAAGATCTTTCTGCTCTTCGAGGTACTCTTCCGCTTCGCTCTGGCAACCCGCCAGGCACAACAGGCTGCACCACAACATGCTGCCCATCCACACGTTCCACATGACGCCAGTCCAATCAAGCAGCGTTCGCTTCTCACCAGGTCGCTTAGTACTTGACCAACGCATCACGACTCTGCTGCCAGGCTCTGATGTTCGAGAATCGCAGATCGACAGATTCATGCCGGACATCCTGCACAGAAGTTTGAAACCGCCAGAAGACAACGCGATGAGCGCTAAAAAACGACAACTTGAGCTTACTCATTCCGGGGCGAGGTTTCGAACTCTGTTTCGATCAACTCCTGTTCAACTGGCATTTCATCACTATTGATGGCATCGCTTGTTGGCGGGCCTGAGCCGGATAAGCGACTCCCCAAAACTAGTAGGCTTCGACGGGAACTGGTTGATCTTTCCGGGCCGAGAGCAGGCAGGCTTCGAGAACCAGTTGCGTCTTCAGGGCCATCTCTGGCCAGTAACTATCGAGCCTATTCGTCAATACGTTGTTCGAGAAAGTGCGGAACATATTCGTCTCTTGCGCCGTTGACCCACCTGTCGCGATTTCATCGACGGCATGATATCGCTCATGGTTTTCCATCCGCATGAAGCAGCCTTCCGCCACGACCTGTGCCTGATGAGATGACCACCGACTGGCAGTTCCAAACCAGGGGAGCACAAAATCATCCAGACAGACATATCCCTTCTCACCACTGAAGTGGGCCCACTGCTGGGTTTCCGTATGGAATGAACAATAAAAACTGGCGGTTGTGCCTCCCTCAAAATCAAGTTCCGCCGAGAATTCGGTCGGCACGCCATTCCCGGTTGTTTGCAGACATCGGGCGCGAGCCGTATGCGGCATCTGACCGTGCAAACCACAAAGTGTCATACGAATGTTGTACCAGCCAAGATCACCCAGGCAGCCCAGTGGTTCGAGCTCATCACTGGCACGAATATTCTCCTTGAAGAAACTCTCCGGGGCATGGAAAGAAAAGTGAGAGCAGATTCGCCGCACACGCCCCACTCGCTCGCTATCCATGATCTGCGCCACCATCGGTTCCAGCCGGGCACTGTGCATGAACATCACCCCATCCATAAACTGGAGGTTTGCCTTTCGGGCAGCAGCCACAATCTCCCGGAGATCACGAACGGAAACTGTCACCGGCTTCTCTGATAAGACATGCTTCCCCGCAGCAATCGCTCGAAGAATCCACTCTTTCCGCACTCCCGTCGGCAAAGGAATGTAAACCGCATCCACCTCGGGATGTGCCAGCAATTCTTCATAGCTTCCCAGGGCCTCAACCTCATGAGGTTGAGGCACACTCCCCTGGCACTCTCGAATAAAACTCTGGCTGCGTTCCAGGCTCCGGCTGGCGACGGCGATTAAACGCGAATTCTCGGCCCAGCGCAACCCCTGCCAGTTCTTTCGCGCAATGGCAGCAGCACCCATGATCCCCCAGCGACAGGGCTTGCCCGCAATCGAGGCCGACGATGCTTGAACGGACATGATGACGACCTTCTCAGTGCATATTCAAAAGGAGTGAATTGTATTCTCAGAGAGCCGACACAAAGACCGGCTTTTCGCGAACGCGAACGATTGGAAACATGACAGACTTTCCTGTTGTTCTAGCGGCCACAAGCCCGTATCGACAAGCGCACAAACCACAGGCTCGTCAACGATCTCAGTTTCCAGCCAAACAATCTCAGTGATTCGCTGATCAATACGATCGATCTCTGCAAATGTTCTCAGCGGTTCATACCTCAGGAATTTTCAAAAAGCTCTGTCAGTGAAGAAATCTGTGAGGGGAGGAGATCCACCTGAGCAGGATCACGGCAGATCTGGATGGCGCTGAATCCTGCTCTTCTGGCAGCTTCAACATCATGCTCATAGTCATCGCCCACCATGAAAATTTGTGCCGGGCTGATCGATGGGCTCTTCGTTCCCGCGGCTTCAAAGACGGCACGATAAAATTCTGCTGCAGGTTTTCGCCAACCCACCTGGCTCGAAATCAAGAGTTCGTCAAATCGATCAAGCAGCGAAAACCCCCTGAGAATCTCGATCAGTCGATCATCGAAATTACTGGCCAGCAGAACCTTGATCCCAGAGGCTTTCAACGCATCGAGTGCGGGAACCACATCCGGGAAGAGTCGCCAGGAGCCCAGGTCAGCAAACTTATGCCAGAGCTCGTCAAAGCAGTCGTCGATCTTTTGTGGTGGCAATTCCTGGAAAACATTTGCCACAACTTCGCGCCAGAATCTGATCTCTTCACCGTGAGATGTTTGTGTTCCTGTCTGCCGGGATCGATAGGCCATTCGAAATCGCGAACCGACCTCGACTTCCGAAAGTGTGCTTCCCCTTTGAAGACCTGCTCGATGATAAATGGTGACAATCGATTCGCCGGGCGTGATGATCGTTCCAAAAGCATCCAAGGCCACACAACGAATCGATCTGTCTCTCAGAAATCGATGAGTCATGACGACTTACCGCCAGGTGTTGTTCGATCGACTTCGCCCACACGTTAACAGGAAACCCAGTCTCAATCTCGACTCCGGATTAAACTTGCGTCATCGCGCGGAATCGAACATATCCCGCCGTGAAAAACGCGAGCGAAAAACCCAGAAGCACGGCACAACTCTGCAAAACCACAGGGGTATCAACGACTCGACGAGTCAGGATCACATCGAATCCAATCAGTGACCACGCATGCGGAGTCGCGAGACTGATCGTCTGCATGACAGGTGGCAGCCAATCGCGCGGCATAAAACAACCACTGATCGAGGCCAACAGAATCACGAGTGAAGTTCCATAGGCAGCCACCTGCTGATCAGTCTGCACAATCGTCGCCAGCAGCAACCCCAGTGATGTCGCTGCCAGTGAAGTACAGATCATCATCGGGATCAGCCAGACAGGATCCGGGCCCCACGACATCTGAAAGAACAACTTACCCGCCACAAACAACAGACAAACCTGCGTGAGCGACACCAGAAAGAATGGCAACGTCTTGCCAATCAGAATCCCCGATGCCGGAATCGGAGCAATCCGCAGTCGGTCCAATGTCCCCCGGTCGCGCTCCGCCAGAAAAGAACGGGCCATGATATTGACCACGAAAAAAACGAACATCACCGTGAAGCCCGGCACCAGAATCAGATAAACATTGGCAGCGGCATTTTCCTTTGGCTTAGCAACCACTGGTTGAGCCGCAGTCGGTATCGCTGAATCAACAGCGCCACTGGCAGTCGATTCCACTTTTTTACGTGTGGCATCGGCAGGCGATGTCTCGTTAGTAGGAGCTTCCGTGGAAGATGGCGCCTCGTTGTCGACATCCTCGGGAGTCGTGGCGCTGTCAATGAAGAATCGACGCGTCAAGGCATTGCGGCGGCCCACGATCGGTGCAATGACTTTGAGAAGATCCGAGAGCAGCGCCGCTCGGAACATCTCGGCATCGACCAGCCCGGGACGCAAATCGAGCGACAGATCAATGGCACTTAATCCCCCCGAAAGCTGACCATGATCGGGATCGAGCACATCCCGTAATCCCAGTTCATCAACTTTCGCAGTGAACTCCGGGCCAATCATCAACGCTCCATCCACCCGGCCCAGATCGACGAGGCTTTGAGCTTGCCCCGCATTCGTCGCAATCTGAACATCGAGATTAGGACGGCTCTGATACCTCTCGACCAGCATATTGCCATACTCGCTGGTATCGGCATTGGAAATCGCCAGTCGCGGCGCCTTGCGAGTATCTCCGCCCGTGAGAAGCTGGCCTGTGGACATCCCCACAATCGCAATGAAAACCATTGGCAGCACCAATAGCGTCACCAGTGGCCGGCGATCTTTGAGAAGAAGTTTCAGATCCTTGATGGTCATCAGCAGGAACAATCCGAAGCTCCTTGTCCACATCGATTCAAACTGAAAATGTTCATCCATTGCCGTTCATCACCAATCGAGGTTTCCCCCGCATCGTTTTTTGAACGACTCAGGTGCTCACTCGACTGGCTTCACCATCCACTTTTCCGCGTCTGTGTCTACAATGAAGAGATTCACTGTTCTACGGAATCTCCAGTAATGTCCGAAAACTCAGAAAGTTCTGATAATCCCGAGTTTGACGAGGGTGCACCCTTGGCAGCAATGCCCGAGGATCGTCTTTTTTCCGGTGAACGACCTTTACCACGTGAGAAAGTGAAAACTTTCCCTACGACACCCGGCGTCTATCTCATGAAAGATGCTCGCGGTCGCGTGATCTATGTCGGAAAAGCGGTCAACCTAAGAAGTCGCGCTGGAAGTTATTTTACCAAGCAGGCTGCCATCGACCGGCGGACGGCAGACCTCATCCCGGAAATTCACGATATCGACTTCCTCCATGCCGATTCAGAAGTCGATGCCCTGCTGCTGGAATCGCGATTGATTAAGGATATTCAGCCGCGATTCAATTCCGATTTAAAAGACGACAAGACATTCCCTTATCTGCAGATCACCACGCGCGAGCCCTTTCCACGAATTGAGTTCACCCGCAGGCCGAAATCTCGCGGGGTGAAACTCTTCGGGCCATTTACCAGTGCTCGAAAACTTCGCGGAGCCATCGCGGTTCTGCAAAAGATTTTCCGCTTTCGCAATTGCTCGCTCGATATCGACCCGAATGAAGAGAAATGGCGCTGGTTTCGCCCTTGTCTGCTGGCCAGTCTCGGACAATGCACCGCTCCCTGCAATCTCAGGATCTCCAAAGAAGATTACCGGCGGGATGTGCGCCGGTTGATCATGTTCCTCGAAGGAAAGAAAGAGCGTTTGCTCAAGGTGATGAACCGCGAGATGCTGGAGGCTTCGAAGGAACTCAAGTTCGAGAAAGCTGCCCGGCTGCGTGATCAGATCAAAGCTTTGATGACCTTGCAGGAACGCGGCGATCTGGCATCCCACGCACAACCCGAAGCATTCTACGTCGATCCCAAAAAAGGACTCCTGGGGCTCAAGAAGGTCTTTGGTCTCTCAACTTTGCCACGCAGAATTGAAGGTGTCGATATTGCTCATCTGCAAGGTGGGGAGACCGTCGCCAGCCTGGTGCAGTTTATTGATGGAGTCCCCTTCAAGCAGGGATACAAACGATTTAAGATTCGCACTGTCGATGGTGTCGATGACTTTGCTTCGATGAGAGAAGTTGTGAGCCGCCGCTTTCGCAGGCTCGATCAGGAAGGGGAGAATTTCCCGGATATTCTGCTGATCGATGGAGGCAAGGGCCAACTGGGTGCAGCCATGGAAGCGCTCAAATCCATCGAAGTCAAACTTCCACTGGTGATCTCGTTGGCCAAACGCGAAGAAGAGATTTTCCTGCCAGGCGAGAGCGAGCCGAAGGTTCTAAGTCGCCACTCGTATGCACTGCGGCTATTGCAATCCGTCCGCGATGAATCGCACCGCTTCGCCCAGCAGTACCATCATCTTCTCAGACGAAAGTCCACCTTTGGAGAAGAGTAACCACGAGAAGAGAAACCCCGTTCTCAATATCATTTTGGGGCATACTGTCGAGGAGAGACACTGTTCCATCCAAATTCACTGTTCTCACGCCACTCAGAATCAGAGCCTGTACTCCCGGCGAATTGGGTGAAGTAAGTCGTCTGTGCTGCTTTTGGTGAATTGATGCACTTCGGATCTTTAAGTGGTTTGGGGTTCCTGTGGTGTCTTACTGTCGCGAATCATCGGCAATTATCGCCGATGAAGAAAATCGTGTCGGCAGAGTGCGATGTGAACTTGAGGGAAAATCTTTCCGGGTTGACCAATTTTTCAGCATGACCTATATCGGACGCTGAGAAGGCAGGATGCCATCTCGAATTGAATCGCCGCGCTATCATTTGCCGCAATGGAACTGCGACATGAGGCCCCCACAAACACCACGGATGAAACCTCCACAACCAACGGTGGTGATGTTCTGTGTATTGCTGTTTGGCGCCCTCGGATATTCCGGTTGCAGCTCTCCCAACCATTTCTCTACGCGAACATTGCCCCCGCAACTGGTCGCCAAAAAAGCGGAGAATGCCCAGACTCTTGACCTCTCCAAGTTAGCCACACAGTACCCCAGTAATGAATTGATCGGCACTGGCGACGTCGTCGAAGTCACCATTGCGGCTGGCCTGGGAGCCACTGAAGCCGTAATTTTTCCCACACGCGTCGGTGAAGATGGCACTGCCAATATTCCCGTCGTTGGCCCGGTGGAACTCGCCGGGATGGAGCTTTCGGATGCTGAAGGGGCCATTGCTTCCGTTGCCGTCAGTCGTGGTTTGTATCGCCAGCCCCATGTGACCGTAACGATGAAACGCCGCCGCTTGAACAGAATTACGGTTCTGGGTGCCGTCAACAAACCGGGTGTCGTCGAATTGCCTCGCGATGCCAGCGATCTCCTCGCTGCGATTGTGGCTGCTGGAAATCTTTCACCCACTGCCGGCACCCATGTTGAAATTCGCAACCCGGATAAAGGGGCTCCCTCACCCACGCGGAACAGTGACCCCATTGCCCGGGTCAGTGGTCAGACCGAGACAGGTAACCCCAATGACATCAAGGCCGGCGTGGGAGCGAAGAAAACCTTACAGATCGATCTCGTCTCCGCTGTGAAAGAAGGGCGAGGTACGGAATATCGACTGGAAGATGGTGCCGTCATCAACGTGGAAAGGCACGATTACCAGCCATTGCAAGTCATTGGTCTGGTGACCAAGCCCGGAAAGTTCGACTTCCCCGTAGGAAAAGACATTCACGTTCTCGACGCCATTGCGATCGCAGGTGGTGTCTCTTCCAAAGCGGCCAATAAGATCTACGTCATCCGCCAGCGAACAGACAGCAGCGATCCCGCCGTCGTCACCGTAAGTATGCAGAAGGCCAAGTCCAACGGACAGGAAAATCTCTTACTGCAACCAGGCGATGTCGTTTCGGTCGAACAGACCGCCGCCACCGTCATGCTCGACACGATCACCCAGGTGATTCGCTTCACCATCGGTGGCAGTGCCGCCATTTTCTAAGGCCAGACAAGTTCACTTAAAGCCCTGATTGACCAGAAATTCAGCCAACCTGAAGTCGTGATTCAACTCCCAATGAAGTAGCGAGAAAGTCTTTCGCCAATGTCTGTATCGCCCGAATATGAATCCGGTTTGCCAGGGTCAAGTACCCTGATGATGCCGGAGGCGAACACCATGCAAACGCTCATGCGTTTCTGGCGAAGCGTACAGTATCGCAAAGGGCTGATTATTCTCGCCGTCCTGGCAGCCAGTGCTCTAGGTGCTGCTTACTACATCGTTTCGACTAGATACTACGAGTCGAAAGCCGAACTTCTCATCCTGCAGACAGGTAGCAAAGTCCTGGATGGTGCTCCCGAAGGAGCTGCCATGAAAGACCTCATGCCCACTTATGAACGCATCATGCAGGGCGATATCGTTCTGGCAGATGCGGCTCAAAAGCTGCCAGTGAAATACCGCACCGATTTTCGAGGAGTCGCCCCTGCCGACTGGCCGGGCGTCCTCAAGAAAATGGTAACTGTCCGCTCTGCCCGGCAGACCAACGTGCTCGAACTGACTTGCCGCTCGCGGGATCCCAAAGCCGCCGCTGCCATTTTGTATGCCGTTCTCAGTGCCTCCATCGATTTTCTCAATAAGAACCACCAGGGAACTTCGCAGGAAATCCTGCAGATCCTCTCGAAAGAAAAAGTCGAACTCGAACAGAAACTGGCCACTAGAGAGGCCGAACTCATCGAGCTGCGCGGGCGCTCATTGACCTTCGTCAGCAACGGTACAGATAACGCCACAAACGTGGCCGTGGCGCGTGTCGTCAGACTCAACGAAGAGTTCATGAAGGCCAAAGAAGAAACTTTGCGAGCGACGGCTCAACTGGCAGCTCTCGAACAGGCCATTTCCCGCGGTGAAGACGTCCTGCAGTTTGCTATGGCCAGTCTCGATGTCGTGGGCAAACAGTTCATGATGGGAGAACTGGGCCTCGATTCCCAGGAAGGCATGGCCATCAGTCGTATGACGGAACAACTGCTGCAAGAGCAGGCCAAAATGCGGACGGCTCTCGAAAGCTATGGCCCCAATCATCCCAAAGTCATGGAACTTCGCGATGCCATTCAGGCCAAAGAGCAGTGGATGGCCAGCCGCAGGCAAGTCACCATCGACCGGCTCAAACAACTCCGCATGGAAGAACTCACGCCGCGTCTGCTGCAAATGGCCAGACAACGCGTGCAGCATTCCCAGCAGCACGAGGCCTCTGTCAGTGCTCAATTCGATATTGAAAGGCAGAATGCACTTTCACTCAACGGTGAACTCGCCAAGCTCGAAATTCTGCAGATGGATACCAAGCGTTTGCGCGCTTTTTACGATCTCGTCCTTGAGCGAATTCGTGGCATTGATCTTGGTAAAGACAAAGGCATTCGTACGGCTGTCGTCGGAGAACCCAAGGTCAATCCAAGGCCCGTGCATCCCAAATTGTCACTGACAGTCGCTGTCTCTTTGATGGCCGGGATTTCTCTGGGCCTGGCATTGGTGTATCTCGCCGATCTCCTGGATGATCGTTTTCGCTCGCCAGAAGAGACCAGCTTGCAACTGGGGGCTCCCGTCCTTTCGTTTATCCCATCGCTTCCTACATACGATGGGAACGGCCTCGACTCTGTCCATGCCTTTGTCGCTCCTCACGAATCTTCGACAGAAGCTTTCCGCACCTTACGTACGGCGATTCAGTTTGCCGGAGACGATATCCGCCGTCTGGTCATCACGAGTACCGAACCTGGCGATGGTAAGACCACTGTCTCGACAAACCTGGCTGTGGCTTATGCTCAATCCGGCCGACGTACGATCATCATCGACTGCGATATGCGCCGCCCGGGCCTTTCCAAAACCATGAAGCTGCGCGGATCGTATGGCCTCTCGACAATCCTGCGAAACGACGATTCGATTGAGAATTCTCTACGCAACAATGTGGTGGTTTCTGATCTCGCAGGACTCGATATCATCCCAGCCGGGCCCAGGCCGGCGAATCCTCTTGAACTCCTTTCCTCAACCCGCTTCAGTGAACTTCTAGCCTATGTGGAATCTCAATACGACCAGGTTCTGATCGACGCTCCTCCCATTCTGGCAGTCAGCGATGCTGGCGTGTTAGGACGCATGGTCGATGGCGTGGTGCTCGTTGTCAGACCCGATAAAAATCAGCGGCGGTCAGTCATCCGTGCTGCCGAAACACTGCGGATGTGGGGCAATAACCTGCTCGGTCTGGCCCTCAATAACATGTCCAGCGATCGGGCTGGTGGGTATGGCTACGGCTACGGTTATGGCTATGGCTACGGTCATACCGATACCGATGGTGATCACGATGACTTGCTCGATGATCATGCTTCGTCACATTCGAGTTATTCTTCCAGGACGGCCGCCTGATGGACGCGACGCATGCCGAACATCGCTCGCACCGTTCCTCGAGGCGATCCTCCAGCCGCCATCGCGAGAGTCATGCTCGCACCGCACTTAATGAGCACTCTTCAGTCAGGCATTGGACGCTGCTCGATGTGGCACTGGTGCTCCTGGCTTTCGCGATTCCTTTCATCATGGGCGGTCGCGAGCCTTATGGCTGGATTGCCCTGGCCATACTGGGCCCGCTGGCCGCTGGGTTGTGGTGTTTACGCCAGATCGTGACCGATGAACCCACGCCTCTGGTCTGGTCGTGGATGTATCTACCAATGGCGTTTGTGGCCGGTGTCATGTTTCTACAACTGACACCCCTTCCCGAAGCCACTTTGAAATCGATCTCGCCTCAACTGACCACTCTGGTATCACTTTCACCGGGCACAGGAGCCGCCTCGACGTGGAAGCTGCTCACGGTTGCTCCCCACGAATCGCAGCAGGGATTGATTCTCTTCCTCTCGACCGCGCTGGTCTTTGCCATGACTTATCAGCATCAGAGGCAAACCAGCGATGCCTGGCGTGTCCTGGGGATTATCGCCTGTGCGATCATCGCCATGGCTTTGTTTGCCCTGTTGCAGTTTTTTGCAGGCACTAATCTGTTTTTTGGCTTCTACGAACATCACTTTGGCACAGCAAAAGATGTCGTCAAAGGGGCCTTCACCAATCGTAATAACTTCGCCCATTTTATGGCCATCGGGATCGGCCCTGTCCTGGCCTGGATGTGCTACTGGCACATGCAGCATCAACAACCAGCAGATCAACCGTCGACGGGCGGATTCTCTTCACCAGGCTTTGGCAAAACTTCGGGAATCTCGATCGCCCTGATAATGGCCGGATTATTAGCTGTCAGTGCAATTGTCATCAGTTTTGCTTCGTTGCGATCACTCTCCCGCATGGGCTCCATTGTGACGATCCTGGCCATTCTGACCTTCATGATTTCTGGCAGCTTCGCCAGATTAATCTCCTTTCGAATGCTCATGGGTGGTCTGCTGGCCTGTGCTCTCGTGGCTGGTGGCCTGGTCATTTTCAAGCCGGAATTTATGAGTCTGGATGAAAAAGTCGAAGTCGCCATCAGTGGTGGCATTGAAGAAATGGATGGAGAAGACGGTCGGCGAAAACTGTGGCAGGCCCTCACAGTGATGATCAAAGACTTCCCTCTCGTCGGTAGTGGCCTGGGAAGTCATCGCGAAATTTATCCGGTCTATCTCCCTAAAAAAGATGGTGAGACCGAATACACCCATGCAGAAAATGGCTATCTGCAGATTGCCGTCGAACTGGGGCTCCCGGCACTCGCCTGTGCGATCCTCGCTCTGGTCATCGTCTTTGCAGCATCGATCCGGCTGCACCTGGCCAAAGATCAGGAGCTTCGGCTCATTGGTGTCGCCATTCTCTCTGCGGCTGTGGCGACGACCATACATTCCGTGACGGATTTTGCATGGTATGCACCGGGAAACACCGTCATTCTGGCCATGCTCGCAGCTGTCGCCTGCCGTTGTGATGCATTTGCCCGCTTGCAACCCAAAGGGACTTCCTCAGAAGTTTCATCCGCAGTCCCAGCTTTGCCCGGGCTGCAGTTACCACAATGGTTTTATGCAGCCCCACTGGCACTGACAATTCTCGCGGGAACCTGGTGGACTCTCGAACTCACACCCGTGGTGAAGGCCTACACACAATTCCGTCAGTTTCAACTCCTCGTTTTTCGACCGCGCCCCGATATCGAACCTCAAGAGATCAATACTCTCAAACTGAAGCATATTCTGGCAGCCACCAAACTCGATCCGGCTGATGGACGCTACGCCATTCTGGCCTCTTTGCAGCTCAAGAACTTCTTTATCGAACTGCAGGAACGCGATCCCGAAAATGCCATTCCTCTGGCTCAATTGCAGCAGACAGCAGGCTCGGGTGGATTTGAATCGAACGCCCAACTCCGCGAATGGTTGCAACGGGTGGTTGGCCCATCATTGAAATACATCGATGCCTCCCATCAACTCGCCCGCCGATCGGTTCGTTCGCTGCCATTAACAGGAACCGCTTACCTGCAGATGTATGAACTCGGGTTTCTGCAAGGTTCATCAGCAGAACAATCCCGCAATATGCTCGAACAGGGACTCGTTGTCAGACCGTATGCCTCGAACCTCTTGCTGGCGAAGGGAACCGCACTGATTACCTCAGGGGAAGCAGAAGCGGGGATGGCATTGTGGAAGCAGGTCTTTGTCGATTACTCAAGTGCCAGACGACAGATTATCAATCTCCTTGCACCATCGATTCCTGCTCAGGAATTGATCGCTCAGTTCGAACCCGACAGCAAAGCGGCCAGTGATATTCTCGCTGCCTACACCAAACTCAAAAAGGAAGCAGACGTCGTTCTCGCTGCCGATGCACTCGGGAAAATTCTCACCAGAGAATCCGATCAGGCAGCACCAGAAATTGCCCGCGGCAAGCTGATCTCAGCGGCCTATCAGTTCTGGAATGCGAAAAATCTGGCGGCTCTCCGTGAGACTCTGGCAAAGGTCGAAGAACTCCATCCCGAAACCGTAGCTCAACATCGCGATCTGGGTGGTTTATACATGCGACTTCAAGAGTGGGATTCTGCCGAAAGGCATTTGAAGCGTTGTGTCGATCTGCAGCCCGCAAATCCCGCTTACGCCAAAATGTACGAATCTGTGCTCCGCTCCAGACAATCCGCTCAACGTTCACTTTCTCCCCGCACATCACTCGTGATACCGGCTGGTCATCAGACTTCGCCATCATTATCTCCCCTCCGATAAACCTCCCTGATCAACCCTTCCTCGAATCTCATTCCCTTCCCTTCATCGAATTCGCTTAGTCACTTTTTGCGAGGCGAATTCTTTCTCAAGTTCAACGCGGAATCATCGCCATGAACAGTTCCCAATATCGCGACTTCAGTCAGTCTTCAGTTCGAGCGACCCATTCAAAGCACGCACCGCGAAAGCCCGGCATGTTCATCGTCCCGGGTGCGTGGGTGATTGTGCTGATCATCACATGCACGCTGGGTTGTGAATCGATCACCAAACTCAATATCCCCGGTATGCAGTATTATCGGCACGATGCCGAGTTCGAAGCGAAGAAGGCGAAACATCAGGCCAACTGGCGCGAGCATCAGAGTGCCGAATCTCTCACCTGGCTCCTGCGCAATACCATCGATAACGGCATGTCTGTCAACGAGGTTAACCAGGCAATCTCCACCGAAGCTGAGCCTGCGGGTGATCGAGCCGAAAGTTACAAGACCGGTGCCAATTACCTGGTGACCGATGACGGCTATCGCTGGGGCCCCGATTCCAATGGCCGGGTGATTGTGCTCTTCTTCCGCAACAATCAGCTGGTCAATTTTGATCCTCATGAAATTCAGTGAACGACGATCTATCGAAGGATTATTCTGCCCCGGAGGCATGACCATCTGGATGAAGGATTTCGATGCCGTAGCTGGGGGCAATTTCGATCAACTTCTGAATATCCTCCAAAGTTGCCGGCACGGGAATTGTCGAACCTTCTTCCAAGGGATGCCCGACGGCAAAGAACATCTCTTCAAGTCCTGCCGGCGCCAGAGTGATCAGCAGGCGGGCGGGTGCATCACTTTCATTGCGGAAGCAATGCTTCACGCCGCGTGGAACATTCGCAAACATCCCCGGCCCTGCAACAATCGTCTCGTCATTGATCTGGAACGTCACTTCCCCTTCAATCACGAAAAAGCCTTCCTCCTCACGACTATGAATATGCAGTGGCGGTCCTCCCCCAGGTGGAACAGTGGCTTCAAACTGGGTGTAAGTTCCGCCCGTCTCCTGTGCAGTGACCAGGAAGCGGTAGACATCGCCGACGACACTGATGGTGCGGCCTTCCCAGACATGTTTGCGTGTTGGTTCTCGATGCATGATCAGTCTCTGTATGGGTGAAGGAGCAAAAGTTTGATTGTTCGAGTCGCAGACCGTGAGCTGCCATAGAGTGATCATGTCACCGCATCGGCACGACGTACCCACCAGCGGTAATGTGGGACTTTCCCTTTTTCGATCACAAAGCCAGGAGAGCGGGAGAATGTTTCAAACACTTTCGCAGCTTTCTCAGGCTGATGATTTCCCGTGTGAGCGTGCAGCAGATAGCGGAGCTTGAGTGGCTGAGCCTGGGTAATGAGGCGCGGGCCAGCGAAGCAGAGCGAGGCACCCATCCAGCCATCATTACGCACATGCCAATGCGTTGGATGATCGGGATTGGAAGGGTGATCGAAAAACGTAATCCCTTCTTCCAGATCGGGCTGTGTGGCATCAGGAGCAGGCATGATCGGCCCGGAATAATCCATCCAGCGGGCTTTCTTCCCGAAGATGTTTTTTTCGTTTTCAAGACCTTCGCTGCTGCTCAGTCGGCCACCGCCAAACACCGCGGAAATGCTTTTCGCCACCCGCACCGCCATCAGGCCGAAGTTGGTTTTTCCCAGTTCAAGCTGCTCGGAGACAGGCGTGAGTTTTGTTTCCACTTCAACCAGAGTTTCCCCCACTGGCAATTGATTCGGATCTTCACTTTCCGCAGCGTCATGCGGACGCACGGAGACAATCAGTTCCTGCTCGAGCAAAGGAGCCGGGTTGTGGCCATCGAACCAGTCGAGTCGTACAGCCATGATCGCTTCGTCATCACTGTCGATATAAGCCAGCCATTCTCTCTGGCGAACAAACGGACCTTTGCCATTCAGCCAGAAGTCGAGGCCAGTCACATTCATATGTGAGAACCAGATCGACTGATGATGATCGTGATCAGGTGCTCCCGGATGCCCCATGCGTGTGAGGCTCAGGCCTGAAGGGCCAATCAGCGGATCCAGATAGGGCCTGGGGTAATCCGTCCCGTAATGCCACGACAATCGATGCCAGCCATCCACGACAAACTTGACTTCGTACCCACTGACGGGAATGGCCTGACAACGCGGAAAGAGTTTCGACATGGCAGCCTCATGCAGTCATCTCAATGGTGATCTTGATCTGCATGCAGCGTACCAGATCAAGATCCTCCCCTGACTCAGAAAATCAGGCAGAGACCATCAAACTCCCGAGGAGATTCAAAAAGATAAGCCAGCGAATCCATCAATCCTGTGGCTGAGTGAGAGCACGGTTCTCGCGGTCAACGAGAATCACCTTGGGCTTCAATTCCTGACCGGCGGCTGTTTCCATCTGGACGTATGAGCAGATGATAATCAGATCCCCGGGCTGTACCAGCCGGGCACCTGCTCCATTGACGCAGATCACTCCCGAATTGGGCGGGCCTTCAATCGCGTAAGTAATGAATCGCTCACCGTTAGTAATATTGTAAATGTGAACCTGCTCGTGCACGAGGATATCGGCCAGTTCGAGCAGAACTCGATCCACCGTAATGCTTCCCTCATAGTGCAGAAGAGCTTCGGTAATCGTCGCCCGGTGAATCTTCGATTTCAGGAATGTGCGTTGCATCAATCTCAGCCCCAATGGCTCGCCAGGAACCAGGCACGCAAAAGTTGAGTCGTCCGACCGAGTGGCTTCGAATCGAGAACGTTTATCGACAGTCCACCAGCATCTCAAATGCCATTCTCGCGAGTGGACTCCCCATCGAAAAGGGAGGCAGGCAAAAAACTTCCAGCGTCTCACTCGGAAAATGGAAGTATCAACAACAGTTGGTGCGTGCGGCAAAAATCGAGAACTGATCTGGACTTCTGCAAAAACCAAGACATTTCCGGTCGGTCTTTTGATCTTTTCCTCGCCAGATCACGTATTTTTCAAATGAGCGCGAAATTTGCAGTCATGGGTTCAAAGACCATGGTGACTGCAATTTTTGCAGTCGAACTGGTCGGGAATCGGGCAGACCAAGGCCCTGTGGACCTTGCTGGAAAGGAAAAGGAGAGTAAGAACATGCTGGGTTTCGATCCGGTTTATTTTGTGTTTGTGATCCCTGCGTTTCTGTTGTCGATGTGGGCTCAGTACCGCGTAAAGGCGGCCTATGCCGCCGGTATGCAGGAACCTTCCACGATTTCTGGCGCGACAGCTGCCCGGCAGATGCTCGATGACGCCGGTCTTTCAGATGTCGTCATCGAAGAAACACCCGGCGAGCTTTCCGATCACTACGACCCCTCCACGAGGGTCGTGAGGTTAAGCACCGATGTGTACCGCTCCAGAACACTGGCCGCTGTCGGAATTGCTGCCCACGAAGTCGGGCACGCCATTCAACATGCTCGCCACTACGCTCCGCTGGTCATTCGCAATGCAGCAGTGCCGGCAGCGACCGTAGGCCCCATGTTGTCGTTTGGACTGCTGATGCTGGGAGCTTTGTTTGCTGCTCAAGGATCGCCTTTGGGCAAACTGATGATCATCGGCGGGATTGCGGCCTTTGGTGGCATTGTCTTCTTCCAACTGGTCAACCTGCCCGTTGAATTCGATGCCTCCAACCGTGCCAAGCAGTACCTGAATCAGATGGGTGTGGTCGATCAACAGGGGGCCGTTGTCGTGAGGCAGGTTCTCGATGCTGCGGCTCTCACTTATGTGGCAGCGACGCTGCAATCGGTGCTGACACTGGCCTACTACATCTTCCGCTTCAGTGGTTTCTTGAGATCCAACGACGAATAGTCACGCCGACATACTTTGAACATTTCAGCCACACCAGCAGCGGCTTTCCTCTGCTGGTGTTTTCGTTGGCTCGCCCCTAGCAAGTGACAGACAGAGCAGGTGACACTGCACTTTGGCCTGATCACCCCAAAATCAAGAATCACCTGTTAACGTTGTCCCAGTTTATCGCTGACCCAGTGCCGGCCTGACAACGCCTGCTTCTTCCCCATAGACCACGATTCGATCTCGCTGAGAAACGACCAGCCGGCCATTGACCAGTGCCAGATGCCCTCCAGCGCATTCGCTGCCACTGATCTGCCAGTGGTGAATTCTGGTGGGTGTCCCACTCTCTGGATCGATTTCAAACAGAGCTTCGCGCGCAGGCCACAAAATCGACTCACCAGCAAATAAACCCTGTCCAAAACTCATCCACTCAGGATCACTTTGTTCAAACTGCCATTCGGTCTTTCCACTGTTCAGTTCCAGCGCCCAGAGTGATTTCCCACCGGCAAACAGGCTCCCCTCGCGAATACCCAGCCATTGGGAAAGTTTTTCCGGCTGCGGCCGCGACCACAACATGGCCCCCGTGGCCAGATCCAATGCCAGTAACTCATCCGCACCGGCTGGAGCTGCTATTACCACGTCGTGTTCAACCAGGCAGGGCAACACGACATATGGCCAGCGCGGGTCTTCCCCGGGAACGACTTTCGACGCGTTACCCCAGAGGGATCGACCTGTTTTTCCATCAATACAAATCACTCCTCCCGGCTCAACCGAAACAATCACGAACCCCTCTTGAACAGTCGCCAGAGCCAACCCCAGTTGATTGACATTCGGCAGTTGTGTGGTGCGACTATAACCCAGTCTGGTCAGCCAGCGGAGATTTCCAGTCTCCGCATCCTGGCACATCAGAGCCCATTCGATGACCGCTCGCGAACGAGTCAAAATGGTGTAGACCGCACCGTTACGAACCACCGGTGTCCCGGCGAACTCCCAGCTTTCATCCTCTTCAAAGAGGTCGGCAGGCAAGACGCTCCAATGCAGCTTGCCCTGCTCTTTCCCTACGTCGAGGCAGATTAACTGGCCACCCACATCTCGCGTTTCATTCTCTGCTTTCAGGGTCACTGGCCAGCCCAGCCGGGCATATAGACGCTCATCAGCTACTGTCAGCGAATAAGCGGGTCTTCCGCGCGATGGAAGAATGGGAGGAACCAAAGATTCACCACCATTGGGGGGATAGATCGAAGCGTTTGCATCGAGAGCGGTTTTCCACGCGGGACGACCGCTGATAACATCCCACGCCATGATCTGATTGGCGGTTGGGAGCAGCACCAGATTGTTCCAGATCAGTGGATAAGAGGCTGGTACATCCGCCAGTAACCGCTGCTCTGTCGGCTTATACAGCGAGAGCTTTTCCTGCGGAATGTCTGCTGACCAGACAGGTGCCCCCAGATCAAAAGCCGGCCCGATGTTCCCTGTTCTCGACGGGATTCCTCCCCAGGTGCGAGGAAGTGTCAGATCCTCGATTTGTTTCGCCCACCCGCGACTGGAAAAAGTCACCGGAGATTCGGCAATCGCTGTTTTCCGGGCATCATGTGCGAGATTCGCTGCAGAAGAATTTTTCTGTGTGTTCTGCCTGACACCTGGATCAATCTGCCTGATACCTCGCTCAATCAGTGCAGCCCGAACCTGATCAATCAACTCAAACCATTTCCCTTCCTGGTCTCCCAGCTTTCCCTTGGCTTCAGGGAATTCTTTCGCCAGCAACTCGATCCCGGCAGCCGTCCCTGGTTCATCACCACTGAAGAGTCGGCACAGCACAATACGGGCCACGACATCGGCTGCAGGCAAGTCGCTATCCGGGTAAGTCGCCTCTGGTTGGACTTGAACCATTGAGAAACCCCTGAGCTTCATCCGCAACTCAGGCTGGAGAAGCGATTGCCACAGAAGCCTTGCCGTGATGTATTCCCGCTGCCGAAATGCGTGGTGCGCCAGTTCATTGACGGCGAGATCTCCATCGCTCGCCAGCCACGCCCGTTGCACGATCCGTTCCAGAAACGTCACGTCACCAGTCGATTGATATTCGCCCCACCAGCGGCGGGCTTTGGGATCAAACTTCTCGCGATAAACTTTGCGACCTTCTTCGGGCCATCCGGAGAGTATCTGCCGAACAGTGAGCTCGACGTTCAACACTCGCTGACCGGAAGAACTCCTTCTGGAAAGGTGCGGCCCTGAAATGACTTTCTCAAGGTTATTCTGACCAGCCCATGCAGCGGTCTGAGCTTCGCCAATCCAAGCCAGTTGATTGAGTGCCACCAGTTCATGAGCGGACGACTCCAGCACTGACTCGACCATCTCGACAGCCTCTGACCATTGGCCAGCCTCCATGTTCTCCCGAACGGCATCGAGCTGCCGCAAAGCAGGCTCCGAGAGATTGAACGTCCACGCTTCCCGCAGTCCGGGAGGTTCCTGAGAAATCGCAATCTGCGGCCCGTCACCTGATGTGAACAGCCAAAGAGGAATCACGAAGAGATAGCAGAGTTGCTGACAACCACAGCGGCTCTGCCACCAGCCACGGTCGTTATTATGTGATCTTGCGTTCATATATTGTCGAGAATCATGCATAGATTGAGTTTTGCCAGTCAGCTCTGACAGTTCCTGGGAATCATGTCGTTTTTTCGAAAAACGATCCTGCATTTTGCCATCTTTTGTCAAAGCCCCGGTTTTGCCAACAAACTGATGCTCTCTTGCCCCGGCAGATCAACTCCATCTTGCTCAATCTGAAAAATGCGAGCTATGTTCTTCGCAGAGACAGATTGTATTTGCATCACTTATCTGCCGTGAGTCTTTTTTATTCGAAAGACAGTTATGTCTGGTCAACAGCTCGCCGAGAAACTGGGCAATCAAACAGCGGTCATTGGCGTCATTGGTTTGGGTTATGTCGGTTTGCCATTGATCCGTGCTTTTACATCTGCTGGTTTCCGGTGTATGGGCTTCGACGTGGATCAATCCAAAGTCGATAAGCTCAATGCCGGCCAGAGCTACATCAAGCATATTGATCCCAGCCTGATCAAAGCACTCATTACCGAAAAGAAATTTGAACCCACCAGCGATATGAGCCGCCTGCGTGAAGCAGACTGCGTCATTATCTGTGTCCCCACACCACTGAACGAGAGCCGCGATCCTGACCTGAGTTATATCGAAGGGACAGCCCATTCGATTGCCAAGGCTCTACGCCCTGGTCAACTCGTCGTTCTCGAAAGTACCACACATCCCACCACCACGCGGGTCAATGTGCTTCCAGTTCTCGAAGCGACCGGACTCAAAGCGGGTTCCGATTTCTTCCTGGCATTCAGTCCTGAACGCGAAGACCCGGGCAACCCGACCTTCAGTGCCGAAGGGATTCCCAAAGTCGTGGGTGGCTACGATCCCGTCAGTACCGAACTGGCCTGCACGATGTACAGCAAGGCTGTGGTACGCGTGGTACCGGTTTCCAGCATGGAAATCGCCGAAGCCTGCAAGATTCTCGAAAACACTTATCGTGCCGTGAACATTGCCCTCGTCAATGAACTCAAGATGCTCTACGACAAAATGGGCATTGATGTCTGGGAAGTCATCGACGCTGCCAAGACCAAGCCCTTCGGCTTCCAGGCCTTCTATCCTGGCCCCGGCTTAGGTGGTCACTGCATTCCCATCGATCCGTTCTATCTCACCTGGCTCGCTCGCAAGCATGGCGAACAGACGCGCTTTATCGAGCTGGCTGGCGAGATCAACGTGCACATGCCGTCGTATGTCATTACTCGATTGGCCGAGTTCCTCAACGACGCCGGTAAGCCGATCAAGGGCAGCAAAATCTGCATTCTGGGCGCTGCGTACAAGAAGGACGTGGATGATCCCCGCGAAAGCCCTTCCTTCGAACTCATGAAGATTCTCATCTCGCGCAAGGCCGATCTCAGCTACAACGACCCCCACGTCCCGGTGCTCCCGAAAATGCGGCACTACCCCGACCTGCCTCACATGGAAAGTCAGGAACTCACTCCCGAATTCCTGGCTTCACAAGACTGTGTGCTCATCTCGACCGATCACTCGGCCTACGACTATCAGTACATCGTCAAGCACTCGAAGTTCGTGCTCGATACCCGTAACGCCACGAAGAACGTCGTCGAAGGACGCGAAAAGATCCGCAAGGCGTAAACTCAACTCTTCGAATCGGGTTGCGCCGTTCGATCAAAAGATCAGATTCGCCCGCAAGGCGACGTTCACCGAGGTGTCGAACGTCGAAATTCCGGGCGTAATGATCTGCAGATCTGGCGTCAGCTGGAATGTCGGTGTGACCTGATAGTTGTAGAAGAGTTCGACACCGTGCTCATCGCGGAGTGGTGTGCGAATGGGCCCAATCTGCCTCAGTTCACTGCTCACACCCAGGTAGTAATATCCCACGCCGAACTTGTCATTCGGGCGTGAAACCAGGGGGCTGGAGCCACCAATGCCGATATCCGATCCCCAGCGGATGGGATTCGGATTGCCGTCGGCAATCCCCAGGCTGCCAAACAGGCCCCAGCTTCGCTTGGAGTCTGTGGCATCTACCCACAAGGCCTGGCTGAAAGAATACTCAAATGCCCACGAACCCGTTTCCTGTGGTGCAGGGACATTCAGGCCGCGAATTCTTTCGATGATGTAGTTGAGCCCGGGGTCTGTTGCTCGATAAGTTCCACTGCTGTAAGCCCCCGAAAGTGAGTGCAGTCCTTCCATGCCAAAAAAGCTGGTCGGGATGCGCCCCTCGATATACAGCGATGCGCCATTATTAAAGAACTCATCAAACCCACTGGTGGTGGGAGTGCTGTTGGTATCGAACACATTGATCGACAGGATCGGCTGCATTTCCCTCAAAAAGACCACACCACCGCCATAAGTGGAGTAAGGAATCACGCGGCCCAGCACTGTGGGAAAGAGAAATGCACCGTTCATAAAGCCGTCGATCCCGTGCGAATTCCCACGGTAGGGCCGGATAAAGCCGTCAAGTGTGTTGATCTTTCCCAGATAGACCAGCATCGATTCCGAAAGAAACTGCGTTACACTCACATTGGAAAGTGCGACAGAGGGAGCATCGCCCGTGGGAAATACTTGTGGGAAGCTGATCGGCAGAAGTGCTCCTGTCGAGCGATTGACCGAATCGCCGTAGTTCATTTCTCCGTGCAACGTAATCAGCAAGCCTTCCTGCAGACCCGCTTTCCCGCCATCCACTTTCAGAAAGAGATCGCCGCGTCCACCGAAGGCAAATTCATTATTGTTTCCGCCAGAGGCGACACCTTGATAGATGTTCGTCGATGAAGCTTCGATGGTCACTCCGCTTTCGGCCAGTGCATCGCGATAGCCACCCCAGTTGCCAGTCAGCTGGGTGCGATCACGCCAGGAGTCGGCATTGAGTGCTGCCGAGACGGGATCGATCGAGAAGCTGTCTGCACTCGAAAAAGAAGCCAGGCGATAGTCATCAGTTTCGATAACCGATGGAGAAAACGACTCACCACTGAGCGGTGAATCGACGTCGACAGAGCGCGATGTTGAAGTCCCGCGCAGAAACCAACTGTCAGAAAACAGTGATTCTTCCGCCAGACCCTCGACGGCCATGGAAGAAGCGAGGAGCAGAGACCCCAGACGCCAGCCAGCATGAGCCCAACTTCGCCACGACTTCGTCGCCATTCCAAGGCCTCCCTGCCCGGTCAACAACTGTAAGCTCTTCAATGCACCGTCCATTTCATGCCCCACTGGGGGCACAAAGAGAATTCGACGGCACATTCGATTGCTCGTCTTGTATCGATCTGTGTGGAAAATCGAACTGCGTCAATCCAGACCACACGATACGCCCTTAAGGCAAATGCCCGTTCCTCACCGGTAAAGTCGTTTCAAACGGCAAGGCATCTCTTCCTGCCTGAGCTCACTTGAATCACACGAATTCACAAACAATCGGATGAGCGGCAATTTCTGCCGACGACTTGTTCATCCATTTTTCGCTGGTATATGTTCGTTAAGCCGCTCATCATCAGTAGTGCTATGTGAGATCCCACTTTATCTGGCAACTTATGGACGAATTGACACGCCTGCTGGCCGCGATCGATACCGGCCAGGAACATGCGACAGATGATCTGCTCCCACTTGTCTATGCGGAGCTTCGCAAACTGGCAGCGGCTCGCCTGGCATTAGAACCGGCCGGGCAGACACTTCAGCCCACAGCTCTTGTCCATGAAGCCTATTTGCGATTGATGCATGGCCATTCACCAGACGAGCAGTCCAACGGCAGCGACTCTTCCAGGATTCATGAGAGCGAAGTTCCATTCGAAGAAGATCAATCCGGGATTCCGCAACGCGGGCCACAATGGAAAAGCCGGGCACAGTTCTTTGCTGCAGCCGCCATCACCATTCGCCGCATTCTCATTGATCATGCCCGCCGCAAAAAGAGTCTCAAGCATGGTGGAGAATTTGTCCGGCATAACATCGACGACTTCCCTCCCTGCCTTGTCGAGCCACAGGAAGATCTACTGGCCCTTGATGAAGCCTTGACCAAGCTCGCTGACATCAAACCTCAAGGAGCCGAACTCGTGCAGCTTCTGTACTTTGGGGGATTAACGCTCGCAGAAGCAGCAGAAACGTTGGACATTTCTGTCCGCACTGCGAGCCGCTTATGGGCTTATTCGCGTGCGTGGCTGCGCAGAGAACTCGCCGACAACACGACCTCGGTGACAGATTAATCACAGCGGCTTAGTCGGGCCTGGCATTCAAGACCAGCCGAACGGATCTTGATGAGTCATCGTCAAAGATTTTCGGGCCAGGGCTTGCCACATCGCAGATCGAGCACAGAGGGATTGAAAAGTCCCAAAGGATCGAGTTGCTGCTTGAGTGTCAGACTCCAGCGTGATGATGACGCATCATGAGAGCGGTTGGCAGGTGGCGGGATCGAATTGTCCGGCCAGCGTGTCCATTCCCATGTCGCTTCCTGAGGATGACCAGCCAGCGATGCCGACTCGATCAGACTCGCCAACCCTGCGGCCAGCTCGTGGGGCGCCGGCGGTTCATTCCATGAGAGCAGCAGCGTTCCATCCAATCCCCGGCCCATGATGCGGGTGGTCTCAGGGAATTGTTCGGCCAGTGCGACCAGTTTTGAACTCGTTAATGATACCATCAGTTCGTAAGGCTGCTGCCGTTGACTGCCCAAAAGGCGTGTCATCAAACGATCAGCATGGGCTGTCTGCCGATCCTCTGAGACCACCAAGAGTTCCGTTGGCCCGAGGTTCGAGAGCTCTTTACGAATCGTCTGCACTTCCCAGTCGAGTGAGACCTGCGATCCCTCCAGCAGAATGGCCAGCGTCAGTTCATTCCCGACAGGTGGCAATGCGGCTCTCTGCAGCACATCCACAGCCACTGGTCGGGTATCTGAGAAGAGCAGTCGCTCGAGTGCCGGTTCAAGATCTTCCCAGGTCTCCCACGTGGTGAGCACCCAGGACCACTGGACAGGCTGTGGCTTCAACTTGAATGTGCATTGCGTGAGCAGGGCGAGAGTTCCTCGCGAACCGCACATGAGCTTCGCCAGATCGTAACCAGCCACATTTTTGACGACTCGCCCACCCGCCTGAAACAGCAGTCCGTCCGCCGTAAAACCACTGAAACCGAGCAGATAATCGCGGATCGTGCCATAACCATATTGCCTGGGGCCGCAGAAGCCAGCAGCGACCAGGCCACCGATCGTCGCTTCGCCTTCGAGAACATCGAGTGGTAACTGCTGACCTTCGACATCAAGAAGCGCACACAATTCCCGCCAGGTCATGCCCGCTTCGACGGTGATCGTCATATCGCGGGCAGGATAATCGATCAATCGATTCCACCTGGTCGTCTCGAATGTCACCCGGGCTTGTGGGGATCGATACAAACGCTGGCTCGAAAGCTTTGCTCCCGTAGGAGCAATCGTGGCCTGTGCTTCGCGAAAATTGGTTTCGAGCCACACCCGCCCTTCGTCAACACTTTCGGGCCGCATGGTGTGAACTGTGACTGTATGATCTATCACTTTGCGAACTTCCTCTGTGAGAGATTCCTTGGCACAAAACTCTCCAGAAGGATGAGACATCGCATGCGAGTCGGACATATTGCAGTTCGATCTGCTGGGGAACTCTCACGAACAGCCACGGAGGTTGACCTTGTAACGATGCTGGAAATCAAGGCTTGGGGGCTGTCAGGCCTTCGATCTTCAACTCGGTGGCAGCTTTCGTTTTCAAATCGACCTTCAGGACGCGATGGTTATTCGTGTCGGCAATGAACAGAACTCCGCCATAAGTTGCCAACCCCGCAGGTTCCGATAGCTGGACCGGAGCAAGTGCAGCCCCCGGCTTTCCATTCCCCAGCCAGCTCTCGCATGTTCTTTTGATCGGATCGATCACTTTAATCTTATGGTTGTAACTGTCGGCGACAAACAGCTTCCCCTCGTGAAAGACAATCCCCAGCGGATGCTGCAGACGAACTGCTGATCCCTTGCCATCAATATCGCCAAACTCAAACAGGCTCGCACCTCGCGGCAGATCCGAAGCTCCCACCACTGTGGTGACTTTGCCCTCCGGGTCTTCCAGTTTGTCTGCTTCGCTAGTAGTGATTTTGCGAATGGATGAACCTTCGCTATCGACCACATACAGCGACTCGCCATCACTGGTGATTCCCGAAGGTTGCGCCAGTGCCGATTGAGCCAGGCTTCCATTGGTAATATCTTCCCGTCCAGAGCCCGCATAGTTCTGAATCGTCTTACTTCCCAGTGCATGCGACCAGAGCTGATGCGGCCCAGCCATCGCGACGTACAGCACGCCCTGTTGGATGTAAAGATCCCACGGGCTGTTCAGCGCTGTGGTTCGCAACTCCCCCCCACGATCGCGGCCGCGGGCCTGTTCACCAGTCCCTGCGAGTGTCGAAACTTCCCATGTGGTCAGGTTCACCGTCCGCAGCAGATGATTTTCCGTATCGGCCACATAGAGCGTATTCCCGTCCAGTGCCATTCCTTGCGGATGGTCAAACTGTGCCGATTCAGCCGGGCCATCTTTGGCGCCAATTTTTCCACTTCCAATCACCTTGAGGAGTTGACCGGCCAGCGATGCCACGACGATGCGATTATGATTGCTGTCTGAAATAAAGACTCTCTCATGGGCCGGATCAACGAGCAGCTTGCCAGGGAATCGCAAAGGAGTGGCTGCTTCTTTGCCGCTTTCGAGATCGAAAGCCATCGGCTTTTCGTTCAGCGTCCCCTTCGCCCTATGATAATCGATGACTTTGGCAATCACTTGATCCAGCAGTTCGCGATTTCCCTCGCCGGAAGCGACACCACAAAACTGCCCCTCAGGATCAATCAACACGAGAGAAGGCCACGACCGAATACTGAACTTCCGCCAGATGGTCATCTCCGCATCGTTGACGACGGGATGCTCAATCTCGTAACGCAAGATGGCTTTGCGAATGTTCCCGGACTCTTTCTCGTTATCAAACTTGGCGGAGTGAACACCGATGACCACCAGCTCTTTGCCATACTTCTTTTCGAGATACTTCAGATCAGGCAGCACATGAATGCAGTTGATGCAGCAGTACGTCCAGAAGTCGAGCACCACCACTTTCCCGCGCAGATCCTTCAGTGACAGGGGCTGGCTGGTGTTGAGCCACTCGATTCCCCCATCGAGCGAAGGGGCAGGAATGCGATTCGGAAACGGATTTTCTGGCTTGCCGGCTTCTGGTGCTGGCTTAGGCGTACTCGCTGCCGGTGATTGCCCGTCAGACGTTTCCTGAGCAACCGCAGGCACGAAAAATAGACACAGTAAGATCGCAGCCAGGCACCCTACCAGAGCATTCCCATCCCATCGCCAGACTCCGCATCTTTGCGGCCAACTCTCAAAATGTCGAAACCAGGCTCGGTTAGAACAAGTCATCATCAAGAACCTGCCTTTCGGAAGCGGCTCATCAGGGAGATCACAAACTCTTGGAGATTCGATCATCATTCACAGGTGACAAAGTTCAAGCACACTTTTCCCCAATCACCTGCTGAACACTCTCACATAGTAAGGCTTTTATACGAGAGATCGTAGCCTCAAAGTCTTCCCCCATCGACAATCGAGTCTCAATTCGTGATGCGACACCGTCATTCTCTAGCTGTTGCATCGAGCATCTATCGGTAACTCCTGCCCAACAGAATTCTTCTCCGGCCATTTGCGAGTCGTGCAGCAATCGGCTAATTTTTCAATTCCGACCAGTTTGGTGATCTTTGTCATTTCTCTCTACTGTCTCATCATGGAATTCGCCACATGACTCACGCCTATCGCCCCGAGACACTTTGCCTGCATGCCGGCCAGTCTGTCGATCCGACGACGGGTTCCCGAGCAGTCCCGCTCTATCAGACCACGTCTTACGTGTTTAACAGTACCGATCATGCCGCCCGCCTCTTCGCGCTGCAGGAGTTCGGCAACATCTACACCCGGCTCATGAACCCGACCACCGACGTTCTCGAAAAACGTCTGGCAGCGCTCGAAGGGGGTAGTGGTGCCCTCTGCGTCGCCTCCGGTCAGGCGGCCGAATCGATTGCTCTTCTGAACCTGTGCGAAGCGGGCGACAACTTCGTTTCGGGCACCAGCCTCTATGGTGGTACCTACAACCTGTTCCATTACACCTTCCCCAAAATGGGCATTCACGGGAAGTTTGTTGATCAGAGCAAACCCGAAAACTTTGCCCGCGCGATTGATGACAAGACAAAGGCCATCTACCTCGAAACCATTGGCAATCCTCGCGTCGATGTCCCCGATTTCGAAGCAATTGCAGATATCGCTCACAAAGCGGGTGTGCCACTGATTGTTGACAACACACTGGCCTCACCGGTGCTGTGCCGACCATTCGATTTTGGTGCCGATATTCTCGTCGAATCATGCACCAAGTTTATTGGCGGCCACGGAACATCGATTGGCGGGGTGATTATCGAGAAGGGGGGCTTCCCCTGGAATAATGGGCGGTTCCCATCATTCACCGAGCCCGACCCCAGCTATCACGGCATGAAGATTTTCGACACCTTCGGCCCCATGAATCTCGCCTACATTATCAAGTGCCGCGTTCAAGGCCTGCGCGATCTCGGTCCTGCCATGAGCCCGTTCAATGCGTTCATGTTCCTTCAAGGGCTGGAAACATTGCATCTGCGCATGGAACGCCACAGTTCGAACGCTTTGGCAGTCGCTAAATTCCTCGAAGCTCATCCCAAGGTGAGCTGGGTCAACTACACCGGCCTCGAATCGCATCCTTCCTACCATCTGGGTAAGAAGTACCTTGCCAAAGGTTGCGGCGCCATCATGGGCTTTGGCATCAAGGGAGCCACTCCGAAACAGCAGCAGGAGAATGGCATCAAGCTCATCAACAACGTGAAGCTCTTCTCCCACCTGGCGAATGTGGGCGATTCGAAGTCGCTGATCATTCACCCATCGAGCACGACTCACCAGCAACTCACTCCTGAAGAGCAAGTCTCGACAGGTGTGACGCCCGACTTCATTCGCCTTTCGATTGGTACCGAAGCGATTGAAGACATCATTGCCGATCTCTCGCAGGCACTCGATGCTGTGTAGTACGGATTCCAATGAACAACTGCGCGGCGGGTGGCTGGGGTTGAGTCTTCGAACCCCCAGCGATTTTCGGCACGAACTGGGGGTTCGCAAAGACGTTTGGCCCCAGCCACCCCATGCCAAGGAGCGCAGTTGAATCCGTATAACAATGGCCATTGTGTTTAATGACGTCACAAAATAGACAACAGCCCGGCTCTCAAACTTCGAGGCCGGGCTGTTGCTTTTAACTTTTGTCGAGATTCCAAGTCTCGTTCCGAGACTTGAGCACCTGCTACTTGGCTTTGGCTTTCTTCTTGCCTGGCGTGGGCAGGTTGGCCTTCTGCTCATCAGTCAGCATGGCAACAACCTGTTCGCGAGTCGCCTTCTGCAGGTCAGCCAGCTCTTTCTCGGCCTTGGCCAACGATGCCTTCTGCTCGTCGGAAAGCTTGAGAGCTTCATTGACTGCCTCTTTCAGTTCCTTCCCTTTCTTACCGGCAGCTTTGGCGGTATCTGAGGCTGTCTTACGAGTCTTCTTTTGATCCTTGGTCAGTACGTCATCGACCTTTTTAACGGCGGCTTCGAGCTTCGGAGTCGCTTCTTTCTTAAGGGCTTCCAGCTTCTTGGTCTGCTCATCTGTCAGCTTGATGCTGTCTGGCAGATTGAATGGCTGTGCAACACCCTGGGCTGGTTTCTTTGCAGGTTTAGCATCTTCCTGTGCATCGACTGGCAAAGAGACAATCACTCCGCAGACAATCGCCACCACTAACGACAATCGGCAAGTCGTCATAATCATTGATTTGAGCATCGATCCACGTCCCTCAAAGTGAAGTCATTTGTGATTTAACGCCAACATCGACGTAAACCCATTCCATCAAACACAGGTCGCAGGTCACCCAAGAATCTCGGATAAATCATTCTCAGGCAAACAGTGAAGGAATAATGTTCCCGTCACGCACAATCATCAGTGGCCGCCCGGTGTTGGTCTGATATTCTTTCTTGGGATCAATCCCGAGATTGTGATAGAACGAAGCGGCCACATCATCAGGTGTAATGGCCTGGCTCGCTGGTGCCATGGCTTTTTCATCGCTGGCACCAATCACCTGACCCGCACGCACGCCACCACCTGCCATAATCATGAACATATTGCGGGCAAAGTGATCCCGACCAGCGCGGCCATTGATCTTGGGTGTTCGACCAAACTCACCTGTCACAAAGACAGCGGTCGAATCGAGCAAGCCCTTCTGAGCCAGACCTGCCAGCAAGGCCGCCAGACCTTCATCAAACGGAGGCAACTGCTTTTCTTTCAGCCGCGTCCAGTTGTCATCATGAGTATCCCATCCGCCGTACGAAATCGTGACAAACCTCACTCCCGATTCGATCAGCCTCGTTGCCAGCAGGCAGCTGGTTCCAAAGGGTGTCTCACCGAATGGCTCGGCAAACTTGGGAGATTCCTGGCTGATATCAAACGCTTTGCGGGCGGCTGGTGAAGTGATCATCGAGTAGGCCTGCTCGGCAAACTGATCCATCCCTTCCAGCAACTGGTTCTGCTTTTCGTAACCAGCAAACGTCCGATCAAGATCGTTGAGCAGATTCTTGCGACGATCCACTTCCTGCACTGTCAATCCATTCTGCAGTGAAACCCCACGCACCGAATAAGGCATACCGGCCTTGGGTGTGTTCCCCGTGGCCAGTGGTGCGTACTTCACTCCCAGATAACCCGACTTTGAACTCGTTCGTGGAATGGCCACATAGGCGGGCAGGTTATCCGGGCCACCCAACTCCTTGGCAACCACCGAGCCATATCCCGGGAATTCCAGCGAAGGGATAGGCCGGTTGCCGCAGTTGACATATTGCGTGCCCAGTTCATGAGCCGCCAGAGTGTGCGAGACACCACGAATGAGGGCGAACTTGTCGGCCTGTTTCGCCAGATGGGGCAAGTGCTCACAGATCTCGATCCCGGCGACGTTCGTTTTAATGGGATTGAATTCCCCGCGATACTCAGCCGGTGCATTGGGCTTCATATCGAAGGTGTCCATGTGGCTGGGGCCACCCCCCAGGTTGATATAGATCGCAGCTTTGGCCTTGGCCTTGGAGGAAACTTCCCCTGCATGGCTGAGCTTCAAAAAGTTAGAAAGCGATAAGCCTCCCACTCCCAGCAGCCCTGCTTTCAGTGCATCGCGTCGTTGAATGCCATCACATGTATAACTGGTCGCCATGGTATTACCTTGATTCAAATGTGATTAATCGAAGAAGCAAACTGGATTCAGATGGTGATCACGTCGGCGTGTTTTTTACGACAGCGATCAAAAGGCGTGTCGAGAGTTAATGATTGACCATGAATTCCTTGGTGTTCAGCAGGGCCCATAAGAGATCTCTGCTGCCGACGCGGACATCTTTCGCCTCATGGAAGTAAGCCACTGACCGGCGAGTTTCTTCGTTCGATGGATATCGCGATAACGTTCGCAGATAAGCCGTTTTGACAATCTCTTGCAGAATCCGATCACTGGGCAGAACTCCCGCCTTATAGCCCTGATTGACAGGTTTGGCGGTTGTTTTGGCCTGGGCCTGGATTTTCTCCAGAACTTTCTGCCGAGTTTGCTGCAGTTCGGCCAGTTGCTGCTTGTCCTTTTGTTGACGGGCCTTTTCGATACGTTTGTCGACGCGGGCCAGAACCTCTTTCAAATCCCGATCGTTGGACGAATCTTCGGTTGCCGACTCAAGTTTCTTTTTGCCTTTACCCTTTTCGTCGGTGAGATCAGGCACGACCGCTGCTGCTGGTGTGATGGCATTTTTGTCACTCACCACAGGATGAGGGCCCACTTTGACAATCTGGTCGACCCAGCCACCCTTGCGCTCAATGGCAGCCAGCAACTCCTGATCGTTCTGCAGATAAACCGTCTGCAGCAGACTTGGCTCCATCGATCGATCGCAATCGCAGTTACTCTCGCGGATCGATCGCCCGAAGATATTCAATGCATACACCTGAGCCCGGCCATTCTTCGCACCGGCCCCCACATCTTCAATCGCCCGGGAATTGAGCTGGTCATTCCACTTGGCCATTTCAAAATCACTGGCAGTCGCCTGACGGATAATGTCATACGCCACTTCGGCAGGAAGACGGCGCGGCACAGCCCGGGCAAAGTTCCGCTCGTCAAGCTTGTTGGTTTCATTGGGCTGCCAGCTCAACTGATAAGTGCGGCTGTTGGCAATCGTCCTGTGCAGCCACTTCATATCGTAGCCATGAGCCACGAACTCCCGTGTCAGTTCATCCAGCAACGCTTCATTCGAAGGAGGATTCGCCAGACTCAAATCATCGGGTGGCTCAACAATCCCCACATGGAAGTAGCCCGCCCAGACACGATTCACAAAAGCTCTGGCAAAGTACGGGTTCTCTTCGGCACGCAACCAATCCATGAGTGCTGTTCGCGGATCATCAAGTTCTTCGATGACAATCTCATCGCCACCCAGCACCTTGGCTGTTCGGCCAGCCACAACCTGCGGTCTTTTCGCATTGGGCTTGGCCTTGGGATTGACTGGTCTTGGCTTGACTGGAGGAGTCACAAAGACTTCCTGAACCGGCACCACTTTGCCCGAAGCGAGATAGTCCTTCAGAGCCCGATCCAGCATGTTCCCCTTGAGGTCCTTGTCCACACCCAGCTTGGCCAGCATGGCGGCTTTTTCGTCTTTGTTACCCGGGATATCGCCGTAACGAATGCGGGCAAAAAAGTTCTTGAAACGATCGAAATCGTCCTTTGTCCATTGATCGAAAGGATGCTTATGACACTGGGCACATTGCACTCGAATGCCCAGGAACGTGTAGGCAAATCCGAGAGCCCGCTCTTCGACCGTGCGGAAGTTTCTCCTCGCCCAGTAATGCGTCATCGCAGGCTGTTCAGCAAAACTCCCTTTGCTGTCCTTCGCATAGTAGCCACTCACACGTTCGCAATACTGTTCGTAGCTTTCCCCCTCCCGGCGACTCGTCGCCAGAATGATGTTCTCGGCCAATTCATCATAAGGGACGTTTCTTTGAACTCGGTCATGAATCCACTCATACCAGTCGCGAGCAGCCTGAGCAGAATTGTTCCCCACCACCGCGTTCTGCAAATACTCGGGATTGTTCCCGGTGTAGTCGCAAATCTTGGTCGCCTGCCAGGCGGCATAAGCTGGTCGCTCCAACAATTCATCAATCTTTTTCGAACGCTTGGCGACATCCTTCGAACGCACAAACGTCTCGACTTCCTCAGGTGTCGGCAAAGTTCCCGTGATATCCAGCGAAACCCGGCGGAGGAACTCTTCATCGCCACACAGATCCGACTGCACGACGCCCACCTTCTTGAGCTTCTGCACAACCAGTTCATCAATACGAGTCGGTGTGGGAGTGGAAGGATATTGATCACCTGTGAAGTTCGACACAGGCAGAATCACAGGGACAGGCACCACGCCATTGTCATAGAACGCGACGACATGTGAATCTCCGGGGCCGGTGATCGTCACCATGCCTTCCTGGGTCACTTTGGCGATCTGATCATTATTCGACTGGAAGCGGGACAAAGGTGTTACATCTTCGCGGGTTCCATCCGACCAGACAGCGATGCACTTGAGCTTCCACGACTGGCCCACCTTCGAGCCCACCATCTCAGGACGTTCGCCTGCTGCCGGGTTTTTCCCATCCGGCAACACATCCAGTCTTACAAATTCCGGTGTCTTATCGGTGACAGGCTTGGCTCCTTGAGAAATCCATTTATCGAGAACTCGATATTCCCATGTCCCCTGCTTGAGAGCCTCGCCCCCTTCATGAGGAACCTGTTCGGTGGGCTTCATGAGGATCAGGCTCTTCGAGCGATCCATCAGATTCACGCGAGGCTTATCACCCAGCACGAGATTCTCATGGTCGGCCTTGAAGTCGTAACCAAACAGCGACAGGCGGAAGCCTCCCTGACCCTGGAACGATCCATGGCAGGCACGTCCGTTACAGCCGAGTTTGCCCAGCAGTGGCACCACATGCTTGCGGAAATCGGGCCCATCCACATTCTTGACCTTCAGGTCATATCGCTCATTGATCCCGGGGATGACTGCCGATTCGACGACTGCTGATGACTTCAGTTCCTCAGCAGGCAGAATCTGTGCAGCAGGCTTGCTGTTATCTGCAGGCTTTGCCTCTGCCGCCCAGACCTGGGGAAGCTGAGATAAGCCCGGTTGACACAGTCCCAACCAACCGGTGATCGCCAGGCAGACCCAATAACAGCAGCGATGACCTAAGGCAGGCCAGCGGCGATGTTCCAGGACAGCCGGATCATGAAAATTAGCAAGCTCTTGCATAGTGGTTCGATCCTTACAGCACTCTATGGCAAACAGTGCAGGTGTTCTCAGGAGAAGTATGGGAATGACGACAGACATTCAGAGCCGGTCGTTATGGTTTCTGGTTGTTCTTGGCCGGCTTTTCAGCAGGCTTGACGGTTGAATCGGACTGAGGAGCATTCGATGAAGAACGCTGCCTGGTATTCTGTGAAGACTTCTCTTTTTGTGCGGCCTTTTGGCGTGTCTTCGCCTGGGAAGCATTGGCTTCGAGTCGATCCAGTTCGCGTTCAATGTTCTGGCGCTCGCGTTCGGAAAGTTCACTCAATTGCCGATTCACCTTCTCGAGGCGATCCTGCAATCGCTGACGTTCAGCAGTGAGTGACGACTTCCGAAGTTCGGCTCGTTCGATCAGTAGTTTACGAATTTCCTGTTTGATCGCACTGGAAGACGCTTCCGGGTTCTCGACAGGAAGAGCATCAGCCATGGCCAGTCGGGCAGCCAGCAGCCGGATTCGTGATGTCAGTTTCCAGTCCTCCAACTCAACTCGACCACGCTCGGTATTCTTTTCACTCAGCTTTTCCAGGCGATCCATCGTTCGCAGCAATTCCTGAATGGCCTCGACAAACGAAGGTTCGTCATAGCTTTCCAGTCGGCCCAGCAGTTCACCCAGTTCTGGATGATGAGTGGCTGCAAACTCTTTGGCTCGCTGAATCTGCACAGGTGTCGGGCTCTGCTCCCTTGGAGAACTTGCTGAGGAGCTTGCGCGAGTGCTGTTTGCCTGGGTCTTACCGCTCGATTTCGCACAGGATTGATCGCTGAGTTTTGTGCTATCGGTATTCGTCTCAGCTTTTGAAACCGAGCTTTCCTGAGCCCGAATCATTCCGCCTGCCAGCGGCCAACACAGGACAGTCCACAACAGCAGCATCGATCGCACACGAACTGGAGTGCCCCATCGAGAATGCTCGTGTGAAAGCGGCGGCTGCATTGTCTGACCTGTCGTTTCCATCATCCCCAACCTTCAGGATCCCCAGCTTTCATCCATCCTTGAACAGCACCAACCGCTTGAAGATCCGCTAAATCATTGAATCATCTGACCAGGAGCAGGAGCGACGTTATGGGGTGCAGTCGCTGGCCTCGCATTTGTTTCGCCCTCCGATGGATCAGCCAGAAGTGCGGCAATCATCCAGTCGGGAATCGAATTTTCGTCAATGCTTTCAGCAGCTTCTTCGTGATCGCGGTTCGTCTCGCGATCATTCCCCGTTTCGCGGTGAATCATCGTCAACCCGGTCTCGGTCATGTCGACATCAATTGTTCGCCAGCCTCCCAGCAGGTTCGCAGCCAGACGGGCTTCTTCGCCTCTTAAACGACCGGAATCACTGGTTCCTGATGAATTCTCGAGGGCCACGCGCTGGTCACCCCAGGGGTTCCATTCAAACTGTAGTCCCACTGCCAGAAGCACAAGAGCCGCCGTCATCAGACTGATAACCCACCAGCCAGGGCGCTGTTCCGAACGATTGGCAGGTGTGGATCGCACTGTCTTCGCTGCGACATCGACCTTCGTACTGACCGCAACCTTGGCTGTGACCGCGACTGGAGCGACGATCACCTGCTCACGCACATCGGCAGGCTCAGGCAGGTTGACAGCGACATCTGTGAGAAGACGAGTCGCTTGCACGACCGCCTCGCAAGCCCACAGATCCACCTGCAGTCTCTCTTCAAATGCGAACGCCTCGTCGGCAGACAATTCACCCAGCACGTAGCGAGTGGCCAGCCAATCGAGATCAGTCATGGCATTTTCTGTCATGGATGGATGTTCGTGTTCAGCAGCCATAATTCATGAACTCGCACGGAGTCAAAACTTGATCCCAATCCTGTGGCGTTCGATGAACGCCTTTTATCTCGATTCCTTTGACTTTGATTCACCGAGGCTTTTCTTGAGCCTCGCCAGTGCCAGCCGCATGCGTGTCAAAACAGTTCCCAAGGGGACTTGCAACTCATTGGCAATCTGCTGAAACGTCTGTTCGCCTTCCAATCGTTTTTGAAGCACGATTTTCTGTTCGAGAGAAAGATCATCAATCGCTTTTCGCAAAGCCTCGTATTCTTCGCCTCGGACCAACGACTCTTCCGCAGCAGGCAGATCCACAAATTCGACATTGGAAGATATTCGTCTTGACAATCCTTCCGAAGCCCCCTCACTGGTGAAAACACCCTGAGTCTTCTTCCAGGAACACCACTCCGAGAGCTTGCGTGTCTGCAATTGCTGAGATCGGCGTAACTGCAGCGCTTCCCGGAAGCCCACTTGAAACAGCCAACTGCGAATCTTTTCAGGTTCGACAGCAGCACCACTCTCCCACAACTTCACCCAGGTTCTCTGAAGTGCCTCTTCAGCGGCTTCGGGATCCTTGAGAACCCCGCATAGAAACACTCTCAGATCACTCCCAAACTGGTGGTGCCAGCTTGCGAACTGCTCTTCGTTGAGTTTCGGAACTTGACGGCGGGTTGCATCACTCACGGATCACGGAGCCTGTTGAACGCACACTCCTCACAAGGAGATGCGCCAGTGTTTACAGTTATTTTCTGTCGTTTCCATTAGGAATGAATTTTCTGGGGAATTTCTTTCCCCCGGGTTTTTTATGAATGGGGTCATTCGACTTAAACCCTTGACCGGAAAGCTACTGGAATACAGCCAGACGAGACGTTACCCTCACTGTTCAGGGAAAGAGGTACGGTTGTAGACCCATCAAACAACGTGGCTGAAGGAGTTTAATCCTAAGTTTTTACAGTCTCTCAGACTGGCAAGAATTTCCGGCATGAGCTCCTGAAAGAAATTTCGAACATCTCGCGATTGCAGTCACCAGGCTGTCCGCGATCTTCAGGGATGCAAACCACTCATCATGATGTGTCCATACTGCCGCCACGGCGAAACCAAGGTCATCGATTCGCGGACAAGTCAGGATTTCGTGATTCGCCGTCGGCGGGAATGTCTGGCGTGTGCCCGCCGCTTTACCACCTATGAAAAAATCGAGGAATCCCCCATTCGCGTCATCAAGAAAGATGGCAGCCGGGTCCCTTTTGATCGAGATAAAATCGCACAAGGCCTCGAAAAAGCCTGCTACAAACGACCGATCTCCCCGGAGCGCATCGAGGAGATTATCTCAGCCATCGAACGGGAACTTTACGAAAACTTCGATCGGGAAGTTCCCTCTCGAGAGATCGGCGAGCGAGTCATGGAGCAATTGCGAACACTCGATCATGTCGCCTTCGTCCGCTTTGCTTCCGTCTATCGCGAATTCAAAGATGTCAACGACTTTGTCGAAGAGTTGCAGCCCATACTTCGTGGTGAAAATCGGCGCAGCTAAATCCTCTGATGCAAAGTCTTCACCTCCAGCGGTGCGAGTCGCGTTTGATCACACTCACACCCGCCGGCAGGAAGTCTCAAATAGAAGTTAACCACACAGCTTGGCGGTGATTTTGGCCACATGCTCGCCTTGAAATCGGGCCATTGCCAGTTCACGAGCCGAAGGCTGGCGCGATCCATCCGCACCCGCAATCGTCGCTGCACCATATGGAGAGCCACCCTTCAATTCCGAGATATCCGCCAGATCCGGACAGGAATACGGCAACCCCACGTAGATCATTCCATGGTGCAGCAGCGTGGGGATAAATGTCAGAATCGTCGATTCATTTCCGCCACCAGTCCCTGTACTGGCAAAGACACTGGCGACCTTGCCCACCAGTGCCCCTTTCACCCACAGCCCACCTGTCTGATCGAGAAAGTTCCGCATCTGCGAGGCCATATTCCCGAACCGGGTGGGGGTTCCAAAAATGATGCCGTCGTAGTTGCCTAACTCCTTGGGATCAGCCAAAGGAGCCGCCTGATCGAGTTTGGCACCCGCTCTGGCAGCCGCTTCGGGTGGCATGAGTTCCGGCACTCTCTTGATGGTGACTTCGACTCCCGGGATTTTCCCAGCCCCTTCAGCAATAGCCCCCGCCATCGATTCCACATGTCCGTAAGTCGAGTAATACAGAACCAGTAGTTTCGCCATCTGTCTCCCCTTGGCATTCATTTTCATTGTGGCCCCATGCACTCTGCACAAGTCGCCACATCTTTCCGAATTTCTGCTGCGCAAACTCCTACAGCCGCTACAACCTGCCAAACCTGACCACCCACAAGCAACCCTTCAGCCAGAATCCCACCTTGGATTGGCCTCGTCACATCTTCCCATGTGAGATGCGAGGCCCTATCCAAAACCAAACCGAACGAACAACCCTGCCTACACCTGCAGAGAATTCCATCTGAATTCTCTGGCCGTCCTCCCGAGATCAATTCATGTGCCATAATACTTTTACATTTCCGCATATTGGAAACATTGAATAAACACCAGCTCTCCATCTCGTGAACATCTGTCTGAACGAGCTCCTATTGGGTCATCCATGAGCATTCTTGAACCTTATCATCTGCATGAATTCAGTCATTTTGAGTTTCCACCGGCCAGCCGGGTTCTCGATGTGGGTTGTGGGCCGGGAGAACAGATGCTGGAGCTGCTGAGAAGAGGTCACGAGCCAGTCGGCATCGATCCCGATCCCGCCTGTGTCGAAACAGTCCGCTCGTATGAACTGGAAGCCGTCCAGGGGTTTGCCGAACATCTCCCTTTTCCCGACAGCAGCTTTGACGGCGTGATTTCGAAAGTCGTTTTGCCCTACACGCGTTCTGCCATCGCCATGAAAGAGATGGCTCGTGTGCTTAAGCCCGGTGGCATGGCTCGCTTTTCCTTTCATGGGGCGGGCTACTTTTTGCTCTATGCCGCCAAGCATCCCAACTGGAAAACCCGCATCTACGGCTTGAGATCGTTAGTCAATGGCTGGAGTTACGCAGCGACCGGCAAGCGCTTGCCTGGTTTTCTCGGTGACACCATCTATCAATCGCGTACACGCCTGAACCGATATTACCGCCGACTCGGCCTCGAATTGCTCGAAGATCCACAGGCACCAACCTTCATGGGTTTCCCCGTCTTCATCTATCAGGCAGTTCGTAAACGACCGCTGGCTCGACTCTCGATCTACAGGCCACAAGTGGGCTCCTCACAAGGCCAGAAGCTCACCAGCAAACCTCAAACTTCTGACAAATTACATGAATTCACCGTGAAAGATGAATTCGCCATGAAGTAAGTGGCGGTTGCATCGCCCATCAAGACGCAGCCGTTGTGTGGTGACTCTCCGTTCGAAAGGGTTCCTGCACGCCCGTCGCATCTCTTACCACGAAGACAGATCCATACACCTCGATGGATTGATGGCAGTTAAATTCCGGGAGTCTCGCGACTTCTGGCAATCACCCATTGCATTTTCCTACTCCTTAGAAGACGCTTGGCAGGCATGAAACGGCCGATGGCCCAGGGGATGGAAGAGAACTCTCAGTGCTGGTATGGCAGACCGGCCTGAATAGGGAGCGAACAGGGTGGAATGGGGACTTTTCGGCGAGCTGGCTCTCATCCTCTTGCTGATTCTGTTCAACGGATTCTTCGCCGGTGCGGAGATCGCGATTCTGACTGCCAAACGCGGGCGGCTGGAACAGCTTTCACAGGAAGGCGATCGTGGTGCCAAAGCGGCTCTCAAGCTCTCCAGTGACGCCGATCGGTTTTTACCCACTGTTCAAGTTGGGATCACACTCGTCGGTACGTTTGCCGCCGCCTTTGGTGGTGCCAGCTTCATCAGCGAGGTCTCGCATCTCATTGGACAAATCCCTGTTTCCTGGATTCAGCAGCGTAGTGAAACGATTTCTCTGGGTGTCATTTCGGTCGGGATTGCCTTCTTTTCGCTGATTCTGGGCGAACTCGTTCCCAAGCGAGTCGCGTTGCAGAATGCTGAGTTCATGGCCCGCTGGGTGGCCTTGCCCATGGTACTTCTCCAGACCATTGCCCAGCCATTTGTCTGGTTCCTGCGCGTCTGTACCAAATCCGTGTTGCTCATTCTGGGCCAGAAAACCGAGATCCGCGACAGTGTCTCGGTCGAAGACATTCAGCACCTGATTGATGCCGGTCATGAAGCCGGAATTCTGCACGAGGCCGAACAGCAGATGGCCCAGCAGGCTTTAAAAATGCGCGAGCGGACAGCCGCCGAAATTCTCAGGCCACGAATCGATATTGATGCGATCGACGTCGATACACCCCCCGAAGAAGTCCTGGGAGCCATGGCCATGTCGGGCTTCTCCCGGGTACCTGTTTGCGAAGGGAGCATCGATCGGATTGTCGGCTTCATTTACATCAAAGACGTCTTTCTCGAAAACTATCTGGGCAGGTCTCTCGATATCCGCCGGGTGATGCGCGCCCCGCTCTTTATTCCCAAAACGCTGACCATCTCGAAACTGCTCGAACTCTTCCAGAAAGAGCGGACTCAACTCGCGATCGTGCTCGACGAATATGGTGGTACCGAAGGGATGGTCACCCTCGAAGATGTCATGGAAATCCTCGTCGGCTCAATTCATGACGAGCATCGCCGCGATGACGAGCAACTGATTGTCCGACGTGCTGATGGCAGTCTGCTGGCAGATGCTGCTCTGAACCTGCATGAACTGCAGGAAGCGTTGGAATTCAGCAAATGGCCTGAACCTCCTCCTCGAGGCATTGCCACCATCTCGGGACTGGTCGTCGCCCTGCTTAAGCGACCTCCCAAAATTGGAGATATCATCCAATGGAGCCAACTCCGCGTCGAAGTGGTCGATATGGATGGCCCGCGGATCGACCGGCTGCTTGTGAGTCGCATCGTTCCTGAATCCTCGAACGAAGCCGAGGCCAAACCACAGGAAGAAACGCAAAGCTAGTCTCAGTATTATGTTACAGTGATTTCGATACCCTCGCCTTAGACTTCGCTATGATGTCCCATCCATGGGAATTCGCTGATTCGTAGCTGGTGGAAGATTCCAATCCACATGCACGCGGATAAACTATTGAGTTTCAGTCGAGCAAAAATGATGCGATCACTCCGTCGTCAGGGTGCCCAAGCAGATATTTATGTCCCGCCCGTTGGTTTCAACCCACCATCGATGCCAGATTGCGAGTGAACGTTTCGTTTCATTCTGTCTAGTCGTATGGGGTGCCGGTCAAAAAATGATCCGGGAACTGGCCACTGGCGACTGGCGAAGAAAACTCACTGGCGTCCTGCTCATTGTCTCTTATTGCATCGGCGCATGGGGATTCTCGACCAACTCGCTGAGTCTCATGTCCGGCGGCGCATTCCCTTGCGCAGGTCACAAATGTGGCTGTGCCTCGGCGACGCAATGCTGGAAAAACTGCTGTTGCTATACACCCGTGGAACGACAACTCTGGGCGAAGCTCAATGGCATGCACCTCCCGGAAGCTCTCGTGGAGAAGCCAACTCCACCAGTTCCCTCCCAGGCTTCCTCATGCTGTTCTATGGGAAAAACCAGATCGTCCCAATTGCAAAACACTGCCGAAAAAACATCTGCCCACGGATCGCAAATTTCGACTTCCTTACGCGAACTCCGCATGCAGGCGGCTCGCGGAGACGATGGCACTCTCTGCTCACGCAGATCTTCCGTCGAATTGACTCCCCCGAAGACTGCGAAAACAATTCTTGTAGAAACTAAGAACACATCCTCTTCAAGCTGTTGCTCGGTCACTCAGAAAGGCACCAAAACAGAGCCCGTTCCTGTTGCCAGCAAGCCTGCCTGCTGTGCTCCCTCCTCACCCGCAAATCCATCAGCAAGTCAATTGCAGGCCCAGAAGTCGTCGCTGTCTGAGCCAGAATCGGCACCAACTTCATCGGTACCGTGGCTAGATACTCTGAAGTGTCAAGGTGCCGGCTCCATGTGGACCATGCTCACAGAGCCCCTGACCACGCCACCGATCGCCATGTCGTGGCAACCGTGGTCACCACATCAGTCAACCTTCGCTCCTTCGCAGGGAATTCCCTGTGAAGTCTTCTACAACCGGCTCTCTCCTCCCGGTTGAACGCTCTCTCACGATCTCATTCCGTGTGCCTTACTGCGCCGAAGATCCTCAATCGATTTCGCGTTCCAGCGAAGATAAGTGCCATGCTTGCGGCTCTGAGCAAGCCTGCCTTATCCGCAATGTAACGCCATCGTTGAATCTCGACCTGGTGCGCAGTTTCGGCTCTGCTGGCACTCGCTGCGCTCTCAATTGAGCTTCACACGAGACGAGATCGTCCATGCGTTGATGGGCAATGAATAGCCCATCAACCGCCCCATTCTGGATGCCCCGGGCAGACGCTCTGATGGCTTGAACCGCACTCGCTTTGTGCGTGTTGGTCGTTTTCTGCCCCGAGAGTCTCAGTTCACGAATGGTCTTGCTCTGCATGGCCTGAGAGTTCGTTCAATTTCACTGACATCTCAATACCCGAGGAGGGTTGTATGCTGGCTTCGTTAATGATGATCAATCATAAGGCAAGTGCGACTTCGATTCTGGCACATGCCATTCTGGCTTTAAGCGTGGCGGCTATCAGTACCATCGCTAGCGCTCACGATACCTGGGTTCAGACCAATGTCGCCCAGGTAGCTCCCGGCGAAGTGGTTCATATCGATCTCATGCTCGGTAATCACGGCAACGAACACCGCGATTTCAAACTCGCCAGCAAGATCGGCATTGAAAAGGTCAGCTTTGACCTGATCTCACCCGATGGAAACCAGCAGGATCTCAAGTCGCGCGTGGCCGATATTGGTAATGCCGCAAAAGAAGGCTTCTGGTCGGTGCGGCAGGTCGCCCATCAGCCGGGCCTCTATGTCGCTGCTCAGTCTCTCGATACGATCCACGGCACCACGCGCGCTTATCGCAACGCGAAATGCTACTTCCAGGTCGGTGAAAAGGCTGGAGGTGTCGATCCTTTGAAGCCGCTGGGCCAGCCCATCGAACTGGTACCGCAGAGCAATCCGGCCACAGCCAAGGCGGGCGAGCCGATCACAGTTCAGGTGCTTCTCAAGGGGAAACCGCTGGCCGATGCGACCATGTCGTTTATCCCCCGCGGTGCAGAGCTCGCCGCCGATTTTGACCCAAACTTTGAACGCAAGACCGATGCCTCTGGCAAGGCCACGTTCACACCGGCGGAAGCCAACTACTACCTGGTCGTCGTCCATCATGCCGCTGATGACGAAACCGGTGAGAAGTACGAACGCTCTCACTACGCCGCCACACTCACGCTGAACATCGCCCGCTGATGATTGCAGGCTGAGTTTGGCATGTATCGTTCATACCGTCACTCCGGCCGCAGGGTAGAAACCTACTCACTCAAAGTGCGCCGGTCGTCAAGTGACTATCTATACAACATTGATCCCGAGAAAGACCTCTTTATGAAAGTTCCTGATACTCCTCGTCACCGAGGCTTCACACTCATTGAACTCCTGGTGGTGATCGCGATCATCGCCATTTTGATTGCTCTGCTGCTTCCCGCCGTTCAACAGGCTCGGGAAGCAGCCCGGCGAACGCAGTGCCGTAACAATCTCAAGCAGATTGGCCTCGCTCTGCACAACTATGAATCGACATTCGGCCGCTTTCCCTGCGGCTGGAACGGACACAACAACGTCGCACAAAGCACCACGATGCGCTGGAGTTTCCTGGCGTATATCCTCCCTTACGTCGATCAGGCCAACACGCTCAATCAGTTGGATCTGAACTGGTCCCTCTATCCGCCCGGAGGTGGCCAGCCGCCACGTGCCATGCACGTCAATACGATCATGACAAAGATTCCGACCTATCTTTGTCCGAGTGATCGCTCGGACTATGTTTCTAGTCCCACAGGGGTGATTGACTCTGCTCCTTCCAACTATATGGCCTGCATGGGTTCTGGGATAAACAATGTGGCCGATATCAGTGATGATGGTCAGAGCGACGACCGTGCCGATGGTCTATTCAGTTCCATCTCCTGGCGAAGGATTGCCGATTGTACGGATGGCTTATCGAACACGGTTCTTTGCTCCGAAAGTCTATTAGGGATTGGTGGTGCCGACCCGGCTTCTACTGAGAGTCCTGATGCACAGACGCATATGGCATTGGTCAGCCCTCCCACGAGTGTGACAATTGCCAATTGTGATCAGGCGAGGCCCGCGAGTATCGCCCGCTTCGTGGCCAGTCGAAATCGAGTCTGGGCGGGTCAGGCGTACGAGAACACCGCTTACAACCACTACTTCACACCGAACAGCCGGCGCTACGACTGCTACTTCTGGGTGGCGCAAGGCTTCAAGGCCGCCCGCAGTCGGCATACAGGCGGTGTCCATACCCTCATGGGCGATGGGGGAGTTCGATTCACCAGTGAAAACATCGACGCCACGATCTGGCGGAACATTGCCACACGTTCTGGTAGTGAAGTCGTCAGCGAATTCTAAGTCAACATTACGATTCAAATCTTTACAGGAAACGTTTCATGTCAATGCGATCCTCACAAATTCGAAAAGCCTTTACACTCATTGAGCTCCTGGTGGTGATCGCGATCATCGCCATCCTGATTGCTTTGCTGTTGCCAGCCGTTCAGCAGGCGCGAGAAGCGGCGCGACGAACGCAATGTCGTAATAACCTCAAGCAGTTCGGCCTCGCACTGCATAACTATGAGAGCACCTTTACAATGCTCCCCATGGTGAATGCCCAGAATTACCTGCCAAATACCCAGGGGTTCTCGCCACAAGCCCGTTTACTCCCTTACTTTGATCAGGCTGTCCTCCAGAATACTCTGGACTTTACTCAACCAGCATTTACCGGGCCATTTAGTAGCCTGGTGCCCAACCCAAACTTTGCTGCCGCATTTGCAACTCCTCTCGCCATGTTGCTCTGCCCCAGTGATCCTGCGCCAACCCAGAATACTGGTGCCGGCGGTGCGATCTATGCCGGTACGAACTATTTCGTCAGTTATGGTAGCGGCACAGGCACCAACTACGACCTTCGCTGGAAGACAGACGGCATCGTCTATGAAAACAGCAATGTCCGCATGCGCGATGTCACTGATGGAACGTCGAACACCGTTTTCATGAGTGAGTCGGTTCGTAGTACCGGAAGTGATGTCACATTCCCGGCGGGTACCCTACCCCCCTTTCCTTATCAGCTCACGATGAATGGTTCTACAGGTGTAGGTACGACACTCGGGACGTCTCAAGGGATGCCTCCCACGGGTGGGGCCTGGTCATCGTTTGCCAATGCCCAGGGCTTTATCGCAAACCCGGATCTGAATGCGGTATGGCCTACCATGACAAACTGGCGAGGAGCCGCCAGTCTGGCTCTGCGAGGCCGTGGGACCTCCTGGGCACATTCAGGAGCGATCAGTACGCTCACAAATGGCTATAGCACACCGAATAGCCGTATTCCTGATGTGGTGACTCACTTTACCGGCTATTTTGGGCCGCGCAGCTACCACGTGGGCGGGGCGCATGCACTCATGGGCGATGGCACAGTACGTTTCCTGGGTGACAACATTGACACCCGAATTCATCGTGGACTTCACAGTACCAACGGTGGTGAGGTTCTGGGTGAGTTCTAGTCACTGAACAGGGCTTGCTGATGGTGCTGTTCTCTACATAACCAGATGTAGAGAACAGCACCCTTTCTCATAGACTTTTTCAAGTATATGAGCAAGGCCTATGCCTCATCCTGGTGCATGCCGTTGTACACAGTTTTTTTGCGTGGGAAGGCCGGGCTGAGATCTGCTTTCCGAAGAGAGGTCGATTAAGAAGATGTCTACCAGCGAATTCTTCAGATATGCATTGCCTGCCTATCGCACTGTCTGGCGATGGCACTTCTATGCAGGGCTTTTCACGGTCCCGTTTGTCATCATTCTGTCACTCTCGGGAATCGTCTATCTCTTCAAAGCCGAGATCGAAGACTGGCTCGATCAGCCATACAACCATCTGGTGCTGACTGGTCAGCCAGCAAGTCTGTCAGAGCAAGTTCAAGCGGCTCTCGCGTCAAAGCCAGAGAGTCGTTTTGTTTCTTATGAGCTTCCCGTCTTACCCCATCATGCCAGTCGAATTGTCGTCAGCGATGCCGGCAAGAACTGGCGGATCTATGTACATCCACAGACGCTGGCCATTTTGCATGCAGTTCCCGAACAGGATCGACTCATGCGCCAGATATTCCGGTTGCATGGTGAACTGATGCTTGGAGAGGACGGTTCTCATCTGGTTGAGCTCGCTGCATCCTGGACAATCATCATGATTCTTACGGGACTCTATCTCTGGTGGCCCCGTCATCTGCGTGGCTTCGGCGGGATTCTCTACCCTCGTTTCACAAGTGGAAGGCAGCGTTTTCTCCGCGATCTGCATGGAGTCACGGGATTCTGGATCTCCGCCTTTGCACTCATTCTGCTGGTTTCCGGTTTGCCATGGTCTCACTTCTGGGGTGATTACTTCCGTGAGATCCGCAAGCTCACGGGCACGTCCGTCGCACAGCAGGATTGGTCGAATCGCTCGGAGAACCCTCAGACACGACCCGTTACTTCCGGGGCCAAACAGGCATCACCCACCGTTCCCACAACTGCTGATGGCGAACATGCCGGGCATGCCTCACGAGAATCCAGCTCGAACGCCGGAGAATCTCCCACAAAGTCGGATCGCTCGAACAGAAGACGAAATGCCGCCCCGGTCTCGCCCGAAACGTTGGCGCAGTTGCCACTCGTTGTACAAGTCGTGGAGCCGCTCCAGTTGCCACATCCCGTGATCTTGACTCCACCCGCTTCTGAGCGACAGCCCTGGACCGTGAAATCAATGACTGCGAATCGTCCCTGGCGGGAGACTCTGAAAATCGACGCCATGCAAGGTTCGATTCTCTCTCGCGAAACTTTCTCTGATCGTCACTGGATTGATCGCGTTGTCAGTATTGGAATTGCCCTCCATGAAGGACGACTGTTTGGTTGGCCCAATCAACTTCTCGGCTTACTTACGGCTCTTGGCCTGATCCTGTTGTCCTGTACGGGGCCACTGATGTGGTGGCGACGACGAGCGCCAAGCACGTTAGGTGCCCCTGCCGAATCAAAAATCGCGATGCGTCATGAAGTCCTTTTTGCCCTACCCTTCATGCTTTTCGTGATCCTTTTGGGGATTCTGCTCCCCATGTTCGGAGTCTCGCTGCTGGCTGTCCTGCTGATTGAACGAGTCATTCTGAGAAGAATTCCACCACTACGAAACTGGCTGGGGCTGGCTTCTTAGTTCGTTCAATCCACACATGCTGAAAACGAAACCCACAAACCGCCAGCCCTCTTTGAGAATGGCCGCACAATGCAATGCCATGAGTATTCATCCCCATCCAAGAAGAATTGACATGTATTCGACAGTCACGATTTCAAACCTCAGGAAGATTGCCGTTTGTCTTGTCCTGATGATGGCCACAGTTTTCCACGGTTGTGGCCCCCAGCCGATTAGCGGCGGTACCGAAGGTGTTCTCCGTCTGGATGGGCAAACAGTCAGTGAAATTCAAATCTCGCTCTACCAGAAAGAGGGCAGCAGTTTCCGACTTTGCGGGTTTGGCACCACCCGCGACGATGGCTGGTTTGCACTGGTTCAGCCGAAAGCGGTGGGCCCCTTAAGCCTTCCCCCGGGAGAATACCAGTGCACCATCGAGTCGGCGGGAGCCCCTGTGCGAATTCGAAAGGAATTTCTTAAGCCCGAAACCTCGACGATTATGCTGAACTGGAAGCCCACAGATCGAGTGATTGATCTCGATATCAATACTCAAACGAAGTAATTACGACCTGGCTGGAAGCGATCGATTACGAATTTTCTCCGAGCTCTGTTCATTCATTTGCTGAAACTGTCATGCTGAAGAATGATCATTGTCATTCATCAACTGGCTACACCCAGGGAAACGTTTTATGTCTACGATTGACACTCCTGACTCAGCCTCAAATACGGCACTTCTACGACAGCAGCAAACCCGTTTTCGTCGGAGGGTGTTTCTTGTCATTGCAGCGGTGATCGTGAGCTTCTATGGGGTGATCTTTACCTATCATCTGCTCACTCCGACCCCTTCTCAAAGCGCATCTCTCCAGGTGCTGGAGCAGTGCCGGGAGATTTGTCTCAAGTATGGGTTGATCCCCACGGGGAACATCAAACAGGATGCTGAGGCTTACCTGGAGGCGGTCAAGAAGCCCAGGCTCTCCGAACCTTTGCGTGAACTGCTGGCTGATGGACAGTTCATTGTGGCCGAATCGCGTCCCCATCCTTTGCTGAAGCAGCCGGCCCCAGATTTCCAGTTAAAGAACCACGAAGGGCAGCTGGTCTCCTTGCAGGAAACGCTCGCTCAAGGCCCGGTCGTTCTTGTCTTTTACTATGGTTACGACTGCAGTCATTGTGTCGCACAACTCTTTGGACTTCAGGAAGACCTGAAGTACTTTCAGGAACTGGGTGCCCGGATCGTGGCGATCAGTGCCGATCCCCCCGAAGAGACCAAAGCCCGCTTTGAGGAATACGGCGCATTCAACTTTACCGTCTTGTCAGATCCTGAGAACAAGATTGCCCAGCAGTATGGAGTCTTTATCCCGGAAACGGCTGAACGTCCGTCCGATCTGAAACATGGAACCTTCCTCATCAATCCCGCCGGGAAGGTCTTCTTTTCGACCTTCGGCTACAAGCCGTTCCTCGACAACAAATCGCTGCTCTTCATGCTCAACGAATTCTCGCAGCAGTCATCTCCAGAACATAAGTCGCCCAACGAGACCTGATTCCAGTTTGCCCCAAGGCTCGCTGCTTTACTTGAATACCCTTAAGAGATTCTCAGGCAATGAATTAGGTGCTGCAAGACACCGCATGACGGGTGTCATTACAACCCGCAAATTCGACATTTTGGTGAGGGGACAAGTCGTTTAGCAGCTTGATCAGCAACGGGATTCTCAGACGAATGGACAAAACGTCGATATTCCCACTGTGTTTTCGGCATGAATCGCCGAGAAGAGATCGATGGATCGAACTAAGGAATCAATTCAATGCTTCGCACTGCTTTTGCTGCTCTGGTCATGTCCGCCAGCCTCGTTCTGGGTGGCCAGATTGAAGCGGCCGACGCCCGCATGGAAGTTGTCAACAACCGTACCACCCGTACAGGATTCTTTGCCCGCCTGATGGAACTCGAACGCCGCAAAAACGAGCGGATCCGCGAGTGGTTCCGTGGCAGCCGCTAATCGTCAGGATTTGACAAAATCCTGAGTGATCAGCACTCGTACTCCCAAAGTGGGTCTGTCAATTCGTTGCCAGGCCCACTTTTTATTGTGGGTCACGTAAAGACATCTTGCCATCGATCGGCATAAATCGCTGGAAAATCAGAGCTTATCTCACACTGGCGAGTTTCTTGAGAACTCGACTTGGCAAAATCCGCCGATTCTCTTACATCTTGCTCTACCAGATCGGTCATTTTGGCCGCTGGCCTCGAAAATTGACTCAAGTTAATGCCTTTCACCCTCCTCATCTCTCGTCTTCTTGCTTCCGAATTCTCTTCTGCTTACGCCTTCACCTTTCCTGTTCATCAAACCTGTTCATCATCGAAAGCTATCCGCCATCTCTGGCTGTAGTTTCATTTCTTTCTCGCCTTCTGCTCTCACTTTGATCCCTGCCTGTATTCCTCAATTCCTGTCCAACCTTTCGCCTTCCATCCATTGGTAAACCTGTTCCGGAAAATCAGCCTTCTGTCTGACTGAAGACTGCCGGGATCTTGAGTTTGTCGTCTCAGGAGTCCTTCCATGGGCCCGTATTTACGTTGCTTCGTTCTCGCCATTCTTTGCCTCGTTGTCGCGATGCAGAGCGGCTGTCACTGCCGTGAAAAGAGGATGCTGCGCCAGAGCCAGCTGCACTCCCGTCAGCTCTACCAGCAGTACCAGGGACTGGCGATGGAACGCAATCAGTTCCAGGGCAATCTGTCTCAACTCATGGCTGAAAAGGTACAGCTCGAACAGCAAAACGCGACACTTCGCAATGGACTCGAACTCGCCAATCAGCGGGTGGATAACATGCTGGCAGCCAACTCGAGTCTGGAAGACAAAGTCAAGAACATGCTGACCAGCAGTTCGAAAAACCCACTCTCGACAGATGCCAATCAACGCATGGAAGAGCTTCGCCGCAAATACCCCGATTTCGAATTTGATCCTCAGACGGGTGTCAGCAAGTTCCAGGAGAATCTGCTCTTTGCCTCAGGAAGTGATGAGATTCGACCCGAAGCCTACGCCCTGTTGCAGGAATTTGCCCGCATTATGAACAGTGCTGATTCCAAACATTTGAAGGTGCTGGTTGTCGGGCATACTGACGACAAACCCATCTCGCGGAAGGCGGTGGCTGATAAACATCCCACCAACTGGCATCTCTCGACCGATCGCGCAAACTCGGTGGTGCTGGCACTCAAAAAATCGGGTTTAGCTGAACAGCGGATGGGTGCTGCAGGGTATAGCCTGTTCCAACCGCTGGCACCTAATTCCGACGACAAGAATCGCCAGAAGAATCGCCGCGTCGAGATCTTCGTCCTCGCTCCTGATGCAGTCGTTGCTGGCTGGGAATCAGGTGGTGCGAACAATTGATCGGGAAGATAGAACCGGTCAACGTCTCCAGGAACTCAGCACGAACGCCTTGAAATACAAAGAACTGCATCATTAACCGATTTGTGTTGATAAGGCTTCAGCTGCGGGCTTCTTCTGGCTTTGGTTCTTCGGACTTTTGTTCGTTTGGTTTGGGTTCCGTCGCCGGTGGTTCGGTGGCCTTGTCTGCTGCTGGTTCTGTTTTTGCTGCGGCTGGTTTTGTTTCAACAGGCTGACTGTCGGCAGGCTTAACCGCCGCCGGTTGACCTTCGCCTGCTGGAGCTTTGGATTCCGCCTCATTCGCGGCAGGCAGCGAGTTCTTGATCAATGTCACCAAGGTGCGATAAGGATCCTGCGAAATCGGCAGATCGAGAGCGTTTCTCGCTCCCTTAAGGTCGCCCAGTTCGAGCATGCCATCGACCAACGCGACTCTGGCAACTGATCGCCATCGTCCTCTGGTGCGGTATCGATTGATGTATTCCGTCAGCAAAGCCACGCCACCCTTGATGTCTCCATCTTCAATTTTGCTGATGGCACTGAAGAAAAAGGCATCTTCGGCTGCAATCAAATGCACTCGCTCAATATTCGGTGGATAGGCACCAGGTATTGCCGAAAGTTGCCGGATTGTCACATAAGCAGAGATCGCCTGGGAGTATTCTCCCCCCAACTGCAAAATTCGTGTGCGGAACTGGCGAAAAAGCGAGGAACCCACTGACATCTGCTTTGTTTTCGGATCGACCACCATTTCGACGGGTGCTTCAAAGGGTCGGAAAGAATCTTGCAGCAGTTGTGCCATCGTGGGTGTCATTTTGCCCATTTTCTGCAGCCGATTTTCAGGATATGGCCAGGCAACAGGTGGTAACTCTTTCCAACGGGAGTGGCTGCCAGATACTCGATCCCACAATCCCGGCTCGCCTTCGCCACCAAAGAGCGCCTGTGCGACCAGCGAAGAGTTATTTCCTGTCAGTGATTCCTGCAGAAACAACATTCTCCGGGCCGACCAGCGGGGATCTGTCACAACCATCGGTTTAAGCTTGGCCACACTTTCTGTGCTGAGACGATAAGGCTGATCTTTACGTGGCGAGAGGAGAGCCAACCACTCGGGATGAGCTTCCAGTTCTGCCAATGTCGCCACAGGTTGGTTCACCAGCAGTGAAGGCGATTTGCCAGGTGGAATCGGCAAGCCAATGATCGGGTCATAGACCAGTACTTTTCCATCGACCAGCACACCGATCAACCACTCTTCGCCCAGAGCATCGACTGGTTTTTCTGCGAGCACGAACGCATCAATGCGTAGTTGCCGCATAATTTCAAAAAACACACTGGCCCGGGCTAACGCCGTTCCACGTCCCAGAAACAAACTGTCGTAAGCGCCCAGTGGCAGCTCTTCTTCACTTTCGCTCAGCAGGCTGACGTTTCTCAGACAGTAGAAAAATACGCGGTTCACACGCTCGGTATCGCTGCTGGCACCTGTGGTGACATGTCCTGCGACTTCGTCAAAGAGAATCGAGTCGCGAATGTGAGTGCCGTCGGCATTATCAAAGATGACCGATTCCAGTATCTCTTTCTGAGCTTCACCGAAGAACGCTAACGTCTTTTCAGAAACGGTCGGCAAAGCTTCTGATTCCTTGCGGATCTTGATCCACGTATTGAGCACAGGGATAGCTGTCTTCAAATCGGAATCAATGCCCAGATTTTCAGGCCGTAACTGATGGAGGGCTCCGTCCAGAATTTTGGCGGTCTGCCGGGCAGTACCAACCGATTTGTCGGCCTGGGCCGATGGTTCGCTCTCTTTGTTGACAGGGGTTTTGGCAGGGCACCCACTCAATACGATCAGGCAAAGAATCGCGAAACTCCAGACACTGACCATGTGGGCCAACTGAACCGAACTGCCCCAGAATCTATTGCTGGACGCTGCATGAGAAGACCATGCGGAATGAAAAGCATCTGACGACTGCCGAGGGAAAGTTTCATTCTGACGATGGGAGTGAGAATAAAATGTACCGCGGTGAGCGAAGTTCGAACCGTGAACCACAGCATTGACTTTCACTGAAAAATCGGGCGAGGGCAATAAAAGCACCTTCTATCGTGCCCGCCATCCCTAAGACAGGCAACAGTCCCGAGTTCAATGCCGGGAATTTTCACTCGAAACTCGTCATTCGATGCCAATCAGCCAAAGAAAAGTCCCAATTTCTGCAAGAGAACGCCCATCGCAATGCTCATCACGGCTTCGAATGTCTAAAACTCACCGATAGTCTCACCGCCACTGCGTGTGCCTAATCTTACCAGCACCAGTCGATCCATGTTCTCAGACAGAAATCGAACGGAGCCATCGCATAACGCCGCATGACAACCCCCGGTGTGCTGACTTCCCAGGGCCCCGACACGTTTTGGATCCCAGTCGTTGACAAACGTCGTCTGATCGGCCGCACCAGCCTGCCCGAAAGCAACGGGAATTGAATAATTGACAGGTGCAAGTGTACTGAGAGTGACATCACTCAATCCAAACATACCGCCGGAAGGGGCCCACCAGCCGTACTGTCCCATCGGTTCGAGAGCCCAGGTGGAACCTTGAGCCGCATACGTATCGTAGTTGCGATCGACATGATTACGTTCGCCAAAGAGCAGTGTTGCTGTCGTACCGTCAGTAATGTCTTTGATTCGTACCAGCGGGAAAGTCGGCGTTGAAGAACCGCTGGATGCGAACACGCCATCTCCTCGAATGGCCGCGGGTGGGTGTGTCTGAGAACCACCATTCCCACCGTAACTGCTGATGGCATAGTACCGCGTCGATGAAACCACCGGATTTTGAGGAATGATATCTGAAGGGCAGAGTAACATCGGCAAGATGGTGGCTGTTCGTGAACTCGCTCCCCCATTCGCATTGGCTAGGGGATCAGCAAAATCCCACGAATTGTACAGCGGCGCCTGGTCAAACTGAGGCAACAACTGCACAAACAACGACCAGCCGCGCACGCGTGGCGATGTGGCAAAATCGATCCGAATCTGTCCGGGAGGCAAACACCCGAACGAAGATTCATAATTGTGAACGGCCAGGCCCAATTGTTTGAGTTGATTGCGGCACTGCGTCCTGCGGGCCGCTTCGCGAGCTTGTTGTACCGCAGGCAGCAACAAAGCAATTAACACGGCAATAATGGCTATGACCACGAGCAGTTCAATCAGTGTAAATGCCTTGCGCGACATTCCCATACTCCACAGCTTGCGATGGTTTCGCTTAAGGAACCAATGACCTGAATGGCAATTGCAGTTACGGTTTTGGAGCAGGCTGAGGAATGACTGAGATCTGGCGGGAACTCGTCACTCGGATATATGGCCGCTCGTCTTCGAGAATGAGAAAACCTGTGACTCGAATCGCTTTGCCACGGAAGTGATCTGCTGGTGACTCGATTTTCTCGACATCCTTGAGGAGGAAGATCCCCTGCTCATCAATGGCAATTCCCAGATTCGTTTCGAGATGGAAGTTTGCTTCGGAATCGAGATAGACCGTCTTCCGTTTCTCCGAGTATTTGGCGGCTTTGACCAGGAACGTCACTTCCACGTTCTGCCCGATAAACTTCCGGGCCTCTTGCGGCTGAATCTTGACCGGCGGAGTTTTGTCAATTGATGGTTCATCTGCCGCACCAACTTTTCCGTGTGCCAATAAAAATCCCAGACAGCACAACATCCAGGTCAGCCAGTGCGTTGTGATCTCGCGACGACGCTTTTGAGCATTTAGGGCGATAAAGTTTGAACTTTGTGACAGCATGGCGGGTACCACTGATAAGATCATTCCCAGTTCAGTCATTATACTGACATCTTATGGCACGATCATGACATACCCGATATCGGCGAATCAAGTCCGCAAATTCCGGCTTCTGGCAGGACTGACACAACAGCAGCTCGCGGAGCAGTCGGGAATTTCTCGTACTGCCGTGACTGCGATTGAAGGTGCCAAACTGGTTCCATCTGTTGCAGCCGCTCTGGCGTTATCACGAACTTTGGGGGCCAGCGTTGAAGATCTGTTTGACAGTTCCCCAATCAACATGCCGCCAAAACGACCCGTCTGGGCCTGGCAACCGCCTTCCTTCTGGCAGACATCGACAGACGAAACACCTCATTTTCTGGCAGAAGTCGGCGGGGAGTTGATTCAATACCCCGCCTCCGCACGACCCGTCACCACACCCTGGCCGGTTATTGGCACTCAGGAGACGAACCACGATCCATCCCGGACACTTGTTCTCGCAGGGTGCGATCCCGCAGCAGGCCTGCTTGCAGAAAAATTTGCTCTCGATACCGGAATGCATCTCCTGGTCATTCCACGATCCAGTCGGGCTGCTCTCGATCTGGTCGCGCAGGGCAAAGCTCATCTGGCAGGCCTGCATTTTTCGTCGCCTGAGACACCGGATGGAAATGTCCAACTCGCCCGGGAATCGCTCGACAAAGGATTCGCCCTGTTAAGACTTGCGAACTGGGACGAGGGGGTTGCTGTTCAACCTGCTGCAAAACTAAAAACTCTGGTAAGTATTCAGAAGAGCCGTCTGACATGGGTCGGGCGCGAACAAGGTTCGGGAGCCCGCCGCTGTTTCGATCAGTTGTTCCATGGCAAGAAAAAACCCGCCCACGAAGTCCATAACCATCGTGCGGTCGCCGAAGCGATTCGATCAGGTTTTGTGAATGCGGGGATCTGTCACAAACTGGCGAGTGCAGAAGCAGGTCTCGACTTTCTTCCCGTGCAGCAGGAAGCTTATGACCTTTGTATTCCGGAGGCTTACTTTGATGATGATCGAGTACAATGCCTGATTCGCGTAGTGCAATCGACCTCGTACCGCAAGGTGATGGCACAGCTTCCGGGTTATGACACTTCAGAAACTGGTGGAATCTCTCACTACATGGTGACTCATCGCTAATTTCGTGGGCAGCCCTATTCTGATCGGATGAACTGACTTTTTGTTCAGTATCCTTGCAGATGGTTTATCTTCCCAACCTGAACAAATTCCGGTAGATTCTGCCGCTCAGGTCAACATGGAACGTTGGCCTAATTGTAAATTTCCGGGCAAAGGCTGCGCCTTTTGCCTTGTGGCATTGATTGAAATCAACCAAAGGTCAGGCATGGACGCCAAACCCATACAGCCTCAAAGTCGTGGCTTTTCTTCATCCAATCCACGGGTTGACAGGTATCGGCTCGCAAACCTGTCGAGGCAGATTTTTGGCAGCTTAATCCACTTCTTGAGATCCCTCTGGAGTCGTATCGATCGTGGGGAATTCCTCACACTCTGGGGCTTAGGCACCGGTGGTCTGTTAATGCTGCAGGCGGCGATTGCCACCTGGGGCGTACTCGAACCCTGGCGATCCTGCGCGCTTGTGGCAATTTGCCTGGGTGCTGGCCTGGGGAGTCTGGCCCGTGTTCAACCTCGACGTGCTGCTTCATCTCTGGAGCAAACCTCTTCCCCAGAAAAACCTCTCTGGAAAGCCCTGCTCGCAGGCTCGCCACCTCTGGGAGCAATCCTCCTGGCCACCTGCGTCTGGTTCTGGCTGGGCCCGCTTTGGTACAGCGTACCCGCGATGCTGCCGGGTCTGTTTTCTGTGGAAGTTCTGTCTCAACGATGGGGCTTTATCCCGGTGGCGTTCCTGGTGGCTATCTCCACACTGGGTCTCACCAGTGCCCTGTGTGTCTGGTCATTGCGAGAACTGGCACAGCTTCGGTCCATGGTCTTTCCAGAACTCAGTTCCGTAAATTTCAATGTCACAGGTGAGGAATCGAAATCTTTCCCTCGGCAATCTCTGCTCTCCCCGGCGTGGATAGCTTGTGGCATAAGCCTTGGCATGGGCATCAGTGCTGCCCTCCTCGCTTATGGCGCGTCTCCGTCTATTCTGCTGGGATTGGCAGGGCTGGCAACTGGCATGCCTGCCATTCGTTATTGGATGAGCCTTGAAGCAGAGGTTATTGGATCAGCTCATGTACAACGTCATACCAGCCGCCGAACCACAGATAATCTGCTGGAGACAAGCTGGATCAATCACAGCCTCTTACTGATGGCTGCTATTCTTGCGGGAAGTATCGCCTGGGGAATGGAAAGACTGGTGAACGACCGCATCCCCACCGGCACGTTCGTCATGACCGGGTTGGCCCTGGGGGGAATCTGTGGCTGGGCACTTTCGGCTTTGATGAACTCTCGCCGAAAGCGAATAGCAGATCAGGCAGATTTCGGGATGGCTGGTCAAGATCTCAAATCAATCGACATCTCGACCAGTGCCATGATCTGGATAGGTGTGATCGCGATTGCCCTGAATTTGGTATTACTGCCAGCACTGACAGAACTGCTCCTGTGGACAAATGCAACAGTGAGCTGGTCGCCCGGTGTCTGGTTGATTCGCATGTCGTTTGTGATGATCATGGTTTGGCCTGTCGGCTGGCTCATGGGTTGTGCCACCACACGGCGTTTGGGTTCCATGACGCTGCTCTGCCTCATGTTGTCTGCCACTGGCTGGCTGACAGCTCAATGGATCGGTCGCTTCGTGTTGACTCCAGCCAGCTTGCTCCTGGTCTGCAGTTGGGCCCTGGCGGCTGTCTCTGTGATGCCTCTGGTATTCAATCCTCGCATGCTGCGTGGCTGGATGTCGCCACTGATTGGGAATAGGTGTGCTGAAGACGAGGTCACCTCAAGCAGCCACCAAACGCAAGCTGTGTCGCCTTCATCTTTCGCGATGCAATCGGGTCATCTGGCCTTATCGACACGCATGGCTTCGCTGTTTTCGATCGTGGTGGGTGCAGGCCTGTTGGCCACGCTCCCCTGGTCTGTCAGTCGCGAATCATCAGCATGGAACTCCCGCGCCCTCTTCTCGACATCGGCTTCAGTGGCCTGGCATGCCGGCTTTTCTTCGGACATGCTCACAGCGCTCGATGACAGTCGTCTGGTCGAGGTCGAGCATGCCGAGAATGGGACGATGGTCCGCTGGCGTACCAAATTTCTGGAAGAAGTCACGCGTGTTAATGGGCTGCCGCTGCCACCTGTAAGCCGCGATCCAGGTGTCGTTCCACAGGCTGTTCCCGAACTGATACTGACAACCTTACCTCTGGCACTGCATCACGAAGCCCGGCACGTCCTGCTTCTGGGAGCAGGGTCTGGTTTGCCACTGGTCACGCTATCTGACCTGCCGGTTTTGCAGGTGACATGTCTGGAAGGAGATGCCAGTGGTCTTCAGGCTGTGCAATCCAACGTATTACGCACTCTGGGTGCAGAGATTGACGAGCGATTCGAAATTCACGGTGTTGACCCGGTCTGGGGTGTGTCGAGCCTGCAGGATCGCTTCGACGTCGTGATTTCGGCTCCGCTGCTCTCATCGACCGATCGTGGTTCCGCCAGTCTGACACGCGAGCATTATCTGCAATGCGCTGACCGACTCACAGATGATGGCATCTTCTGCCAGCGTTTCGAATGTGTGGATTATGGACCGCAGGTGCTGGTGGATGTTTCCCGCACGCTGCGATCGGTCTTCCGCGAAGTGACTCTCGTTCAGACCGGCATCCCCGGAGAGGCTGTCTGGATCGCCACAAATTCTTCCAAAGGATTGGTACGCGAGGGGCTGCTCTCGCGGATCAAATCGCCACAAATGCGGCGAATTCTGGCTCAGGCGGGCTGGGACTGGTCCATGCTGGCTGGACTTTCCCTCGTCGATGATGCGGCTCTGGGTGAACTCGATGGCACGGATTCCAAAATTCATCTCCGGCATGCCCAGGCAAACACGATCCGTTCCAATCATCTGGCCTGGCAGACACCCATCGAAACGATGCGCTGGGGAGCCAAGCTGCAACAGACACAGGCTCTGTTAAGTGCTCCGCGTTCCACGGAACCGGTTTATCCCCCTTTACCAATCCCTGTGGATCCCGATTCGGGTGAAGAGCCTCCGCCTGTCGTCTATCGAAGGCTGAGCCTGCTGATGGAAGGAATGGGGTTTGATGGTGAAGATCCCGATCTGGTTCGTCGACTCGAAGAGATCGTCGCTCAGAGGCATCTCATCAACGATCATCCGGAAGCGTGGTGGTGGGAATATCGCAAAGTCATCAAGGAACGCCTGGGTAAGCCACCAGTCGCCACCGTGCGTCTGGCTACGGCTCAGGCTCTAAAAGGGGGGATGCTCCCCGATTATGCCCGCCGGAAAGATTACTTCGAACATCTGGGAGAGGCGATTCGTTCGCCCAATCCTGCGGCTGAAGTCCCCGAACTGTTGAAGTTTGAAGAGGCCTACGATCCCCTCCTGTCGCCATTCATTCATCAGGAAGTAGCCGAGTTATTGCATCGCAGCGGGAAAGAGGCCCGGGCCGAAGAACTGCGTCATCGACTCCATCTGGTCTACTTTGCACCGGGCTTTGACAGCTCTGTGCGAAATGTGCAAGTGGCCCTGGAAATGGTACTCGATCATCCCGAGACGATTGTGGATGACGCAGCACGCTATGACCTGATCCTGAGCCTGATGCACACGATGCGCAATCGATGGAACCTGCGGACATCCCAGACACTCAAGTCAATCCGGCTCACATTGCGGGATATCGATGCCTGCCTGCTCGTCGCCCGGCGAGGGAAAGAAACGCTGGATCAACTGGCTCTGGCTGGGGCTGCCGATCATGCCGATTGCGAAAAACGCCTGCAGGGGCTGGATCGTATGTTGTTGCAACCACTGGAGACGTATCGCAACAACCTGCGCAGTGCGACTCCCGAGTTCAAGGATCCTTCGGCAGTAAAACCTGCTTCAAAATAAGTGTCGATGCTCGATCAACGCACAGAGCTGTTCATCGTCGAGAGCTTCAAGTTCCAGGAGTGCTGCAAACGGATCGCCAGGCAACGTATCGCTGGGTAATTGCAGGCCATGGGCAAACGCAGGTTCTGTTTTCAGACCTGCCTGTTTGAGCTCGATGATTCGTAAACGCAATGATTCGCCAGCCAGTTTTAGTAACCTCGCTTCGATGAGCAGGTGGCGATAGCCCCATTGCTCAGGAACAGGGACTGGCTGAGCGAAGATTTCCAGTTCAAAGTTTTCAAATCGGCCACTGGCGACGAACGACGGGATGCCGCGAAGTACCAGCTGACGTTCGCGGTAGTCCGTCAGTCTGGGAGCCAGACTCTGGCATTGTTTTGCAAAGAATCCTAAATCGGGTGCAAAGCAGAGAATATCGAGATCACTTTCCGGGAGATCGATCGCGAGGGGAATCGTCCCTGCCAGAACGGGTGTGAAATCTTTGAAAAGCCGAGCGAGCTCGAGCGTTGCTAACGTTCGGGCCGCTTCGAGCTGGCGAGGTAATGGGCCAAATGATTCTGGTTCGTCGAGAGAGAATCGCAAGTTCACGGCTGTAACCTCTTATTGACCGATTCAGGAATCCCGATTACACCACCATGGCAGCAGGATCGGCAGATCCTGCCGGAAGTCCTACTTCAGGCCAGTTGACCTGTCCAGTTGGGCTTCGACAGTCCATGAATGATAACTCAGCCTTTGTTCGCGAAAAGGATGTCCGAACACCGTGTCTGACGATATGAGCGATCTCCTCAGCCCCGAAGAAATTGAAGCCCTGATGCAGGCGGCTCGCGGGGAAGGTGCGGGAGGTGCGTCAGCCGGTCTCTTTGGCCCACCCGGCGGTGCTGCTTCTCCTGCAGGAGCCAGTCCACGCCAGGCTCATCAACCAGCCTCAAGAAACACATCGGCCGAACAATCGCTCAGGCAAGCCGAGCAGCAACTGGCGGCAGCACTTTCGGAGGAGTTGCCTCCCCGCAATATGCGAGGTTTACCTCCGGGCGAAGCACCGGCTCGCTTCGAATTCGAAGAATTTGGTACACCGTTTCCCACACGTGCTGCAGCACCCGTCTTTCCACTCGATGCGCTGCAGGATGTCGAACTCGATATCCGCATTGAACTGGGCCGGACAGAACTTCTTATCGATGAAGTGATGCAACTGCGAGAAGGCGCTGTGGTTCCTTTGGATAAACTCGCAGGCGATCCTGTCGATATTCTTGTGAATGGCAAGTTGCTGGCCCGCGGCGAAGTCCTCGTGCTGAATGATAACTTCTGTGTACGTATTGCCGAAATTCTGACACAGGATGGCTGATCCTTTCCCGGGAGACGCCATGCGTCCAACACTTTCCTTCAATCGCTCTCAGACGTGGCAGCACCTGCTTCTGGTGCTGCCCTGCAGATGTATTCTCGTGGCGATATTGTCTCTTTTGTCGATGACCCCCTCTCTTTTGCTGGCTCAAGAACAGCGGCATGATCTCCCCTCCTGGGCCTTTGATGCGGCTGTCCCTTTGGGCGAACCGCAGCGAGCTTCACCCCCACCGAAGCCCGGCGAAGGAGTTGAACCAGCCACATTCCGGCCAGCACCTGGAACGTCAGGCCAAGTTGCCACGGCAGATGCGGAGTCAGGGCTCTCACTCTCCGGGAAGGCGTTGCCCTCGCGTGGAAACGCCAAAACTGGCACTGGTCAGTCGCATCGGCAGGTATCATCCAGTTCGTTATGGTGGACAGTGGGCGTTCTCGTGGTGGTCCTCGCGACGGCTGGAGCCACACTTCCATGGCTAAAGCGGCATATCCCGGGAGCCGTGCAGCCCTTGCCCGAATCTGCCGTGCAGGTGCTGGGAAGGCGTCCACTCGACCCGCGAACGTCATTGCAGTTGATTCGTGTCGGGACGCGAGTGCTGGTGGTGGGCTTGGGTCCGGATGGTGCGCGAACACTGGCCGAAATCACAGAACCAATTGAAGTCGATGTCCTCGTCGGTGCCTGCAAGACCAATCGACCAGAAGTTCAGGTCACAAAATCGTTCCAGCAGTTCTTCGAGCGAAAGGTCAGCTCATGAAACTGCACCAACTGGCATTGTCACTGGTGGCTCTCGGCACTTGCTGGCTGGGAATGCTGATTTCTCCAGGCATGGCTCAGGCTGTACTGAAGGAAGATGCACCTGGCGTCATCCGTTCCAACCGACCCACTGCGACAAATGAGCTCCGTCCAGCTGTTGCGCCAGTGCAACTGTCGAGCCCGGCACTCGTAAGAACTGGTGCCGAAGGTAACGCACCTGCCGATTTCAACAGTGGTGAAAACAGCACGCTCGCATTTCCTCCAGGCTTGGCTGCACCAGCCCTACCAACCGGACTGGACGCCTCGAATCTGACTTCTCGGAGCGGGTTGTCGAACACACTCAAAATTATGTTCCTGCTGACCGTGCTCACTCTGGCACCCAGCATTCTCATGATGACAACCTGCTTCATTCGCTTTGTGATTGTGCTCGGATTGTTGCGGCAGGCACTGGGAACACAACAGTTGCCTCCCAATCAGGTGATTACTTCGCTCTGTCTGTTTCTCACATTTCTCGTGATGGCACCTATCTGGCAGGAAGCTTATGAAGCGGGCATCAGGCCGTACACCGCACCTCGTGCGGGTGAAGCAGCGATTGATGAGTGGACAGCGTTCAATCGCACTTTAGTTCCAATCCGCCGCTTTATGGCCGAACAGATTGACCGCACGGGGAGCAGTGATTCGGTCTGGATGTTTATCGACTTCATGCGGCCACCCCAAGACAGCCCGGCTCTGAGCACATGGAAAGAACCCACCACCTACGAAGACGTGCCACTGGTGGCATTGTTACCCGCCTATGTTCTCAGTGAGTTGAAAGTCAGCTTTCTCATTGCGTTCCAGATCTATCTGCCGTTTCTGATTATCGACATGGTCATTTCCTCCATTCTGATCAGCATGGGGATGATGATGCTCCCCCCTGTGCTGATTTCTCTCCCGTTCAAGCTGCTGCTGTTTGTGATGATTGACGGCTGGTTCCTGACGGTTGGCATGCTGCTAGAAAGTGTCAGACCCTCCGGATAGCGCACACGTTGCATCACCAGTTCATTCCCACCCTACTTCAACCTGTATGAACGCCTGACTCCCATGACTTCTGATACTGCTCTTGAACTCTGCCGGAATGCGGTCGTCGTCGCGCTGATGGTCTGCTTACCCAGCCTGATGTCGGCGATGCTGGTCGGCTTGATCATCAGTCTGGCACAGGCTGTGACACAGCTTCAGGAACAGACGCTGAGCTTTGTTCCCAAGCTGGTGATCATGCTGCTGGTGGCCTTATTAACGCTGCCCTGGTCGATGAGCCTCATGGACAGTTATGCCCTCGATTTGTACTCCAGCATTCCAGAACGTCTGGCGAATGAATGAAAACCAGGCCATTGGAATCTTCCTGACAACCTCCAACGCACCTTGCCGAAAGTAGATTTCGCTCCATGCCGGCCTTGCCCTGGACAGAATGGCTGCTGACCGAAGCCACTTTTCAGTTCCAGATCTTTCTGCTGGTGCTGGTCAGGCTCTCAGGCCTCGCATTGACTGGCCCGATCTTCGGTGCCCCTGCCGTGCCCACGAATATCCGCGTACTGCTGATTTTTGTACTGGCACTTCTCGTGACACCGTCCATCGGCCATCAGGCGGCTCAAGGGTTTTCGCTGCGAGATGGCAACCAGGATCAGCGATTAACCAGCGACGAAATTCCCCCGGCACTCGCTGAGCGATTTCTCGCAGAGTCATCAAACACACCGGCATCTGCCGAGCTTTCGACGCCTGATGATCGAGTCATGACAGCCGCGGAATACTCAGCACTTCCCACACCTCCAGAAAACCTGGGGCAACTCGTGCTCGTGCTTCTGGGAGAACTGGTGATCGGGTTGTTCTTAGGGTTGGGTGTGCAGATGGTGCTGGCTGGTCTGCAGATGGCAGGGCAGATCATTGATCAGCAGGGAGGGTTCGGACTGGGTGAAGTCTTTAACCCAGACTTGCAAATGAATGCCTCGCAAAGTGGGCAACTCCTCTTCTGGCTGGGGACAGTCATCTTTCTGGTGCTCGAACCTCTGGGCGGGCATCTCGTCATGTTGAAATCAATGGTCGAGAGTTTTCAGTCGATCCCGGTGGGACGGGCCTTCTGGGAGCCGGGAACTGTGGAACTGTTAAACAATCTGATGCAGGCCTCGTTCTCGCTGGCCATACGCTTTGCCGCACCCATCATGCTCGTGATGTGCCTGGTCGATGCCGCCATTGGTTTTTTGAGCCACACCGTTCCGCAAATCAATATTCAGGCCGTCGGGTTCTCACTCAAGGCCATGGTGAGCCTGCTCCTGCTGATCACACTTTTCAGTACCTCGCCGGCTGTCATCGTGAATGCGTTTCAGGAAACCTTTTTCGTCTTAAGGCAAGGACTCTCCCTGCCTGAAGTCATCACGATTCCACCCTCCGGTTAACGGGACAGGTGGCATCCATCGCTGTACCAAATACAGACACTTCGAATCCTCGATTCCACTATTAGCCAAAACTTGTGATGCGGAATTCACTTCAATCTCAGTGGCTGGAGCCGGAGGCTCCCACATATGGCTGGCTGGATCATCCCGGCCAGCGGCTGAGAGTGTTGCTACTGATCTTCCTGCTCCCCTCACTGGCAATTGGCTATCGCCTCGTGCAGTTGCAGGTCTATCGTCAGGCAGAGTTCACTCACGTTTTTGAGGCTACTACCACTCGGATCGTCGAGATTCCGGCTCGCAATGGTCGTATTCTCGCCTCAGATGGCTCGTTACTGGCTGTCGATGAAGAGAACTTCGAACTCTGGGTGCACTACCGATGGCTGGAAGAACCGCCTCATCCGGACTGGCTCAAGCGGCAGGCGAATAGTCGGTTATCCCGGCGGCAACGACGTGATGACAAGCAAGTCGCTACGATGACCACCACGCTCCTCAACGAACGCCGTCAATTGTGGGAACGTATTGCCCATGTCACGGGTGTGACGCCGGAAGAACTCGATCAAGCACGCCAGAGTGTGCAGACCCGGATCGAACGAATGAAGCAGGCTGTGCTCGAGAAACAGATTCAGCAGCAGCCAGTGACCGAACAGCCAACACGATCAATACAGCCAACACGATCAATTGCGGAAGAATCTTCACCACATGCTGTGACGGCGTGGCTCGATTGGGGCCAAAAGTTATGGCAGGAGTTTCAGCATGAGTTAACCACGCCGCCACCTCGTGCAGAAAACGGGCCTTTGATATTGGCCGAAGAACTTGAACCACAGCGAGTGCTCGATACGCTCCCCAAAGCGGCAGCCGATGAGATTCTGGCACACCCGGAGTTATACCCCGGGCTCGAAGTTCGCGTCCGCCATCACCGCACTTATCCAGCCCGGCAGGTGGCCAGCCATTTGCTCGGTGTGCGGACTCCTTTGCGCGAAGAAGAAGCACTGGAACGTACCAAACAGTGGCCACAAGGTGATCCCCTCGATTATCGCACGGGAGATGCCATAGGCCGCAGTGGCCTCGAACTGGCTTATGACGCTCAGTTGCGCGGCTTGAGGGGCTTGAAACGGCTGACACTCGATCGACGCGGGCAGATTGTTGAAGAAGTCATGACGCGCGAAGTGAGGCACGGAGCCGACCTGTATCTGTCACTTGATGTCGAAGTCCAGCGCACTGCCGAAGCTCTGCTGGAACAAGCCCTCTTGCCCGATGTGATCGATGCGCCAGGCGACTCATCAACGAATGATGTGGACAATCCCCAAAAGCCAACCCGATTGACATCACCTCAGGGCGGAAGTGTCGTCGTGATCGATGTCCGCACTGGCCAGGTGATTGCCGCAGCGAGTGCTCCGGGCTATGACGCGAATGTCCTGACGAACCCCTCAGCCACGGAGTGGGCTCAGTTAACAGGCGATGTCCGGCGGCCACTCTATCAACGCGTCACACGCATGGCACTGGCACCGGGTTCGACCTTTAAGCCTCTCACGGCAATTGCCGGTCTGGAGGCTGGCATGAAGGCGCAGTCGGCCATCGAGTGTGCCGGGTATCTGGATCAACCACAGCGCGATCGCTGCCTCATCTTCCGGCATTATGGCGTCGGCCATGGTTCGACAGATCTCTCAGATGCACTTTGCCAGTCATGCAACGTTTACTTTTTCAAGCTGGCCCGCATGCTGGGGCCCAGCCCACTGGTCGAACAAGCCCGGCAATTCGGCTTTGGCCAACTCACAGGAATTGACCTCCCTTTTGAACAGGCTGGTCATCTGCCATCGCCTCAAACGAATTCGGCCCGCGAACCGTGGTATCCCGGCGATACATTAGGCCTGGCCATTGGTCAATCGCGGCTGCAGGTGACGCCATTGCAAATGGCTCGCTTTATGGCGGCCATTGCCAATGGTGGAGAACTCCTCACTCCCCGGCTCAAGACCGATCAAGGCCCCCTGCTGGTGACATCATTCGCGGAGACTTCTGGAGAAACCACTCGCACGAACGTGCGAAAGCCTTCACTCGCTCCTCAGACGCTGAAAGAGGTTCGTCACGGGTTGTATCGAGTGGTGAATGATGCTCAAGGAACCGCCTATAAGACCGTGCGTCTGAAAGAAGTCGAGATCTGCGGCAAGACCGGGACTGCCGAGGCAGGAAGTGGTGTCGCCGATCATGCGTGGTTTGCAGGCTATGCTCCTGCCTCTCCGCCGCGCTATGCCATTGTGGTGGTGCTGGAACATGGAGGAAGCGGCGGAAAAGAGGCTGGCCCCATGGCACGGGAAGTCATCCGCCGTATGCATCAACTGGGCCTGATCCCCTCAGGCAGCCTGGCGAAGAACGAAGACTAGCTCTTGTTTCAGGTGCCAAGCCCATCGTTGACGAAAGACAGGATTTAAATATCCACATTCACCACCAGCTCAGTAGCACTTCCAACTGATGTCTACTCCGTCCTTCGTGCTCTTCGTGTCCTTCGTGGTGAACTCCATCTCCGCCACAATGCACGCCGCCAGACCGCAACCTTCACTTTATCTATATAAAACCACCACGTGCGATCGGCAGCCTTGCGACCTTCTATTTATCTCGGTTCCGTCGTTCGCGAATGTCGCGAGGAACGTAGGGACGATCGCCCAGTTCCCAGGGAGTATCAGGACGCTGGGTCGCCATCGGATCAGGACGAAGTTCCTCCCGGCCACGCAGCAGCTTCCAGCGTTCATTCTCGACGAGCGGCACCTGAATCACACTTCCATCGGCTAAAAGCACAAAGGTCTCACCCGGAAAGCAATTCCCGAAAGACTGCGGGCCGGTATTGCGTGCCAATTCCGGATCGCGCCAATTGGTCGTTGAACCAAAGACTTCATAAGGTTCAGCAGCATCAGCGATGAGCATGGTATGTGCAGAATCGCCGATCTTTTCGAAATTGACGCTGCTGTTACGATGCAAGATCCACGAGTTGCCTGCCATGTGACATATCGTCATCGGCCCACGAAGCCTTGTTTTTGCGGGGCAAGTATAGTCATGCACTGGATAATTACTATACATGTAGTAGCCCAATGTTTCGGGGTCATCCCATGGTTTACTAAATCTTGTCACTTCAGAATAGAATGGCGAAGCATCTAAAAATGGAGCAATCGAAAACATCCAACCTTGAAACGGAGTGCCATCAGCTCGAAAGACACCGCCTGGGGGGAACATGTTAAATGTGTCATGATAATTATGAAGGGCCAGACCGGCCATTTTATAGTTATTTCTCCATTGCGTCTTACGAGCCAACTCACGCAGTGACAGCATCCACGGGAGACCAACGGCGGCAACCAGCGTCAGCAGTAATGACATGACGGCAAATGGCAGGAGCCTGCTGAAACGAAACATACTGCACCTCTTATGCGGATTCCAATAAAGAACTGCTGGGCGGGTGGCTGGGGTTGAGTCTTCGAACCCCCAGCGATTTTCGGCACGAGCTGGGGGTTCGCGAAGACGTTTGGCCCCAGCCACCCCATACCAAATAGCGCAGTTGAATACTGCAATCCGTATCAGATCCCGTGGAAACACTTTCACAAACTCCAGCAGAACACGCAGCACGCAGTTTCTCAAGAATCATGTCCTGTAAAACTGTATCTCCCCAGTCCCACGCCCTGCTCCATCAATGACAGACAACAAAGCCTGTGTGGATGTCCCACCACAATCTGGAGTCAAACATCCTCGTTGGCCCCCAGGTCATCGGACGTGATGGCTTGCTATCAAACAGGATGACCCGGTTAGCGCCTGCCACGCTGGATTGCTCAGTACGATACGCCAAGTGCTTGAGTCTTCCGGCATTCGCAGTTTATTCCAAAAGTCGTGGTTCGCTGAGGCAGCCAATGGCTTGCGACCAAAGCGACGGCTCTTTGGACGTCAATTTTCGTTTTTGGGGATTACGGCGTCGTATGGACGGCAATTGCGGTGTAACGTGAATACAAGGTCGGCGATCCGTCGCAAATCATTTGCCAGCCTAAAGCGTCAGTTTTTACAAGTCCGTGCCACACCCCGTAGTACGGTAATACACTTCTGCACTTCGGTGGTCGAATACCTGTTAGGCATCACGATGATTTCCATCGATCGACTTGCCCAAAATTTGATTGCGAATAAACGTGTGGAATTCTCATTCCATCTGCAGTCAGACAATCACGAGCTTGCTCTCATTTGTGTTAAGGAATGCGAGGAATACGACCTCGCCGAATATGACGTGGAGTATCAACGTGGAGAATTTTTTCAAATCGGCCCAGCGAAACAGTCAGAAGAGGTTGTACCGTCTGAACTTTGCTTTCCCGATCTTCAAGCGGCGGGTGACGCTATCCTTAAGCGTCGTGCGGAAATACTGAACATCCCCTGGGGCGAAGATGCCGAAAACGACGTTCAACTTTGACGTTCCGTCTTTGAGCCACTTCTCACACAATCGATCTATAACTCTTGTCTCTTTCACGGCGCCGCTTTGGCAACGCCTGTTAACTCCATCTTTCGCCGCCTTAATCTACGGGGAACAGACATGGTCATGATGCCGAGATCATTGCGTGATTCTCTACCGGCACTTCTTGTCGCCGATGCCGACAAATGGTGGGTAAGTCTTAAGGAAGATGACCGGGCTGAACTCGTGCGGCTGTGTGACTCTCGCAAAGAAATCTTCCTGTTCGAGACGTTTGATCCGTCTAATGACAACGCGAAAATCTCTGGCGGCAAGTTCCTTCCGCACGACGATGGACTCGGGTTACAAGAATGGGGCGAGGATTGGTTTGACTCGTTATCGTCAAATCCCGAACTCATGATTGTCTACGATCCCCAAGTTCGAACATTCCATGTTGGATGTAATCGGCACACCCTTGCTCGCAACTGTTTTCGGCATGGTAGAATCAATGGCGACTTTCAGTGCCCTCTTTTGGATGCTACATGCCTGATGGATCAAATCCGCAAGAACCGAGTAACCGTTGAGCTGCGCCTCATCAAAGCCATACATAACTGCAACGAACTGAGCAATCCACCCAAGTCGGCGGGCAACCGTGATTTTCAATCATAGTTTTTGGCGGCGACTGAGTGATGGCCGCTGTTCATGACTCAACCATATGTACAATGACACAAAAGTCTTAAGCGGCCTGCGCGAGATCGAATTCGAAATGCAAAGTATGCTGAATGGACAAACTTCAGTCTATGATGTTGCGTCGAGGATCTGGGGCAAGGCAATGTCCCTAGCGACGGAATCACCCGATCTTATGCTTCCATTATGGTTGATATGGGGTTCACTCACCGATTGGGTTGAAAGTCGTCCGGGAGAAAGTCGCGAAGCTGAATTGAAAATGCGTCAGGCCGCCAAGGAGTGGCTTGAACTCAATCGTGACGATGTCGCCAGTGTGAAAGCGTACTGCAACCGATGGGTCCATGATGAGATGGGGTATGCACGTGAGCAACATTGACCGGCACGCTTGGCCAATTTTCCACCAATGACTCCACGAACCAAAGAAGCACCTACCGGGTGAGCATTTCCCAAATCGATGATGGTTGGCCTCGCCTGAGTTAACCGGCGAGTTAGGTTGGAGAAGTTCGTGACTGACGACATCGCAAAGAATTGCAGTAGGTGTTTGGGCTGTGATTTCGCAATTTTCAATGATGGTAACGTCTTTGAAAATTTTGCCAGCCAACTTGGAATCAATGGCGACTGGACGATTCCAGCAGAGGCACCAAGCTTCGATTCTAAGGGTGTCGCTCGCAGTTCTGGTCGTCGGGGCTGTTGGCTACTTAGTAGCAAAAGTCGTGTTGCAACGAAAGACGTCAATGAACATTTACGTTTCCTGCTGGGCGTCCTTTTGCCGCATCGAGAGGTGATCATCAAAGCAGCTACGGGCGGAGATACAGTGTTTACTGTTCACTGGTCCGGTCAAGCCTATCCATATGCAAGCGGACCTGCACTTGCCGTCGATTGCGTAGCCGGGATTGCCAAATTAAATGCAGAACTTGTTTTTACAGTTCACCAAACGCAGTAAACTAATTCCTAAAATTTCCGTGAATCCGAACAGACGATCCGGCGTATTTAAACCGGAAGGCGTACTACCACGTTCTTGGTTACTACATAACATTACAATTCTGCCACTTTCCTCGGCTCCCACGCAACCCGATTCGCCTCATTTAGCCACCCGTCCTGTCTGACATGGTAGTTTCTGGAAACACTCATGGAGGAGTCATGAGGTACGTTGAACCGACACTCGGGCTGAATATCTCCTGAATCGCCCTGCTGGCATTCGATTCATCCTTTATCCGCTGAAAGCTCACTGCGCAGGCGGGCGAGTTCCTGCCAGGCGGCTTCGGGACTCATTCCATGCACATCGAGCTGGCGGATCTTTTCTAAAATCGGGTGTTCAGCCAGTTCAAAGAGTGTGAGTTGCTGCTCGCGTGAGCGGCGGGTTTTTCTCGCTGGCAGTCGCGATTTCCCCGGATCCTGCGAGAGATGATCCGTCTGCTCGGCTTCCAGCACTTTCAGAATTTCACGCGCACGGTCGAGCACCACACCCGGCAGGCCGGCGAGCCGACCTACATGAATGCCATAACTTTTATCAGCCGCCCCAGGCACGATCTGATGCATGAAAACCACATCGTCATTATGTTCGCGAACTGCCACGTTCCAGTTCATCACCGACTTTAGTGAAGCACTCAGTTGGGTCAATTCGTGGTAATGCGTCGCAAAGAACGTCCGGCAGCCGACGGCATCATGCAGGAACTCGGTAATGGCCCAGGCCAGCGAAATCCCGTCATAAGTACTGGTGCCACGGCCAATCTCGTCGAGAATCACGAGGCTCGATGCGGTGGCCGAATGCAGAATCCGGGCTGTCTCAGTCATCTCGACCATGAATGTCGATTGCCCCCGGCCCAGTTCATCGCTGGCACCGACACGGGCAAAAATCCGATCCGCCAGACCAATCCGGGCGGATTCTGCCGGGACAAACGAACCAATCTGTGTGAGGATTGTTAATAAAGCTGCCTGACGGATATATGTACTCTTACCTGCCATATTGGGGCCGGTAATGAGTTGGATCAAACCATTCGAGCCACCCAGGCGAATATCATTCGGGACAAATCCACCTGTCGGCAAAAGTTGATCAAGAACCGGGTGACGCCCCTGTCGTATCTCCAGCACTGGTTCACTCGCGATCTCCGGGCGGACATACTGCCGCCGCGTGGCGAGTATGGCAAAACTGCAGAGAACATCGAGCACAGCCAATGATTCTGCCGTTACTCGCAATTCTGCAGCGCGAGAGCTGACCTTTTGCCGCAAGTCACTGAAGAGTTGCTGTTCGAGAGCAATCGACCGGCTTTCGGCCTGCAGAACTTTATCTTCATACTCTTTTAAAGCGGGGGTGATATAGCGTTCGTAGTTCTTTAGAGTTTGTTTACGGATATACTCGGGAGGAACTTTATCTGCCTGGCTGGCACTACATTCTAAATAGAAACCAAAAACGCGGTTAAAGCCCACTTTCAGATTCGCGATCCCTGTCCGGCGGACCTCTTCGGCTTGATAGGCTGCCATCCATTCTTTACCACCACGCGCCAGATCGCGCCATTCGTCAAGTTGAGGATCAAAGCCGGGCCGAATGGCACCACCTTCCGTCAGATTGAGGGGCGGTTCATCGACCAGTGCCGCTTCGATGGCTTCTCGCAAGTCCTGATGGAGATCGATCTTCGCTTCGAGTTCATTCAGCAGGGTCGATCGTCGGCCAGCCAGACGGGCCTTGATCTGCGGCAAAAGACTGAGCGTGCGCGTCAGGCTGACCAGATCGCGCGGCGTGGCACGGCCTGTCCCGATGCGGGCTGTAAGCCGCTGGATGTCGTAACCCGTTTTGAGGATCTCCTGCAGCGATTGTGTCGTCCGCAGGTCAACCACCAGTTCACTCACAGCGTTCAGCCGGGCTTCGATGGCAGTGCGCTCTTTGAGTGGATTCGAGAGCCATTCGAGGAGCAGCCGGGCACCCATGGGTGTGACCGTTTGATCGATGGCCCACAGGAGACTCCCTTCCCGCTGATTGGATCTCAATGTCCGCGTCAGTTCGAGGCTGCGGCGTGTCGATTCATCAATCAACAGATGCTGCGATGGCTCGTAAGGCTCCAGCCGGGAAAGATGAATGAGTTGCGACTTCTGAGTTTCCCGCACGTATTCGAGCAAAGCCCCGGCGGCAATGATCCCGGGCTCGATGGTGGCCTGTGTGGTCGATGAACTGTTGCCGGAAAAACCAAAGCCTTCGAGGGTGGCCACACCAAATTGATCAAGGAGCAGGCGGTGAGCCTCTTCAGGCCTGTAGGCCCAGGGCGGACGTTCGGTCACAGCCCAGGCACCCAGGCGAATGCGGGCAATCGTCAGATCTTCACGCGATCGTTCGGGCGTCAGAACTTCGGCTGGCTGCAGTCGCGCGAGTTCATCATGTATCTGACTCGCAGGAAGTGTGGCACAGATGAACCGGCCCGTGGAAAGTTCGAGCCAGGCCAGGCCACTGTGGCTTTTTCCGGGAAGGATGGCGGCCAGCAGATTGGTTTCACGCGGGTCGAGCAGCGAGTCGTCGGTGAGTGTGCCGGGAGTGACGATTTGTGTCACTTCCCGTTTGACCATCCCCTTGGCCGCTTTGGGATCTTCGACCTGCTCACAGATGGCGACGCGGTGTCCCGCACGGATCATCTTCTGCAGATAACCCGTGAGAGCATGGTACGGAAAACCTGCCATCGGGACTGGGTTTTCCGAGTTCTTATCGCGGCTGGTGAGTGTCAGCCCCAGAATGCGGGCAGCGACTTTCGCGTCCTCGTAAAAGAGTTCGTAAAAGTCGCCCATCCGAAAGAACAGAATAGCCGCAGGATGCTGGTCTTTGACCTCGAGATACCGCTGCATCATCGGCGTCAGCCCCGCGCGATCCACCGGGAACGGAGGATCGGCGGGCAACGTTTCCGCTGGAGAAACATCGCCAGGGCTGGCTACATGCTCCCCCATCACTGCATCAGGGACAGACGCATCGGGAGAGTGATCATCGGCAGGCATCATGCGGGAACGTTCACTGGAGAGAGAGCTGGTTCAAATCGACCCAGTCCAATCCTAATCAGGAATCTGCTCCGGGGGAAACGAAAGCTCTCGCACCAGCAGGAACCGTTACTAACGGGCGGCCCACACTCCCTCGTTACCACATCACCATGCGGCGGTAAGCAGGTCGTACACGGACCGAATACCCACCGAGAATGGGCCGTCGGCGTGAATAGACCACATTCATGGGCTCGTAAACCACTCTCGGGCTGCGTGAAACCCGCACTGGCTCTTGCGAAACCGGCACAAAATATGTCGGTGTTGAAACCCGCACAGGATACCTTGGATTCACGCGCACAGGTCGATAACCCCACTGAGCTTCCGCCACAGCACCCATCCCCGAAAACATAAGAGCCGTCACTGCCAACATCGCGAAGAATTTCATGACCTATCCCCCGTAGAAAATCACCCGATCGTATGCCCAACCGGCAACGTTAAACTCCGCCCATCCTCCAGAAACCACCAGAAAGACTATCCTCCACGATCACCCGCCTGTCAACCAGCCAAGCGACTCTGAAATCGAGCAGAGCAGTTGCAGAATTCGCGAGAGCGGATCAAGCGGTGCAGCAGACGACAGCGCGATTGACCACAACGTGGCAGTGTGAAGTCGCTTTGATGGAATAGAAGCCTTAGTCCTCCTCGTAGAAATCGCCTACTCGCCTTGTTGGTTGAATGGCTTGAAGAAAGACCTTGCAGCCGCAGTATTAGATCAGCGACACGAGGCACGCCCTGCGGAAAAGTTGGTGCACACAACACATAACCCCCAAAAATGAAAAGCCTGAGGCAGATCTTGACTCACAACCTCGACTGGAAATGATTCAGAAGTCGCTGTAAACGATATCGAAACACACAGGCGACGCGCAGCGGGTTGTTTGAGATTGATCTCCAGGCAATCGAACCAGAGATATTGACTGCTTTTCAGACAAATGAAGAAATTAAAAGCTAATTCTTGCATGTAGCCAACATAACGATTGAGTTATAATGGCTACAACCGTCGTGCGGCTGATGGTCATAATTTGCCTCCCGCGATAAATGGAAATGACTTCGATTGCAAAGCTCATACGATTTTCTGATCGCAGAAAATTAATGAAAAAGAGCCGCAGGGAGTAAGAAAACGCGACGATTATCTTTCTTCGTGCCCTTAGAATTGTATAAGTATTCGAATCATAATAAAAAGTGTTATTATAAATATGGACGGCCAGCCGATTTACTTGTAAAATCGCGACTGACTCTTATTTTGTCTTTTGTTTTATATTGGTGGGCCATCGACATGGACTTGAAGGCGCACTCCTATCGCGTTGGCAGTCACGAGTTTGTGGAGGATGCCCTCCCGACTGGTGCGGAATACGAAACGTTTGTCAGTACAGCACGGCGATGCATTGAGCCTTGGTTGTCGGCAGTATTTCAGGCGGAGCATCTGAATCTGTTGCTTGGCAGCGGTTTCACGAACGCCGTTTCGTATATTGCCGACAGCCCTGCTACCGGCATGTCGATGGTGGAGTTTGGCACAAAATACGATGCCCAGATTGACGCCCATGCAGCGAAGACTGCTAATGCGATGCATCGCGGAAACCCAAATATTGAGGATCAGTTTCGCAGCGCAGTTGCACTCCTTGAGGGTCTGGAGGTGATCAGCGATCCAAACTGGGGGGCTCTCAGGGCGGCGATGGATAAAGAGCTCCTAAAGTTTCTAAAATCGCTGCTTGCAACAGAACGGGGAATTTCTGCAGCGCCGGACATCGACAAGAGGCTGGAATCGCAGAACATACTGCAGTCATTTCTTTTGAGCTTCGCGAGCCGCGCCGCTTCTCGCGAGCGGTTGCATATCTTTACAACAAATTATGACAGATTGATCGAATATGGCTGCGATTTAGCCGGGCTCCGGTTGATTGACCGCTTTGTAGGAACGCTGAATCCAATCTTCCGTGCTTCTCGTGTAGAGGTTGATCTTCATTACAACCCGCCGGGTATTCGCGGCGAACCACGGTTTATGGAAGGTGTGATTCGTGTCACTAAGCTGCACGGGTCACTGGATTGGACATTCGACAAGAGTGATCGCCGTATTCATAGGAAGGGAATTCCGTTCGGCGCGCCAGACACTCACACGGACGTTCCGGCGAATCCGCTGGATACAGTCATGATCTACCCAAACCCGGCGAAGGATATCGAGACGACCAATTATCCATATGCGGAACTTTTCCGTGACTTCGCGGCCTCAATTTGTCGCCCAAATGCGGTGGTCGTGACCTATGGGTACGGTTTCGGGGACGACCACATCAACCGTATCCTGTTGGACATGCTTTCGATTCCATCTACGCACCTTGTGGTGATCGCATATAGCGCAGACGAGCGGCTTAAGTACTTCTGCGAACAGACGCGCACCGCTCAGGTATCGCTGTTGATTGGGGAACATTTCGCGAACATCTCGACGCTGGTCGAAAACTATTTGCCGAAACCCGCCCTCGATTATATTACGAGCCGGATGACAGAGCTTCTAAAGCACCGACCTGTGGCTGCCACTCTGGTTGACTCAGCTTCAGGGGAGGTGTAGTGGCAACTTCACCAGTCGAACATCTCTCTGGCCTCGTAGTCGGTGTCGTAGAGTCAGTTGCTCCTGATCAAGTGCGGGTGATGCTTGAACTCGACACTCCGCACACGACGGCATTGAACACTGGGTCGCCTGTCGCGTTTCCGCGCCTGAACGGTTATGTGCTGATTCCCCATGAAGCGGGGGCGACGGTTGCTTACATTTCCTGGATAGGAATTGAGCGTTCACCATTCCCGAAACGATCTGGCCTCAAGGACTTTGGCTTGATCGACCTTCCATTTCCGTTGCGAAAAATGGCAGTTTCACCAGTCGCAACGCTGACATGCAAACGCGACAAGACCTCGCGCACCCAGTATGTGCTCTCCCGTGGCGTTGTCGCCTTTCCCTCTGTCGGGGATCAGGTGTTGATTCCCACTGCCGAACAAATTGAAGCAATCGTTGGGGCGAAGGATACGGATAGGCGCGTCAAGATCGGCGTGTCGCCCCTCGGGGCAAGTACGAAAATCATGGTCGACCCAGACAAGCTGTTCGGGCGGCACCTCGCGGTGCTGGGGAATACCGGTAGCGGGAAGTCATGCACGGTTGCCGGATTGATTCGCTGGTCGATGGATGCAGCCAAAAAGCAGATGTCCGAAACCGGCAAGACGGGACGTCCCAATGCCCGCTTTATCGTTCTCGATCCTAACGCTGAATACTCGAATGCTTTTCGGGACGACCCTCAAAATGTCCGTCTTTTTAAAGTTCCGCCAGTCTCCGGAGATGATCGTGCTTTGCAGGTGCCAGCCTGGATGTGGTGCGGACATGAATGGACGGCCATTTCCAACGCTCAACCCGGTGCCCAACGGCCTTTGTTGATGCAAGGGTTAAGAGATTTGAAGAGTGGCTCTGTTTCGCGGGGATCGCGTGAAGCAATATTACGACGCTATGTGATCTCTTACATGGTGCGAGTTTCGGAGATGTTGAGCCGTGGGACCATAGCGTTTGCTGGTTCTCCTCGACCTCGTTTTGAATGCGCTGGTTTGCTGAATGGGATAGCGAAGGACTGTCAAGCATGGTCGGGTGATCTTGAAGGTCAAGCACAAACGTTAATGCAGAACGCTGCTTCGGCTGCATTACAAATCGAGCAATCTAGGAAATCGGGCCAATACTACAACGACTTCCTCGTATCAGACTTGGAGAGTATTCGATCTTCGCTAGAGGATTGTGCAAAAGTATTGCCCGATGTTGCTCCGGAAGGGCCTATCAGCGAAGACTCGCCAAGCTACTTCGACGTGAATATTCTCGCTGACCATCTTGAACGTATAGCCGTTGAGCAAGGTGCCGGTGTGGCGGGCTTCGTTGCGACTCTCGGTTTGCGTATTCGAGCAATGTTGGCGGATCAGCATCTCGGGGCTGTCGTCAATGGAAATCCTACGTTTGAGGCGTGGCTTGAAGAGTATGTGGGGGCAGATAATGCGTCGAATGGAAATGTGGCGATCATTGATCTTTCTCTCATCCCAAGTGAAGTTGTCCATATCGTAGTCGCCGTGTTGGGCCGACTTGTGTTTGAGTCACTTCAGCGTTATCGGCGCGATAATGCCGCCGGTGAGTCACTTCCGACCGTCCTAGTACTTGAAGAGGCGCATACATTCGTGCGTAAAGGGCATGAAGAATCCTCCGGCACGGCAACAGCTACTGCACTATGTCGGGAGACATTTGAGAAAATTGCCCGCGAAGGACGCAAGTTCGGACTCGGACTCGTTGTGTCGTCACAAAGGCCCTCAGAATTGTCAGCTACCGTCCTGGCGCAGTGCAACACATTCATTTTGCATCGCATCGTAAATGATGCTGACCAGCACCTCGTTGGCAAGCTTGTGCCTGACAATGTCGCAGGATTGTTGGCCGAGCTTCCAAGTCTGCCCTCGCGTCAAGCGATTTTGCTTGGCTGGGCAACACCAATTCCGATTCTTGTAGAAATTGACGAGTTGCGCGCGGATCAGCGGCCACATTCATCTGACCCTGATTTCTGGGATGTATGGACGCACGAAAAGCCTCGCGATTTGGATTGGAAAGAAGTGGTTGGGGACTGGGTAGGACAGGTCAAAGTCGATGAAACTGAAGATGGAGAGTTGCTAGAAAATGTAGGCGAGTGAATTCAAAGTATTTCCCTACATGTATTCGTTCTCTTTCCTACTGCGGCAAATAAGATTTTGAGAGCTTTAAACAAACAATCAGGAAACTGTTGCGAGCATTTGATATAAGTTCCCCTCACTTTAAGCGCGAGCGGAGGGTTATCTTGCTCCGCTCGCTTATGTGGATAATTATTTCCCGAGCACCTTCACCTTAATATCCTTATACCGCACATACTGATCCACGAAGTTGCCGCCGCCGTGGACTTGGAGCGCGATGCCGCCTTTTTCGGGGTGGCGGAGTTCGGTTTCGGTCCATTTCATGAACTTCACGCCGTTAATCCAGGTGGTAATGGTCGGTGGGTTGCCTTCAATCCGGGCGCGGAGTTCGTTCCATTCGCCGTGCTTCCAGAACTCGGGCCATTCTTCCGCCGAGACCGGTGCGGCGACCGGGGCGTCCTTGGTCTTGATCTTTGTAACAGCATCGAGGAAGTCGTAGTTCCTTAAGTGAGGCTTGCCCCCTAAGCCTTCGCCATAGATACCGGCGACATTCCCGCCATTATGATAGTCGATCATATACTGCCAGGCCTTACCATCTTCGGTACTGCGCAGGAAGAGGCCGCTATCGGGGCCGTAGTCGTTCTTCATTTTGAGGACGACTTCGAAGTCGCCGTACTGCTTGTCGGTGATGATGATGCCGCCATTGGCAGGGATATCCTGGGAGCCGGTAATCGCGCCATCTTCCACCACCCATTTCCCACCCGTGGTGTTCTTACTCGCCCGGCTGTGCCCCGTCTTGGTGCTGACATGCCAGCCATCGAGTGTTTTGCCGTCGAAGATCGATTCGAAGCCGGTGTCGTCGAAGGTTTCGCGAACGATTTCTGCAGCTTGAAGAGCGGGCGAGGTCATCGCAGCGACACTCAGCATCAGTGCTGCGAGCCTGGTCAGGGAAGAGAAGCGGAAGGTGGGCATAGGGCGAGCTTTCATCAGGGAGGTCTGTTCGGGCTGCGGCAGAATGGAAGATCAACGTCCCATCCGCAGGACGCTTTCTGCACACAACTATCGAAACAAATCCCTACAGCAAACGCCACAGGCAATCGGGAAAAGTAGGGCAGGCTCCTGCCTGCCTTCCTCGCTGCACCCAAACCATGATCGATTCAAACGAATACGAGAGATTCGTCGTCGGGGGGCTGGTACAGTGAAGAAGAAAATACTACCAGGGCCATGTACTCGCCGGTCGTTGGGCATTTCCAGTTGATGTTACCCAAAGAAAAGAGGCAGGCAGGCGGGAGCCTGCCCTACACCGCTTCGACCGCTTCGGCGTCGAGGCAGGCCATGAGATGGTATAACTGTTGCGATTCGCACCGTGTGATGTAATCGGCCGGCATACTGGACAATGTCTCGGCATCCCACTCGATGACATATTTCTCGGCGGGAGCTTTGCCAGTCACTTCGACGACGGTGCCAGTCCATCCAGCCAGCAGAATCTCGGGAAACTCGGGTGAGGTCACTTCGGCCTTCACACGCACTTTACGGCCTGTGGCATCATTGGCAGATTTCTTTTTAGCCATCGTGTCCGTCACAACCTGCTGCAGATTCTGTGAGATCCTTCTCAGGACAAAGGCCTGTCGAAGGCTGCCACTGCCGGGCATGAAAATCTTCCCGACAACTCCTGAAAACCTATCGTGGTCAGTTTCGCGAAATCAAGCGCCAGATGCCAGTCCGCGCGGGAAGTTCATCCTGTGGTCACAAAACAAAGATGTGAAGCAGTCCGCTGACCAATTATCTCTTCAAGAGCCCCGCAGCACTGGTGAAGAGTGGTTTTCGCTGGAAAAGTGGGAAAATCTCACGAGATTGCCTCCGGCAGAGTGGCCTCTCAAAAGGTTTTTGGGGAGCATCTTGGCATGATTGGAAGTGAAAGTTCATCCTGAAAAAGGGTGACAGAGATTCCATTCTTTTACCGGATCTCAGGAGAGAAGCCTGGCTCATGCGGGAAACTGGAACTTCCCCATGAACTGTCGGATATGGACCCTGGGCTTGAATGCCAGATTGAAAGAGGAGTGAGCAAACGTGGGCGAGGCGGTGATATCTCCCATCGTTGTGGCTGTCATGCCTGCCTACAACGCGGCAGCGACTTTGGAGCGAACCGTGGCCGACATCCCGGCGGGCAGTGTGCAGCACATTGTTCTGGTCGATGATTGCAGCAAAGATCAAACGGTCGAAGTCGCCCGCAAGCTGGGCCTCGAAGTGATTCAGCACGAGACCAACCAGGGTTACGGCGGCAATCAGAAAACCTGCTACGCCCGGGCACTCGAACTGGGTGCTGATTACGTCGTGATGATTCATCCCGATTATCAGTACGACAGCCGGGTCATCCCGGCAGCGATTGAGTTTTTGAAGCTGGGCATCTGCGATGTCGTGCTGGGTTCCCGCATTCGCACCCGGCAGGAAGCACTTGCAGGGGGCATGCCCGTTTATAAGTACCTCTTCAACCGCATGCTGACACTGATTGAGAATATCTCGCTCGGGCAGAACCTGGGCGATTTTCACTCGGGCTTTCGTGCTTACCGCAGAGAAGTCCTGGAAACGATTCCTTACAAGAACAACTCAAACGATTTCGTTTTTGACAGTCAGTTCCTGGCGCAGGCGGTCTGGTATGGCTTTAAGCTGGGTGATATCCCCGTCCCCGTGCGCTATTTCGATGAAGCCTCAAGTATCAACTTCCGCCGCAGCGTGGTTTACGGCTTGAGAACACTCCAGGTACTCGTTCTTTACGCCGCCTGCCGATGCAAAGTGTGGCGCTCACCGCTGTTTGGTAAGCGATGATCTGGCAGTGTTGAGTTCCTGCGGTTTAGTACGAGAGGCCACTTCGCGAACATCGTCGGGCGTTTTCAAATGAGTATCTTCTGAAGCATTTCTGGGAGGTGAGTTGCCTCTCATTAAATTGTGAGCGTTCGATGATCATTTAAGAGATCAGGGCATGCGGCTTTCCCGGTACCACCTGATTGCCTTTGTCTCGTTCGCAGCGATTGCAGCGATAATCGCTGTACGTGCTTGTCTCATCTACAACGAATTCGCAGGAACGGATAAGACTCCACGACACATTGCAGCCATCGCACTTGGCGTGGTCATGGGCCCGATGACAGGCCCCTTTGCAAATTCGGGAGAGATTGGCGGCCCCCCGATGCTCGTCCTCTGGACCGTTGTCTTGTTTGTTGGGCTGCTCGCTAGTCTATCGCCCTTTGCGTTCATCAAGAGCCGGGTGTCGCCCGGCGTGCATGTTCTGGCATGGTGCGGGTATCTTCTGGCCTGTCTGGCATGGTTTGGCTCATCGATCATCTCCCTTGGCCACTACCTGAGTTGATATTCGAAATCACAAACAAGGCGAGTGCCGTATATACCCAATTCCGCATGCTTGAACTGGAAGTCGTAAGCCAACCTGCAAGACTTGGCGAGATTCAAGGACTCGATCGATGCATATTGACAAACTGGATCATCTGGTGCTCACTGTCGCCAATATCTCGACGACATGCGATTTCTACTCCAGAGTCTTAGGGATGAGTGTCGTCACTTTCGGTTCAGGTCGAAAAGCGCTGTGCTTTGGAGATCAGAAGATCAATCTTCACGAAACCGGTCAAGAACTCGAGCCCAGGGCGGCTCTTCCAACACCTGGTTCGGGTGATATCTGCCTCATCACCTCTGTACCACTCAACGAAGTCATCGATCACTTAATCGCCTGCAATGTACCCATTATTGAAGGCCCAGTCGCCCGCACAGGTGCAACCGGGCCGATCATGTCGGTCTACTTGAGAGATCCAGACTCGAACCTCATCGAAGTCTCAACATACGCTGACGCCCAGCCTATGGTGCCAGAAGTTCCGAAGAAGAGTTGGCTATGACGACCCGGAAGCTTGCTCACTTCGTCGCGTATTTCAGTGCCATCAGTGCGTAGGCTGTCGCGAGGTTCGGGTCGCCTTCCATCCAGCGGGAATTTTTGTTTACCCAGCTGCCGTTGGCCTGCTGTTTGCCAATCAGTGCGTTCGCGAGATCTTCCCGCCAGCGGTGCTCTTTGCCCTGGGCATCGATGAGAACTTCTTCTCCCAGTGCGTTCAAAGCTTTGGCAAAGGCCTGGTGATAGTAGTAGATCCCTTGATCACCCAGGCCAGGATTTTCATCCACTGTATAAAACTTGCGAATCCATTCGGTCGCAGCTTTTACACGGGGATCGTCTTTGCTAAGCCCCGCGTAAATCATGCTCTTAAGGCCCGCGTAGGTCATGCTGCCGTACGAACGCAAGCCTCCTTCAGGAGTCGTACCCGCCTGAGACTGGCCACCCAGAGCGGGGGTGTAGTAAAAGCCACCGTCATTGATCTTGGCGGCTGCCGGTGTGGTGTTGTACTCAGATTCCAGATTCTGGCAGCGTGACAGGAACACCAGTGCGTTCTGCACGGCCTGATCATCCGATTTCACACCCGCTGTCTGCAGGGCTTCGAGGAAGAACGCTGTATTCGAAAGGTCGGGCCGATCGTTGGTTTTCCCATAACCTGCACCACCCCAGCGCACATCCGAGGATTCAATCTTTTCGGACTGATCCCATTGCACACCGCGAATATAGGCTTCGGCTTTCTTGATGAGATCGTTGTATTTGCCATCGGAGTTCGCTGCCGAAAAAGCCAGAAGGGAAATGGCCGTTTCGTAATTCCCATGATGAGCCTTGGGGCTGTAAATTCCGCCGTCGGGCTGGCGATATGACTCCAGATACTTGAGGCCTTTGACAATCATCGGGTCGTCTGCGGCGGCACCGGCACTCAGTGCACCGTAGAGGACAAGCCCTGTAATGCCGGGAGTCTGATTGGTTGTCCAGCTTCCATCTTCGGCCTGGGATGTCTTGAGAAACGCAATGGCTTTCTGCCGGGAAGCGGCGATCTCGGCAGGGGTGGCAGCTTCAGAAATCTGAGCCACCAGACATACTCCGGCAATAAGAGCGAGACCTAAACAGCGGAGGGAAGTGCAAACCATCAGAAGACCCCATCACGTCAAGTTGAACAACGGGCAATCCCGTCCAAAGCTGGCAAATGAGAACGTTACCCAGGACGACGGACCGTTTCACCATCAGTCAATCACGGCATACAAACAGTCAGAAATCACTCGACACACGACCGTCAATTTTAAGCGGGCCAACACCGAATCAACAGCCTGAGACGCAGAATCCGGGTGGAATCAGGTTAGAACTCGCCGACGGTGGTTTCGTTGCTGCCACCATTGCGGGTTCCTAAGGCCCGCCAGATCCCATTGTCGATGTTTTCACTCACCGTACGCACTGAGCCATCGACCATACAGACATTCACGATCCCCTCGTGCCAACTGCGTGAGACGATGACTGCATAACTTGGTGAACCTGTGCTTCCATTGCGACCTTCCTGCCACGAGTTGAAATCGCAATCGTTATAGGTCACTCCATCGGTATGCGTTGTTGAAAGATTCGTATTGGGATTCATGCAGGTGGTGAAACCAGCATGATGGACTCGACCATCTGGCCATTCGGTGTGCCCTGTTGCAGGGTTGTATTTGGGATCAGTTCCCTGGCTTAGTAGAGCTGCCGCAGCCGAGGCATTGGTCGGTGGAGTCGTCGACGAAAAACTCGAAGCATTGCGGTTGTAAGGAGTCCAAGCCTTCACTTCCGCTGCGAGCAGCGTATTGCTGGTACCATCGGTAAAAGAGTTGAAACTCAGTTTACTATTGGGAAAGAACGCTCCATCCCCACCCTGACCAGTGGTGGGGTTGAAGACAAAGTAAGTGCCGTAGTTAAAGCCATAGGTGGTGGGATAAAGCAGTGCCCGTCCGCCACCGGGATCGCGTACTGTATCCGACTTGGGGTCACTTGGGCAGGCGTAGCTGGGAATCTTCAATCCGCTGATCGCGAGTTGATTATCCCACGCAATGCTCAAGTCCACTTTGGAATACAGGTTGCCCTGTTCCAGATAAGGGAGAATTCTCCCATGAATCGACCACGACCCATTGTTTCCCGTGGTTGTCACCGACGTATTGATCGTCGCCGAGGGTGGAAACGCATTGAGAGCCGATTCGTAGTTGTGAACTGCCAGCCCCAGTTGTTTGAGATTGTTCTTACATTGCGTTCGCCGGGCCGCTTCGCGTGCCTGCTGGACTGCAGGAAGGAGCAGGGCAATCAGAATGGCAATGATGGCGATGACCACCAGCAATTCAATCAAAGTGAAGCCGGCATGAAGGCGGCGACGTGACAGCGATGATTCGTTCATCATTTCCATCTTCTGACAAAACTTACGAACTCAGGACGGTACAAAGCCGCCACTCGACATTTGTCAGTCTCAAGTAGCAGCTTTGATGCCACGGATATCCAAAATCACTAACCAATTGCACATCATGAGGTTGTGTCAAACGGCATCCCCGCGGCATGATCTTCAAAGCGACATGGATTAAGTCTTTGCATCAAACTGTCGCGCGGCGCAACAGTTTGATGCAGCTGAGTGATTGGGTCCGCGAGTTTGCTACCAACGCATCAATTTTCGGAAATCTGTATTGAAGCGGCAAAATCTCTGGAGTTTTGTCAGCTGATCCGCGCGTCACAGATGCACGCACGCAGCGAATGCCTGCTTGGCGTATGACATCAACCTGATCAAAAATGACGCAAAGTACTATAAAATTGTCTGTTACGTCTGAAACACTCACTTCATGAAGTGCCCTTCGGCACCCGTTCACGCGAGACGCATCGATCAGCCGGTACAGCGGCCAAAGAATTTCTGCCCCAGTCGTCTTTGCGATTGTGAGACAAACCATGTTCCGCAATGTGTGTAATCGCTATCTTTGACATCAATGCCACCAGTGGCGCAAACAGCGTATTTCCCTTAATTGACCCATCCATAAGCTTTTCCTCACAGGAGAAGCTGTTGATTTCGCAGAAAGTCTGCCATGCGCTCCTCCTCGCCATTGACTGTTATTCGTCTGATGATGGCTTTGCTGGCCTTGGCCCTGTCACCAGCCACAATGGTATTCGCCCAGGAGGAGAGCACCACGCGGCCACCAGCCGCCTCACCTGCCAATCAGGAACTGGTTCAGCGGTGGATCTACATCCCTTATCAAAACCTCAAGCAGGTCTTCGGGAAAAATGACGCCACGATTGCATTACCACTTTCAGAATATCTCGAACTCTGGAACAAAGCTCATCAGCAGAGTTTGAAGCCAGGCGAAAAGCCACCTGTCCCGGCAGTCATCTCCGAAGCTCGATACACCGCCAAAGTCGAGAAAGAAGCCGTCCGACTGAATGTGCAATTGAAGGTGCTCTCTCTGAATCAGGGCTGGGCCGTTTTGCCGATTTCATTCGGCGATGCAGCGGTCGGCAAAGTCTCATCCAGCACCAATCGAGTTCTCCTTCAAGGTTTGGGCCAGGGCAAACTCGCGCTGCTCATGCCGGAAGCCGGCGAACATGTGGTGCAATTCGAAGTCGTCACCAAAGTGAGTGTCTCGCCCGACGGACGACGATTTGAAATGCAACTTCCAAATGCCGGGATCAGCAGTCTCGAACTGACGATTCCCGAAGCCGACCAGGTCGTCGAGCTGGCACCAGCCGCCGCACTCGAATTGCTCCCCACCGCTCCTGGTTCCAAAGAAACGCGTATTCGAGCAGATCTTGGAACTGTCGAACAACTGAAGGTCAACTGGCATCCACGAGTCGGTTCCCGGCCCGATATGGAACTGCTGGCCAGTGTCACCAACCTTACCAGCGTGCAGGTTCAAGATGGGCTTATCCACACGCACGCCCAGCTCAAATACGACATTCTTCGCGGACAACTGGCGTCTTTACGAATCGCGGTTCCTGCAGATCATCGGGTTCTCGATGTCACCTCCGACGTGCGCCTTCGCGAATGGAAACTCTCCAAAGAAGGCGAACAACAGATCATCTCGGTCGAACTGCTGGGTCGAGTCGATAAGCCAGCCACGATCCAGGTGCATACCGAGCGATCCGTCCCTGCCGAAAACTTCTTTGTTGCCGGGATCGTCGATCAACAATCCCGCGGCATTCATGCTCTGAGTGTCTTACGCGAAAGTGGTCAGTTGGCGCTGCATGCCGGGCCCGATGTCAACCTGACGGTCGAACTGCAGCGTGGTCTGCAACGGACCGATGAAGCCGGGGCTGCTCCCTCGATTCGAACGCCAGGAGCCACTTATTTCCGCTATTTCTCACCCGAATTTGAACTCGAATTGCGCGCCCGGCCTGTCGAACCTCGACTGGTCGTGAATCATAACTCCCAGTTAATCTTCCGCGATGATCAGCTCCGTTTGAATGCCTCGCTCGACTATCTGGTCGAGCGTGCCGGTGTCTTTGAATTGCGATTCGGTTTGCCCGAAGGACTGACTGTCGAAAACGTCGTCGCGACGGGGATGAAGCAGTTCGATGTCAACGAGACCACCCGTGAACTCGTTGTCCAGTTCACTGAAAAGCGGCTCGGACAGATCAATCTCACCATCAATGGTTTTGTCCCCTGGGCCTCCGCTTCAGCTGCCCGGAATCTCCCCCTGATCGAGCCGCGTGGTGCTGAAGTTGAAAATGGACAGGTGGTCGTTTTTGCCCCCGAAGCGATGGAAGTGATTACAGAAACCGAGAAGGTCATCTCGGCACAGCCAGATCCTGCGGTTGCTCCGTCACAAACTGGCAACGCCCGCCTCGTTTCTGCCTGGCGCTATCAGCAGAGGCCCGTTGTCATTCCTGTTTCTACAGTTCGTAAACCTTCTCGATTAACGGCTCAAGTCACCACTCGTCTCGATGTCCGCCAGGGGCAAGTCAGTTCACAAACCACCATTGGCTATCTCGTGGAATTTGCAGGGCTCTCGACCTTCCGTTTTCAGGTTCCCGAAAGTGTTGCCAGCAGTGTGCAGATTACTTCCACGGCTGATGCGCCGATCAAACAACAAAGCCGGGAAGAAAAAGCAGTCGATGGCTGGGTCACCTGGACGGTCGTCCTACAGCGTGAAGTTCTGGGCCGCCAGACCTTTGTTGTCACCTTTGATGTGACTCCCCAGGCAGGAACTCCTCCGGAAGAATCCGCGACTCTGGGGCTCGTCCGGTTGATCGATTCCCCACTCCCTGAATCGGGCAGAAATGCCTCGTCAGAATCTGGCAAGAACAGTCCTGCGCAAGCAGAAGCTGCCAAAACCGAAGAAGTCGGGAACAAACCTGCCTCGCCTGTTGTCGCGACGACAGTTCCACTCACGCGGATTGTGGGTGAAGTTGTCGTGACGAAAGACCGGGCTCTGGCAGTCGATGCCGTCGCCAGCGGTGGCGATGTCGAAAGCATCGACACTCGCGAATTGACGACGCCTGTTCCCGAAGGCTTTGCTGCTTTTCGGTACTTCCGCCAGCCTGTGGAAGTCAGTTTGAAAGCCAGCAAACTCGATGTGCAGGGTGTGGTTCAAACGGTCATCTCTCGCAGCCTGGTCGAAATCGTCGTGGATAAAGCCGGTGTCGTCACGGGCCGGGCCCGTTACGCTATAAAAAGCAGTGAACGTCAGCGACTGCGGATCGATTTACCAGGCGATGCCCAGCCTCTGGGAGCAGCCATGGGTGATCGGCCTGTCGCTCTCGAAAAAACACCAGGTGCCAGCGACAAAGGACCTTACACGACTCACTTTATCAACGTGGCACGCGCCAGCGGTGCCGATGAACTGTTTCATGTGACGATTCTCTACCGCTTACCACTCTCACCGGCACCATTCGGCAGCAATGGAGGTAAACTCCTCTTGAGAATGCCTGTCTGGGGAGGCCTCGATGCCCAGGGAATTGTTACTCAGCAATCGCGAGTCGCTGTCTGGGTGCCACAGGAGTTTTCACTCGTCAGCTCACCCACAGGCTACACACTCGAAACACGCAGGAAATTCAACGATCTGATCCTGGCCTCGCCACTAAACTCACGAGGTCTGGAAGGGCTGGATGAATGGATTGGACAGACCGCCAGTGGCATGTTCGATTTTCCACGCGAAGGTCGCGGCACACTTTACAGTCGACTCGGTAGCGGAAACGAAATCACCGTTGTCTGGTGGCGACTACCCTTCTACACCTGGATCGCCACCATCGTGCTGATTGTGGTCGCTTTGCTCCTCAGGCGAACGCCGCTGGAAAACAAACTGACCGTGCTCCTTCTGGCGGCCACCATTGCTGCTGCCAGTGCCATTGCCGATGCCGATCTGGTCTTACACATCGTCGCGGCCATGTTCTTCGGCCTCGTGGCCATGGTGCTGATCTGGCTGGTCGCCAGCATTGTCAACTGCTGTCGTCCTGGAAAGCCAAAACCGGTCGAGGTTCCACTTGAGCAACCTGTTGTAAAGACCAAAGTCGAAGAGCCACTCGCCGTGTCCACTGGAGATGCCTCATCCGCGACTTCCAGCAAGCCGGAGGAGCCACCTTCACAGAATCCAACGGGCGAAAATCAGAGTTAATTCCTCAGTTCATATCGCTCTCCGAGGTTCAGAATCGTTCTTCATCGAATGCCGTGAACGAAAGAGAGCAGTTTCCGCTGGGCAGAGAACTCCGAGTGACCAGCGATAATCGATACCGATGCTTCCAGAGATGTTGTTGATTCTGCGAAATGACTGAGCCAGATTCTGGCAGGAATAAACTGATGTCACTCATCACCTTCAATCTCCGCACGAAGACTTCGCCTGTTGAGCAGGGTCGATACTTCTTCATGAACGATATCTGTCGGCTCATGGCTGCTCTGCTGTGCATGGTGTGCGGCTTGAGTTCACCACAGCGGGCACAGGCACAGCCCCCCACCAATCGACCAGTACAGAACGTTTCTGTCGAAAGTGGTGAATCACCCAGCATCCGACGAGAAGTATTTGTCCCTCTGGCAGATCTGCAGGCCGTGCTTGAATCTCAAAAGCGAGGTGTCCTGCTCTCACGCGATGACTACGAAGCACTGCTCAAAAGAGCACAGATCAAAAACAACTCCCCCACTCCGCCGGTCCATCAGGTGATCACCAGTGGCACGGCCGTGGCCACCATCGAAGGGACTGTCCTCGTCATCAACCTGAAGCTCGAACTCGAACAACTCACCCCCGGCTGGGCTGAATGGAAGATTCCCCGGGCTTGAACGTCTTTCCATCGACTCCGCTCGGCTGGATGGAGAACCGGCACCACTCTATCGGCCTGCGTTCGAAATCCAGCCCATGGTCAAAACTCAACAAAAATCGGTTCGACTGCCCGCTCCACCTCTGCAGCTCCTGACCAATGAAGTCGGCACTCATCATTTAGAACTGCAATTAACGACACCTCTGGTCAATGCAGGAAGTGATCAGGTCGCGGCCTTTGTGCTGCCACCTGTCCCTGCCGGGGAGATCGTGGTGACTGTTCCACCGAAGAAACAACTCGTTTCTTCTGGCATGACCCTGGATCGCCTGAAACCACTCGCCGAAGCGAATGAGTATCGCCTCCCCTTTGGCGGGCAGGGCCGCTTTCAATGGCGTCTTACCGAACGAGCAGAAGCCAAAGCGACCGACGCTCTGCTCTTTGCCAGCACAGCCTATGGTCTTGTCAGCAGTCCCGGTGAAGTCTCCTGGCAGGCCTTGACCAGCCTGCAGGTTTTTGGCCGCTCGATTGATCGACTCGAATTGTCTGTCCCATCAAAGCTTGAAGTCGCTGCCATCGAATCGACAGGCCTCGAAGCGTGGACACTCTCCGATGACCCGGCGAATCCCGAGCGCACAAAAATGTCACTGGTCTTCTCGCAACCATTTGAAGGTCAGCGCACGTTGACAGTTCGTGGCGTCATGCCCACACAAGTGGGTGAAGCCTGGTCGGTACCACCACTTAAGATCGATGGAGCCACCAGTCATATCGGGCAACTCATCGTGCGTCATCCGCAGGAAGTCCGCTTACGAACATTAGAAGAAAACGGAGTGCGCCGCTCGGAAGGTCTTTCTGTCACTCCCAAAAACCCCGCTCCTGCTGCCAATAACTCACCAGGCGATAACAACTCATTTTCTTCCATCGAGTTTGAAGTCTGGCGGGAAGATTTTGACTTAAACCTCATGACTGAACCCAAAGCCCGCGAACTCAACACAGCGGTCGCTATGGTTGTCGAAATCACTTCCCGTGGGATTGAACTCACGGCCAGTACGATGGTTGAAACCCGGTATGTCTCGCTGTTTGATCTCGAATTCGATCTTCCTGCTGAATGGAAATTGCTGCAGGCCAGCACTGCCGAAGGTCAGGGGTTAACCTGGCAGACGATCCCTGGTGATGCAGGGATCAATCGCATTCGTGTGGCCCTCGATAAACCATTACTTCCGGGTGAGCGAAGATCGATCCGATTCTCAGCCAGGCAGCTTGTCGAAAACTGGCCGGTCGAAGAAAACGCTCCCGTCTCGCTGGTCTTACCTTCGTTACCAATCGCCGACGCCACTCTCACAGAGACGGCTGTCGTAGTTCGTGCGGATGAAGATCTTGATGTCACTGCTCGCGATCTCGTGGCGATTGATCTGGCACCACTCAAAGCGGAAGACGAGCGACTCAGGCTGCAGTCACAGGTTAATAACTGGAAGGCTGGCTTGAACATTTCGAGGCAGCCTTCCCGCTGGATCACGAAAGGTCTCACCGGCTGGAGACTCGATCAGCAGTCGATCTCCTCATTTGTTTCGGTGCGAGTTGAAGTTCAAGGTGGTGGTGTTCGCGGACTGATGCTGACATTGCCGGAAAGTGTCGGAACTGATCTGCGCTTCTCACTGGCAGGTGCTGGCGGACGGATCGTCCAGCAACAGGACGGCCCGGTTGTTAAAGGTCGCAGATTGTGGATCCTGCGGTTCGCGGAACGTGCCCGGGGAGCTTTGACGCTCTGGGCGACGATTGAGCAACCCAGACCTGAGGTCGAGAAGTTTGAAGTTCCCGAACTTCTGGTGCTCGATTCTCAACTCCATAGCGGGTTTATCGCTCTCGAAGCCAGCCCGGATCAGAAGTTATCGATTGATGCCCTGGCGGCTGATGGATCGCCTCTCAAAGAGGCGGACCTGCTGGAACTCCCTTCATCCAAGTGGGTCCCTCGCGAGCGACTGGTGGCTTTGTTCGAAACTTTGGCCGAAGGAGCCAGGGTTGTTGTGAGTGAGCAACGATTTGACCGCTCGGCACTTCCCAGCGCGATCTGCCGCCGCTTGAAAGTCGATACGCACTTGCCTCTGGTCGGTGCTGCGCAGCATCGGGCCGAATTCCTGTTGCAGGTCGCCAATGTGCAGAATCTCAGTGTTCAATTGCCCGGAGATCAAGGTCAGCCTGGTCAGGGGAGCCGCTTGTGGGCGGTGATGGTTGATGGCCGGGCTGTAGAAGCCAGGCTCGCCTCACGAGGCTTTCTGGTTCCTCTCAGCAGTCGAAGTGAGGGGGCGAACAATACATCGCAAGGTTCAGCTGTCGGCGGCACTGAACGGTCGGTGGTCGTTTATTACGAGACAGATCATGCGACGGCTGGTCGAGCGGCACAGGCCAGCCAATTTGAGGGGACAACACCTGTGCTGAATGTCGTCACGTCATCGAGCGATCTTGAAATCGTGGAAGTGCTCGAGCAGACGTGGGAAGTCCATTATCCCGAGAAACTGTTACTTGTCAGGCAGAATGGTTTACTGGAGGCGACCGCGCCACTTGATCAGCCGGGAGAACTGGCGAGGTTAAAAGAACTCTTCCAACAACCCAGTTGGGATCGCCTGATTCCCTTATTGCTGGTCGCCGGGCTCATGATTCTGTTCACTGCGGGAGCCTGTTATCTCCGGTTCAAGGCTGGCTTCTGGGGTTGTGCCGGTGCCGGTGGACTGCTTGCTTTGGGGTTGGTGCTGGTCGTCTGCGTAGGACCCTGGTTTTTCCTGGGTGGGCTGGCTGAACGACGAATGGTCGCTTCCCGCACGGCTGCTCCTGCAACCTCCTTTTATATCGACAATGCTGTCGAAGGTTTCGCTGTTGAACCTGTCGAGAAATCGATGCAGCGTCTCGAAGAGAGTAACGGTAAACCTATGTCGGATATTGATGCTCTAGTCCCGGCTTTTGACGCTCCAGCACAGGCTGGCGAGAAGATCGCAGAATCTCGCAAGATGCTGCGGGCGGGTGCCAAACCTGCCGCGCCTCCGAGCGGTCCTGCTCCCACTGCTGAAACACCTTTACCCGCACTTACAGAACCTTTCGGCACCGTAACCGATCCTGCCGTGGCTTTGAACCAGCCGCAGCCGGTTGCTGCCGGCATGCCGGTTCCTGCAGAAGCAGGCAATCAAACGTCAGACAGCAAGACTCCAGCAACTCCCACTCCTGATGCACGTCCTGCGACTGCTGGCGAAGGAGCCGAAACATTGACAGGTCGTGCTGATCAATCCTGGGGGGTAAAGTCGGGTACATCCCGGCTCTCTCTGGCTCTGAACTGGCAGGCACCCGCCGGTACCCGCAGTCGAGAGTTTCGTTATGTCGGAACGGGTGAAAGCCTCGATGGCGGAGAAGTCGCCTCATTGAAACTGACCTATCTTGACCGTCAGGAGATCACACTCTGGGGACGCTGGCTCTTCTGCATGGGAGCACTCATCGCGTGGTTCTGCCGTAAACTTCCTGCCACACGCAAATGGCTGATTCTCGGGATTGGTCTTCCCCTCGTGATTGGCCTAAGTGGCGTGCTTCCCGCCAGTGCACAGCTTTGGCTCGATGGTTTGTTTGCCGCCATGATCGGGGGACTGATGGTGTGGCTGGGTGTCGCGCTGTACTCGCTGATCGATCTCTGCCTGACAAGTTGCCTCTCACGTTGCTGCAAAACTCGATGGTCTGGCCCTGGTCAACTGGCGAGCCTTGTGGTCGGGCTATGTCTCTGGTCAGCCTGTGTCACTCCGCTTTTAGCACAGGAAGAAGTTCAAAAAATCGACCAGGAAGCTCAAAAGGCCATGGCTCCTCTTCCCCCATCGCCTCCTGTGAATCAGACAGTCATTCCGGTGGCGAATGGTGATCTCACCGACCCCGCGATTCTCGAAGGGAGTCAGCAGGTCTTCATCCCTTACGAAAAGTACCTCGAACTGTATTTGAAGGCCAACCCCGACAAACGACCCAAGGCCGCAGCCCCTCATGCCGGCGGGCTGGCCGAAACAACATTAGTGGTCGATCTCATACCTAAACCACAGGTCAAATCCGCACCCGATACCACACAAGCAGCACAACCAGCTCCTGCAGACGAAAAAGCCACACCCGCCCAGAGCCAGTGGACACACGATGTCCGCTTGAAGGCCAGGCTGGTCTATCTGTCGAGAACCAGCGCTCCTCAATTGATGGCTTTACCGCTCAAACAATTGGCCTGGAACCGGGCGGAACTGGATGGCAAAGCGGCCCCGCTGGTTTCGAAAGATTCGCAGCAGCAAATCCTGATCACTGGAGAAGGACTGCATGTCCTCGATCTGGAAACAATTATTGATCGCAATTCTTCCCCCTCGGCTGGCCAGTTCCAAATTCTTCTGGAACCTTCAACGGGTGGGAAACTGATCTGGAATCTTCCCAAAGAGGGTCTGCTCGTCCGGCTCAATGGCGCCACCACAGGCTTCCGGCAGACGCCCGCCCGTAACGACCAGCCACGAAAGGTCGAAGTCTCACTCAGCTCTTACAACGAGGTTTCAATCTCCTGGCAGCCCGAAGGTGAACTCAATGTGGCCAATCGCACGGTCTCGCTCAATTCACTGACCGCTCTCTCGTTTGATGACAGCGGCCTGAAAGTGAGCACCGGGCTTGAGTATCTGATCCGGCAGGGAAGTGTCATTGAACTCGATCTTCAGGTTCCACCAGCACTCAAAATTCAATCGGTCACAGGCCCCGATGTCGGCAGTTGGGAACTCTCTGGCGAAGACCCCGCGCGAAAGCTGAAGGTCTATCTGCGACGAAATGTCGATGACACCACTCGCCTCACGATCGATGCCTATTTCGAACTTCCTGTCTCGCAAGAACCCACCGTTTTGAAAGCACCACAGTTGATCCCTGTCGGTGTGACGCATGAAACGGGAACCTTAGGTGTCTTCGCGGCTCGGCAGTTCAACGTGCGAGTCAATAAAACCGAGTTACTGACACAAATTGATACTTCTCGCTTCAGTGGCTCAGTCCCTGTCAGTCGCCCGGCTGCCGCTCCACAGTTCGCCTATCGATTCTCGGCCAGGCCTTATGCACTCGAGTTGCGGGTTCAAAGGCAACTGTCCCGCATCACCGCCCAGGCTCAGCATGGCGTGCTCATGACTCCCACACGCCAGCAGCAAACCACGCGGCTCATCGCCCAGGTCTCGGGTGTGCCTCGCGCGACATTGACGTTGCGACTTCCTAAAGATTGGCAGCCACTCAGGGTCGAAAGTGCAGGCTTACAGGACTGGTACGAAACCCGCACAGAAGGCCAGCACCTGTTGACTCTCGAATGGAAATCGCCGCGTGAAGGGACTCTGGAAATTCTTCTGGCTGGGGCAGTCCCCTTCAGCCGCAATGGTCAGAACCGCTGGTCCATGGCTCTGGAACTTCCCGAGTTAACCGATGTGGATCGATTGAGTTCACAAGTCGGTCTCTGGACAGATTCCGCCATTACCGCGAATTTTTCCAACCTGGAAGGCTGGAGATCCATCGATCCCGCCACCCTCTCTCCCGGGTTGACTCAACTTAAAAATGGTCAGGCTCCTCAACTCGCGTTTTCTTCAGAAAGTCAGACCACCCGTCCCATTTCGCTTTCTCTGTCGAGACTCGAGCCACAGCTGGCAGCTGAATCGTTATCGATCGTGAGTGTGACTGATGGTGCGATTGCTCATTCACTCCTTTTGAACTGGCAGATTGCTCGTGCTGCTGCCGATGTGGTTGAGGTTTCTGCGAGCCCTGAGTTTGCTGGCAAACTCGAATTTTCAGGTTCTGAAATCCGGTCGATTGCTACTTCCAAAGGGAAAGATGGTCGCCCTCACTGGACGATTTCTTTGCGAACACCCGTACTGGGCAGCCTTTCGCTGGCCGCTGTCGCGACGACGGAGTTTCGTGACCTCCAGGTGCATTCGCCCGGCTTACGCTTTGAAACGATTGAGGCGGATCGCATCAACGCAGGATCAGTCGAATCGATTCCACAAGCTCATTATGTCCTCTTGCTGAATCCTTCACGCAGCGTGCTGACTCGCGAAGCTCCCGAACAAGCCGATGCCGTCACTCGCGATGACCTGCGTATTGCACTGAATGATGATCTCATCAAACGGGCTGCCGAACTTCTGCGGGTGAAAACCTCAGGTGTCAGTTTGAAGTGGAAAGCGGTAGCGTTAACGCAGGCTCGACTGGCCGCTGCCAGTGTGAATCTCGCCGATCTGGTGACGATTCTCTCTCGCGATGGGACTTATCGAACCAGTGCCACTTACCTGATTAAAAATCGCTCGCGTCAGTTCCTGCCACTGGTCATTCCTGCGGAAGCCAGACTCCTCACGGTCTTGATCGATGGTGCCCCTTCACGAGCGGTGCAATCTTCGAAAGACGGCCAGATCATGCAACTGGTGGCCTTACCCCGCACAAGTGCTGCCGACCTTTCGATTACCGTGCAGATCACCATTGCCGGTAAGCTGAATGGACGATTGCCAACCCGTGGCGGATGGACAACACGCCAACTTGATATTCCGGCCCCACAAGTCATCAGCCCTGAAAAAGATGAAGCTCTCGGGATTCCGGTTTCCCGCACACGCTGGGCGGTTTCTATTCCCGACGATCTGCAGGCGACTGGGCTGGCCGACCTCACGCGCAACAATCTGAATACCGCCTCATTGGTCCAATCCGAGTTATCACTGCAACAGGCTCGCCTGCAGGAGCTGTCTTATCTGATTTCGATTGCCGACAATTCGACCAATTTCTCACTTCAGGCACAGGCCCTGGGAAATGGCATCGCACTGAAGTCGTTGCTTTCCGATAGTTCCAGCTACCGCAGTCGAGCTTCAGGCAAAGATTTAGCCGCTGTCGATGAGTATGAAACCAGTTTGAATGCCACACAAAAACAACTTCAGGAATTACAACGCAAGGTCGAGCAAAAAGGTGAAAAGCTGAACCTTCAAAACCAGTCACTGACTGTCTCAGGGCTGGCAGTCAACGGCATCATCCTGGGGCAACCTTCCGAAGGTGCTCTCGAGGCGCAGTCGAATGCTCTCCAGATTCTGACCGATAATCGCAGCCAGTCTCAGGCGGATCATTTCTCTCAAGGAGGAGCCTTCTGGTTTAAGTCCGAACTCAAGGAAAACGAGTTTGTTCAAGAGTCCGCTCCATCGAAGAAAGATCGTCAGGAAGCGCGGGAACAACTCGATGCCCGCCGTCAGTACCAGGCCTTCAACGATCAGCAACTCGATTCTTTGAACAGTGCCGTGCGAAACCGTATGGAAGAATCACAGCAGCGCCAGCAGTTGGATCTGGCAAAATCCAAATCGGGCGAATCGCTGGAACGCTATTTGTCATCGTCAGAAGATTCCGCAGCTCGAAAACAAGAGTTTGATCGAGGAAGTCAAGCTGTGGAACTTGGTCGAGCCGTGAGACGCAACGCGGCCGATTCGATTGCACTGCAGCAGCGTGCTCTGGGAGAAAACAAAGCTCAGTCAACGTCATCTCAGTGGGAAGAAGATGGCCTGCAGAGAGCAAAGCTCGGCGTGGATAAAGCCCGCGACGCGTCTGCACGCGACGATTTCTTCGTCCTCTCTGAAATGGCTGCCAGTTCTGGCGGGACGAGTGTTGCCACTGGCGGCTTAGGTGGTGGCCTGGGAGGCATGGTCGATTTTGAATTACCTGCCAATCGAGGTGCCGTTTCACAAGGACTTTCCGTCGTGGCAGAGCTTCCTCAAAGTGGCCAGACCGTGCGATTCTCGAAAGCCGGTGGCGATGCCCGCCTGGCACTCGAATTTGTCCCCTCCGGCAGAAAGGGATCACTCTGGGGATGGTTATGGCTGCTGGCTTCCATCATTCTGGCAGCGTGGATGGTGGCAATTGTGACCCCGGACAAGAAGCAGCGCTGGCTCCAGCTCACCACACTCCTGTTGATTATCATCCTCACGATTGCAGCACTGACTCTCCCACCTCTATTTGCCATTCTGGCTGGCCTCGGTGTGGCAGGTCTGTGTACTTTGCTGGTGGTACTGGCGACTCAGGCCAGGTGGAACAGTTCAGCAATTGGGTAACAATCGCCTTTCGAGACAAATTCAAGAATCCGTCAGGCTCTCCAACGCACTGATTGACAGCATCATGAGAGTGGATTCATCAGCTTCCACCCAGCTTTTCAAGAAACGGAATGTTCTGCCTGAGGAGTGGCAGGAGCAGGTAGACTCCGTAAATCGCACCGGCAATCAATCCCAACCAGATCAGCAGACTGACCCAGCCCAAGGCACCTGAAAGGGCCGCTCGAATCTTGCGGGTGAACTTGCGCCAGCGCTCCTGCCGATCAATCTGGGCATACAGCGACTTCATATCCCGGCCTTTTTTCTCGGCTTCCTGCCGAACAATAAGTGCCTGGATGGCATCTTCAAACTCTGGAAGTTGAGCAATCGGAATGGCGGATGTCGCGCCCGGTTTTTTGACTTTCGCCCGCTGGTCAATGATGCCGGCTTTGATCCCTTTGATAATCGCGGGAGCCGTCATCTTGGCAGCAGATGGTTTCCCTTGAGCATCGATGAACTGAATCGCATAGGTGATCTCTTTGGCTGCCGCCTGCTTCTGCTGAGCGGCATCTTCAGCGGAAGACTTCGGTACTGCAGGTAGACTTCGCGTGGCGGCAGCAGGACTTTTGACAGTGGCCGTATTGGCTGTCGCCACCACTTTATCGGGAGCCTGAATAAAGCTGAGTGAAGGGCTTTCGAGGCCCAGCATCGCCAGATAACGAATCACTTCGCCAAAATCCTTGAATCGCTGTTCGGGTGAGACAGCCACCATTTTATCGATGATCAGATCCAGTTTTTCCGGGATCTCGGGATTCGCCTTTCGGGCGGGTGGAAACTTTCCCTGCTCTTTGTTCATGATCAGTTCGACGGTGGTATTGCCAGTAAATGGCAGCTTCCCCGTAAGAAAGTGATAGAGCGTCACCCCCAGGGCATAGATATCGCATCGGCCATCCACATGTTTGGCGTTGCGCGCCTGCTCGGGAGCCATATAGTACGGTGTTCCCAGACCGGTCCCGCTCTGTGTGAGCGAGTTGTCTTCATCGTCAATGGCTTTGGCGAGGCCAAAATCTGCTACCTTTACCTGCCCGCGCGCAGTGAGCATGATGTTGTCAGGTTTAATATCGCGATGCACCATGTTCATGGCATGGGCATGCTGCAAGGCCTCCGCGCATCGCAATGTCACATGCACGGCATCACCAACAGAGAGTCGGCCCAGAGTCTCGATCCAATGCTGCATGCTCTTGCCGTCGATGAATTCCATCGCCACAAAGTGCACACCATGATCCTGATCAACGGCATAAACGCGCACGGCATTCGGATGATCGATCTTCGCCATCGCCCGCGCTTCTCGATAGAACCGTTTGACAAAGTCGTCTTTGCCAGCAAGTTTTTTGGAGAGAACTTTAATCGCTGCTTTCCGATCAAGACTGTCCTGATGTGCCAGGAACACCTCTCCCATGCCCCCTTCACCAAGCTTGCGAATTAATCGGAAGTCGCCCAACTGAGAAATCCGCTGCGGGGCAGCAGGAGATGAACCCTTCCCTGTCCCTTCTCCAGCATCTGTTGACCCAGTCAGAACAGTGTCAGGCGCAATGTTCGTAGCTGCCATAGCACCATCAGAGACATCCGATGCGATGAATGTCTTCTCGGAATCAGCAGTGGGATCTTGGGGCGTGCCTGCAGAACTCATGGGAGCCAACCTGTCGGATAGACCTGCGAAATGCTTTCTCGCATCAACGCTCGATGTCAGACAAAGGCCACTTCAAAGCCTTCATCAACTCGGCCCATTATGCTCAAGATGTTCAACAGTTCTCTACAGGGAGTTTCTGCACTGGCTGACTTTATCGATTTTTCATCATCGCCTGACTGCCAGTCATCGATGTGATTGGGTCGCCGAAAACCCGATGAGCAAGGTCAATGGCCATCAGTCCAGAATCAGGCTACTGGGCTTCTCAGGAGGTGGCCCTAAGCGATTGACCTTCACGCCAAAATGCTCGCCAATTTTGACGGCTTCACCCTGAGCGTACTGCCGATTTCCAATATAGATATCGAGCAGGTCTTCACAAGGTTTACTAAACGTCACCAGAGCCCCGGGTGACAATTGCAATAAAGCAGCCAGGGGCATGCGTTTTTCTGCGAGGCGCACACTCAATTGAACCCGCACTCCAGAGAGCCTTTGCAGCATCAATTGGCTCGTGACCGATTGCTGAGGCATCGTCTCTTGAGCCAATGGTGCCGCAGATTCCATTGGATCTTGAGCGGCCAGTCCCTCATAGTTCGAAAGCAGATCATCAACCGGGCTATCGACTGGCGCTACTGCAGTCTGTGAATCGGGCAGTTGTCGCTCGGCACTGGAATTCTGACGACGTTCGGTCTCGAGGTTTGCTGAGGCCTCTTCCCATTCATCCTCGAAGTTCTGGGGAGTGACTCCCGTCATTCCTGTCTGGCTGGATCCTGATGCAGCATCGGCACTCGACCCCGATGGCTGACCATCTTTTGCTGATAGAGGAAATGGCCCCAACACGATGATCGCGGGTGTTTCACCTTCTTCCGGCGGATTCTCGAGAGTCGTCACCTCCAGAGCATAAGCCAGCAAACGGGCATGCATTGGCAGGTTTTCGACATGACCCGCGATGCGCGAGATAGTAATCGTTTTTGAGGCACCTATCTCGATTGACTCAGGCAGCAGAAGAATGCTCCATTCCTGTGCCAAAGTTTGCAGTCGTGATTCCTGACTGGCATCCGGCGTCGTATACCAGCCGGGCAGGCCAATGATTTCAGGCAATAACGCCACAAAAAATGTCTCATCACAGGCAAGTTCGACAACCAGACCTGCCGCTTCACCAGCAGGCCACGGCTCATGTTGAACTGCTAAATGCTGTGTCACCCATTCGGCAGAAAGTTCCTTCACCCGAAACTGAGTGGCTAGATCCGTGGCCTGTTGAAACGACGTGACCAGAGCATCGATATTCTCTGTCAGGTGGCTCAGCCACGTCGATTTGAGCTTCTCGAACTGCTCGATGCCGGCAGAAGTGAGCTGTTCTCCTCCAGCAGAACTTTCGGGAGAACTGGGTGAAAGATCTGTTGTGGGGTTGGGTTCTGCAGATTCAGACATGAGTATTCTCGATAGCAGGGAACCACACCACCGAATGGAGTCGCATCAGAGGTCGCAAGTTTTGATTCAACCCCTGAGGCGAAGCAACATTTCTACGAAACTCCTATCGGCGCAATAGTCATCGCTGCTGGATGATTCTCTGTCATCGAAAAAGTCGATCACGATCCAGCGGCAAAAGCGGCCATTCAGAGCACGCACCTCGATTTCAGCGGCAATCTTTGCCGGGGCATTTCTACTGAATCTGCTACACGCAGAGTCCCTAAGACATCTGGCGATTCCTGCCGAAACTCGGCTCCAACCACACCTTGACGATCTAGCCCTCCTGTGGGAAGACCCTTCCTTGGTTTTACCTGAACTTACCGGCTTGAGCATCAACCTTCCCACACCGCCGCCATAGATGTCCGGAACCGGATCGATGAACGAAAGGATGAGCACCAACATGCAACGCAGGTTCTGGCTGGCACTTTGGGTCTTGGCTGTCTTCGGTGGGATCAGCGGTTGTGCCTTCTTCCACGATCTGCAGCCCCATCGGCTGCATCGCCTCAATCGACAACCCGCTCCGGCACTCGATCCCGAGTTCACGGTCGTTGATCACTCGTTCGCCCGCGAACTCTCGTAGGTGCGCTTCAACCAATCGCAACTCGAGATAAGGCGACAACGTATCCACTCTGTTCGACCAAAACAGATCTGCAGAAAGTGCAAACCTGCACGCCGCGTGGAGTCGTCGTTCGACCTTTCAATAGGTTTGCGAAATGTGAAGAGAGCCGCTTGTTCCTTAACATGGTGGACCGTAAGCATTCAATTGTTTGTACATTTGACTTGGTCAGATGGTTAAAACCTGCAATTTATGGAATCCCTGAGAACTTTCATCAGCATTAACTTGCTTGCTGATGGTCAATAGAGTGATTTAGAGATCGGCCATTCTCTACTTCACGATGTTCTCTCAGGATATTCCAGATGCTTCACGTTGATCTTCCCTCTCGAGATGATATTGCCACCCTGATGAATTCACGGGGTGAGATCAAGGTCAGCATTTATCTTCCCACGACGCCATTTTCTCAGCAGGCCCAGCAGGATCGGATTGTCCTCAAAAATCTGACAAAAACTGCGATTGATCAACTGGCAGAGCGTCCGAAAAAAGATGTCGAAGCCATTGAAGGACTGCTTCTTGATCTGGTAGATGATGGATCGTTCTGGGAATACCAGGCACATGGCCTCGCTATTTTTGTGACACCCACACAGATTCATACTTTAAGACTTCCCTACAGCGTTCAAGAGCTGGTGGAAGTCAGTGATCGATTCCACGTCAAGCCATTGCTGCATCCAATGGCGGCTTCTTCAACAGGCTTTGTCCTGGTGCTTGGTCAGAATAATGTCAAGCTGCTGCAGATCTGCTCCGACCTGCCCGCAGTGACATTGAACATCGACGGCTTGCCGAAGGATGCAGCAAGTTCTGTTGGCAAGTCGTCCATTCAGGATCGCTCACCCAGCGGACGAATTCAGGGAGACGAAGGGAAGAAAGTTCGTCTCACACAATATGCACGCCTGGTTGATCAGGCACTCCGGCCGGTTCTCAATGGACGCAGTGAACCTCTGATTCTGGCAGCAACAGAACCCTTGCTTTCCATTTACCGTCAGTTGGCAACGTATCCATTTCTTGCTGCCGAAGAAATTCGCCACAGCCCGGATGCGATTTCCGATGTCGAGATTGTGGCTGCCGCCCGCACCATCTTCCAGAACCTCGCCAGTGCCCGCATTCAATCGGCACTCGAGACCTTCGAGCAGCGAAAAACACAAAATCGCACAACTACTAATCTCGAAGAAATCTCCGTCGCTGCCACACAAGGCGCAGTGCAATCCTTAATTGTCGATGTCGCCCGAGTCACCCCCGGGACCATCGATGAGCACGGCAAAATTACGCCAGGTGCCGCCAATTGCCCGGTCAGTTACGATGTCGTCGGTGAAATCTGTGCTCGCGTCATGATGACCGGAGGGACTGTCCTCGCAGCCGGAGGCGAACAGGTTCCCGGTACATGTGGGCTGGCAGCTACTCTTCGTTATGCTCCACAGTAGCCACAGATCATCATTTACTGGAAATCAAAGCAGCATGGCATGGGCTGGCTGTATAGCTATGCACTGGGGGTGACAATCTCACCCCCAGATTCTTTCCAGCCACGGAAGCCACCATCCACCGAGATCACATGCATGTAGCCCATTTTCTGCAGCGTGTCGGCTGCCAGAGCTGAGCGAAAGCCACCGCCGCAATACAGGTAAATTTCGGTTTCCGGATCAGGGATCAACGTTTCAATATCCCGTTCGATAATGCCCCGGCCCAGATGCTTCGCTGTCGGAATATGGCCATTGACCCATTCGTGATCTTCACGCACGTCAAAGAGCAGGACGGGCGATTTCTTTTCGAGCAGTAATTTCAGGTCGGCAATACTGCATTCCCGGATATTGGTACGAACCGATTCCACCAGTTGCAAAAATCGCGGGTTGTGCTGCATGTTCGTCAGTGACCTTCAAAGGGATGATGAGAATAGATTACCAGCCAATGTCTTTTGTCAGTGCCTGTTGCGCTTCGACCAGTTTGGCGTAATGCCCGCCGGAGAGTTTCAACAACTCTTCATGAGTTCCCGATTCGACCAGTCGACCATGATCGAGAACCACAATTCGATTGGCACGGCGTAGCGTACTGAGACGGTGAGCAATTGCGATCGTCGTTCGGCCCTTGACCAGATTCTGCAACGCTTCCTGAATCTGCCGCTCGGTCTCGGTATCGACGGCACTGGTCGCTTCATCAAGAATGAGCAGTCTGGGGTTAATCAGCAGCGCTCTCGCAATCGAAATGCGCTGCCTCTCACCACCCGAGAGCGATTGTCCCCGCTCACCGACCAGCGAATCGTATCCATCCGGCAACTGCAGAATGAACTCATGAGCACGTGCTGCCCGGGCCGCTTCAATGATTTCATCGCGCGAAGCCCCTGGCTTCCCGTACGCAATATTTTCTGCAATGGTTCCAAAGAAGAGGAAAGGATCCTGCAGCACGATCCCGACATTCTTGCGCCAATCTTCGACTCGGAACGAGCGAATGTCTGTGCCATCCGCATAGATGGCTCCTTCGGCCACATCAAAAAAGCGACACACCAGATTGATCAGCGTGCTTTTTCCAGCACCGGTCTGGCCCACGAGCCCGATCATTTCGCCAGCGGCAATTTTCAGATTCACACCATCCAGCACTTTACGGTTCCCATATCGGAAACCAATCGACTTCAGTTCGATCTCACCTTTGAAGTCTTTGAGCGGGACTGGTTGAGCCGGCTCGGGAACACTCGAGACCCGGTCGAGAATTTCAAAGATCCGATGAGCACTGGCAGCCGCCCGCTGCGATGAATTCACCATGCGGCTCATCGATTCCAGCCGACCATAAAACCTCGCGATATACGCCAGGAATGCGGTCAGCACACCGACGGTAATCATCTGCTCATGAACCCGGTAAATCCCATAGCCCCACACCACCAGCACACCCAGTTGATTGAGGAAAATGATCATGGGCCAGAAGAACGTCCAGACTCGATTCACTTTGTCGTTGGCCGAAAGAACTTCTCGATTGGCCTGTTCAAACCGCTGAATCTCACGCGTTTCCTGGGCAAAGGCTTTGACAACCCGAATCCCGGGGATGGTATCCGCGAGGACACTTGTCATGTGGGCCCAGGCTCGTCCACCTTTTTGAAAGCCCGATTGCAGACGGTCGCGCGAGACATACATCAGCCAGATCACCAAAGGAAATGGCACCAGCGAAACCATGGCCAGCCACGGATCGATCCAGAAGAGCACGACGGCTGTCCCGACAATCAGAAAACAGTCGGCAGCAAAATCGACCACACCATCCGAGAGGAACTGGCAAAGGCGATCCGAATCCGTACTGACACGCGACATGAGGTCGCCCGTCCGTTTTCCACCAAAGTACTCGAGAGACAGCCTTTGCAAATGGGCATACGAGGCATTGCGAAGATCGGCCGCAATCCGCTCGCTGACGCGAGCCAGCAGTGCCCCCTGCAGCCAGCCCAGAATCCAGGCGGCCACAGCCGCCAGCAGCAAACCCGCCAGGTACATCCCCGCCAGTGACATCGAAAAGTCGACCGCGGGTGGAATCGGCTGACCTGTCTCGCGCGAAAGAGACGCCGCTGTCTGATACGGGATGAGAATGTCATCCAGCAATGGAACAGTCAGATAGGGCGGGATGAGCCCGGCAATCATCGCCAGGAAAGACAGGAGAAAACCTGCTGCAATTGCAGCAGCATGGGGTCGGGCAAATCGGGCAAGCCGCCAGAGTGCTTTGGTGGTTGGCGGAGTCGTGGTCGATTCGGCTTCCGGAGCCTGCACTGGCTCTTCCAGCGAAATCGACTTCCTGCCCAGCGAGGCCATTTGAAAAGCTTCGATCAGCAGCAGAATGGCAGGGCCCAGATCCAGCGTGTAATGCCAGATCGCCAGGCGACGATCCATCGATTGCGCTTCGAGAGTTCCCAGCCCGGCTCGGTCACTGGTCGTCAGATTCTCAATTTGACTGAGAGGCCACTGCGAAATCTGGGGAGACTCAGGGGAGCCTGCAAAAGCCATCAGATTCTGACTGGTTAGGACCAATAACGTTTTTTGAAAATGTCGCGAGGCATCGATATTTGACCAGGCCCATTGCAGGACAGGTTGTTGCGAACTCACGAACTTGCCGACAACAGCCTGCCAGGGCTCTGGCAAAGCAGGAGAATTGGAGGGATGCTGGTCGACAGATGTCGCCACGTCGATATTCCGATCGTAGGGCTGCGGTTTGATGAAACTCATCGCCGCTGGTTGAGGAACGTTAAAGACCCGCAGGTGGCTTCCGGATCAACAATCTTTTGAATTCCAGTTCCTGCCAGGTTAGCTGCAGATCATCTCACGAGCCGTGCAGAAGCGAAAGAGTAGAACGACCGAACTCACTTTCCAAACCATAACCTGGCAGCCGCAGGGCAGATTCGATTGTTAAGGGAACTCTGCGTATCAGGCGGCGCCAGAACTTTCTTCATCCCCAAACACCCGCCAGATATCAGAGTAGTTACTTATTTACATGTGTTCCGCTGATCAATGATCCCGCTGAGAATTTTTGGCGAAACGCTGATGATATCGTATTTCTCCGTTGAATACGGGTGCAGAGTTCTTAGGAACCGGCCAGATGCCATTTGCTCATTTTCGGCGCAATTGCTGAACAGATTCTGTTCAGAACAAGATCGCTCTCTGGTTGACCAGAAACCCTCGATGATCAATCGGTTTGACATAAGGCACGGGAAAACGGCGGACAAAGATGTGTTTTCAGTTCATTTTCAATATTTAATTTTGGTAACAGCGCAGGGAATGGCAGAATTCTCAAAATTTCGATCGCGGCAGTTGACTCGGCACATCCCTTGCATTGAGGTTAAAAAGTGTCCTACCTCCCCTAAGCCCATTCGGCCCCGTAATCATGATGTCCACCGCGGTTCAATCAACAATCGCACCGCGAGGTTACTGGTCGGACCTGGAGTATCTGCTGCTGGGCGACCTGCGTCAGGTGCTGGATGAACCTTCAACTTTGTTGAGAGATCGCTGGCTCGTCAGTTTGCTGGATGTCCTGCTGGCAGGGAATCGGCATGAGTCAGCACAGAGTTACACTATTGGGGGTTCCGCTATTGGGAACTCTGTTGCAGGAAACAGCGGCGCAGTGAGTTCTGACAGCATCCATTCAGAACCCACGATGTCTGATCGAGAATCATTATCACAGCGACTCTCGGCCTGTCTCACGACCGCTCCATCCACATATTCGGTTCAGTCCTCGTACGCCTCTGCCAGCATCCGGAATGATTTTCTGACTGGGGAACGAGAACAACTTTACAGCAAATTGCAGCGTCTGAGGGATCGGGTGGCTCATCGAACACCTGCGAGTCTCCTCTCCAATGAAATCCGATGCGACCTGCAGGATCTCTTGCCAGTGTAAACGCCACGCTTGCCCAGAGAGACGTAAGCTCGCTTCCTGATCTCCAAGCACCATTGGAGCGTTCAGCCGAGTTAGCTGGCCTTCATGGTTTCCAGCCGATCACGCAGATCGCGAAGTGTTACAGGCTGCGGCATGACCTGGCTGTAGCGAGAAGCCGGCAGTTGCGGCAACAGATCGGCTCGTTTTGCTGATAATGCCAGCACCAGAGGAGTCTCAGTACGATCGGCGTGCTTTTTCAATTGCCCATATCGCCCGACCACATCATCGGCCAACGCTTCACAGGTCACGAGAATCCCTGACACGGCCATGCTTTCGAGGCGCTGCAGTGCTCGATCGGTATCACTGAGCATTAGCACTCGATATCCATGCTTGGAAAGATATTCGCGGAGACGATCCTGTTGAGTCGCACGACCTTCAATACACAGGATGGTCGAGGTGCGATTCGCCGTGGAGGCACTGGCTGAAGGTTCGCCCTCAGAACTCTTGATTGCTGGCATGGGCCCGCTGGTGCTTCCTAAACCTTCGCTGCTGGTTGTTGTTGAGCTGAAACTGGGTTGAAGTTTCCGCAGATCTCGCAACAGTTCTGTCGGTGATTGATACCGCTCATGGGGGTTACTGCGCAGCAACTGATCGATAATGTCCACCAGCGGCCTCGAAAGACCCGGGCATACAGAAGTGATGGGCCGGATGTTGCGGTACCTGCTGATTTGCCGCCGCTCGTTAATATCTTTTGTGGGTGGATAAGGGGGTTGGCCCGAGACCATTTCGTAGAGCATCACCCCCAAAAAGAACAAATCGCTGCGCGGGTCACCATCAGGAGCTCCCGTGAATTTTTCCAGCGTGCCGTATTCCACTGCACGGTCGGCGTCATCAGCCACACCGGAGGCTTCGCCTCCCGCCAGACCAAAGTCAACCAGCTTCGCGACCCGTTGTGCGGAAAGCAGGGCGTTCGAGAGCTTCAGATCGCGATGAGTAAAACCCATCGACAATGCATATTCGAGCCCTTCCGCCAGATCGATGATGTATTTGACCGCTTCTTCGGGAGTGAACTTGCCCCGAATTTTCAGGATATCCTTGAGATTGCCACCTTCGACGAACTCCATCGTCAGGTAATGCTGACCACCGTCGCTTCCCACTTCGTAAATGGGCACGATGTTCTTGTGCTTGAGACGCCGCCCCAGTTCGCCTTCCCGCTTGAAGAGATTGACAGCGCGCGGATCACTGGCATAACGCTGCCGCAGTACCTTCAGGCCAATCATCTCTCCAGTCAACACAGAGCAGCCACGGAAGACCCGGGCAAAACTCCCTGAAGCATTGCGGTAGAGCAATTTGTAATTGCCAACTCGCAAACCCTCGATCTCGTGCTTCAGCAGAATCCCCGACTGATAACCCGTCAGCTCCATCCGGCGTTCCAGTTCGCGGATCAACTCTTTGATGGCCGACGAATCATTGCCCCGAATATGTCGGGCCGCCTCCGCCAAAGCACGCGGCGACACCAACTGCTGCTGAACCAGATAATCTTCAAATGAAGCAAGCGACGAGAAAGTCATGCCAGTCCCAGAGCCAGGGGATTTGAGAAATGGCAGCATAACTGACCTTCCACACCATTCACGAGTGATGCCGTCGATTTGTTGACCACGACGGCAAGAAAAATTCAAACCTCAGTAGAAATCCCGATGACATCCCTACTGGATTCAAAAAGTTGGATACGAGACTCTCTCCCCCCAACCATTTACGAAAATTCAGCCACCACCGTTTCAAACTTTTCCTAAAGAAATGCACAGGCCATGCCAATCCCTCAAGAGACTCGCGGCTTTACAAAAATCGAGCCAAACCCCACCGAACAACACACCACTATCTGGTCGTAGCGAAGCAAATTGCTCCACCCGTTGCAGGTTGCTGCATGCAGTTGGCTACCAGGATGCGCACTTTGAATAGATCGAACATCATCGACATGAGATAGGGATATGCACTAACGTGCACATCCCGTTGGCGATCGTGCTCTAAAGTCTGGCGGCTTTCTGAACTCAATCCTCACGAGATGAGTGAGTGACTGCCGGCAGTGGTGGGCTGGCTTCTTGAGTAGCACGCGGCTCGTTGGCAGCTTGCGAAGTAGCAGCGGACTCATGCTTTTCAGCTTTGGCAGCCGGGTCGTTAAAGATGAAATAAACGGCCCCCAGCATGCAGCAACCCGCCCAGAGAAAATTCCAGGACAAAGGCCGGTTCATGTAATAAATGGCAAAGGGGACGAATACGGCCAACGTAATCACTTCCTGCAAAATCTTCAGTTGAGCCAGACTGATGTGATGGTCATTCCCAAATCGATTGGCAGGAACCTGCACCAGGTATTCAAAAAACGCCACCCCCCAACTCACGAGGACCGCAATCCACAACGGCTGATGAGCATGATCCTTCAAGTGCCCATACCAGGCATACGTCATGAACAGATTGCTGATCGTCAGCAGGACGGCAACAACAAGAATTGGTGGCATGGAGGGAATCGTTGATCCAGAGAAATATGTGAACGACATCGCAGGCAAGTGAAGCAAGACTGGGCCATGAATGCAAATCCCCCGGCTCTTAATGAGAAGGCCGGGGGACATTAATTTTTGCATGACAGCATCGGCCTGCCTGTCGGCTCAGACCGATTGATTTCTCAAGCGAAAAGTTATGGCTTCAGGTCATAGCAGAGGATCGAGTCCTGCTCACGCAGATAGAGCTTGCCGTCAGTTATGACAGGATGCGACCAACTGGGGCGATCACCACTGCCAGGAATCTGGAAAGAGCTGATTTCGGTGTATTTCTCTGGCCCAGTCTCCGAAAGGACCATCATCCCGTCACTGAATCGCCAATAGGCTTTCCCATCAGCACCCACCACAGAGACAGAACCTTTCCCGGCGCCGCGACCTTGCCACTTGACTTCGCCTGTCATGAGATCGGCACAGTAAGGAATCCCCGCATCGTCCGAGTCTCCATAAAGATAGTCACCCATCAGGATGATCCCGCCATGCTTGTTGGCCAGGCGTGGATTGAGAGGATAAACCTCCTCGATCTTCACTGTTTCGTTCTCACCAGGAACCTGCTTCAGCAGAGCCCCACCCCGCTTGTAACCAGCAGCGAAGAAAACGAGATCATTCTTAACGATGGGAGTCGGAATCACGGCTGTCGTCTTTTCAATGGGGTATGACCAGAGCAACTGGCCATCGTTGGCACGCACGCCCAGAGGGCCGGAACCTGTGGTCTGCACATAAACCTTCACGCCACCCACAGTCACAGGGACAATCGAAGCATGCCCTGCTCCACGGTCATCCTCACGGACAGTCGTCCAGATCGTGGCACCGGTCGCACGGTTGAGTGCTGCCATTGTGGTCTTGGGACCGCCGGGTGTCACAATCACACGGTCGCCATCGACCAGGACTGATTCACTATAGCCCCATGAGTCAGCCTTCTTGCCACTAAACTCAGCTTTGAGATCTTTCCGCCAGATTTCCTTGCCAGTAGCGGCTTCACAAGCGACCAGCACTCCCTGTGGAGAGAGCACGAACACATCGTCACCAGCGACTGTGGGGGTACTGCGGGAACTCTGCCACGACTCCTTCCCCTCATTCCAGGCGGGGCCAGTCTTGGTTTTCCACAACAGCTTGCCATCAGCCCGGTTGAAGGCCAGCAGATACTCATCCTTGTCTTCTGCGACTGATGGAGCATCACCAAGAGTGAACACCTTGTCGCCAGCGACTGCCAGGCTCGAATAGCCACGACCGGCACCTTCTGCTTTCCACAGCAGCTTCGGGCCTTCCTTGGGCCACTCTTTCAAGAGGCCTGTATCAGGTGCGACAGCCGTACGATCGGCACCCCGGAATGTCGGCCAGTCAGCCTGTGCCGAGATTGTCGGAATGAGCAGCAGCCCGGAAAGTATCGCAGCCGTTGTCGAAGACAACGCACTCCATGATGACAAACTCAGCATGTTAGGAAACCTTTTTGCAGACCAACTGGAAATCACGACGATCGCTCAACAATCAGACAAAATAACACAGCCACATTGAACAAATCATCGTGGCAGGCCCTGATATGTTAATCCCAAATCATCAATAAAGGAATTGCCTTCCTTCACCAGAGCGTAAATTCAGGAAGCGACAATGGATCTCGCTCTCTCAATGAATTGCCTGCATAGTGCGAGATCCTTCACCCCCGGGGAATCCTCGACACCACTGGCAGTATCGACTCCAGTCGGATGAACGGTTCGCATCGCTTCCTCGACATTGGCAGGGGTCAAACCACCCGCCAGGTAAAGTGGCGTCTGCCTCAAGATTTCCCGCCAGCCGATCAGCAATGGCCACGGGGCCTGGTGTCCACTTCCTCCATAGATCGTTTCACCGGCTTTGTTTTGGTTCGAAGAATGGGTTGTAACCCTGGCATCAATCAACACACCATCGTACTCGAAGCCCAATTGCGACAACTCTTCCAGATGTTTCGACACATCCACCAGACCTTCCTCACCCACACGAAAGGCGCGGTAAATTCCCGGTTGAGGCAATCCTTGCGATCGAGCTTCCTCTCGAATTTGAGTGACAACATGAGCCGGTTCGTCTCCATGAAGCTGGATCACATCCAGTTGGGCCTTCTGGAAGATCGTGAGCATGGACTCCACAGTTTCGTTCACAAACACACCCACGGCCAGCACTCCGGGTGTCATGGCAGCACGAATCTCGCGGGCCTGCTCTAACGTCACGCATCGAGGTGATCGGCTGTAAAAATTCAAACCCAGAGCCGTCGGGCCAAGCTGCGAAATGGCAGCCGCCTGTGCGGGAGTCGTCACACCACAAATTTTGACAAACGTCTTCATGTCAGGCATGGCAGATCGAGACTTCTTTCCCGGGAGGATCTCTTGCAGGTTGGAAACCACATTCCATTGGATTCCACAGCGAAGAATTCTATCTGGCGATCACTTTGAACATCAGGAGTTTGATGGAGCTTTTCCGGCAATCCCGTCAGAATTCTCAGCCGGCAGGCTGATTTCTACAGTAAGAATCTGCCTTCATTCACCCCCTGATCTTCATCATCAAGGCCCCACTTGCTCGAAATGACCGTTTGTGCTTGGATCGTAGCACAATTCATGAGCCGTTCTGGCCAATCCCAGATCGAACACTCAAACTCCATGATCCGACGATTTTCTACCTCAGGTGAAACATGAGCGATTACGAAAAGCTGGGAGTGTTCTACTTAGGTCGCGAATACAACCTGGCAAGTGGTCAGCTCAGCGATACTCCCGTCCTGTACGACTCCAAGGATCTCACCACCCATGCCCTCTGCGTGGGGATGACAGGGAGCGGCAAAACGGGCCTGTGCCTGTCACTTCTGGAAGAAGCGGCCATCGATGGCCTCCCTGCCATCTGTATTGATCCCAAAGGCGATCTGGGGAATCTCCTCCTGACGTTTCCATCTCTTAAACCGGCCGATTTCAAACCCTGGATCGATCCCGGCGAAGCGACTCGCAAAGGGCTCACGGTCGATGAACTTGCAGCCAAAACCGCCACACAGTGGAAAGAGGGCCTCGCAGCCTGGGATCAGCCTCCCGAGCGAATTGCCCGTTTCCGCGAATCGGCCGATGTCTGCATCTACACTCCCGGCAGCACTGTCGGGGTCCCACTGACAATTCTCAAATCCCTCTCGGCTCCGCCTCCCGTCATTCGCGATAACGCCGAGGCCTTTCGCGAAAGGATTGGAAGTGCAGTTTCAGGACTGCTCGCTCTCTTGGGTGTCGATGCTGATCCACTCCGCAGCAGAGAACACATTCTCCTTTCAACACTTGTCGAACGATCATGGCGCGAGGGGCAGAATCTCGAATTGGGCCGCCTGATTCGCGATATCCAGCAGCCCCCCTTTGATCGAGTTGGCTTTCTCGATCTGGAAAGTTTCTTCCCCGCCAAAGACCGATTCTCGTTTGCGATGTCGCTCAACAACCTACTCGCTTCGCCCGGGTTTCAAGCCTGGATGACTGGCGAACCACTCGATATCCAAAGACTGCTCTATACACCAGAAGGCAAACCCCGCATTGCGATCCTGTCGATCGCTCATTTGAGTGATGCCGAGCGCATGTTCTTCGTCACGATCCTGCTCGGTGAAGTCATCAGCTGGATGCGTGCTCAATCGGGAACGACAGCACTTCGAGCGTTGCTCTACATGGATGAAATCTTCGGCTACTTCCCGCCCAGTGCCAACCCACCCAGCAAACAGCCCATGCTCACGCTACTCAAGCAGGCTCGCGCCTTTGGTCTGGGTTGTGTCCTGGCAACGCAGAATCCTGTCGATCTCGATTACAAGGGCCTCTCCAATTGTGGGACCTGGCTGATCGGTCGTTTACAAACCGAGCGCGATAAACTCCGTGTGCTCGATGGTCTCGAAGGAGCCTCGACAGCCACTGGCCATGCCTTTGATCGCAGTTCGATGGAGAAACTCCTGTCTTCGCTCGGCAGCCGGGTGTTTCTCATGAACAATGTCCACGATGATCAGCCCACAGTCTTCCAGTCGCGCTGGGCCCTTTCCTACCTGCGGGGGCCACTCAGTCGAGAGCAGATTCAACTGCTGATGGACGAACGCAAATCGCAAATGCCCGAGGATCACACCGCTTCGACCTGGCATGCGGATGCTGCGACAGGAACCAGACCTGTCCTTCCGCCCGAAGTTTCGGAAGTCTTCATCGAGCGGTCGGGGGCTCTCTCGACGGGCGAGAACCTGATCTATCATCCCGCGCTCTACGCCACAGCCCGTATGCACTTTACACAGACAACAGGTGGGATCGACGAATGGCAGACAGTTTCTCTCCTGTTGCCAGCCCACGAAGGTGAGGCTCTCAACTGGGAAGCGGCCGAAGAACTCGAAGGGGAGTTAACCCTTGCCAGCAGCCCTGACGCCAATGCCACCTTTACTCAGCCTCCTGCTGAACTCTTTCGAGCGAAGACGTACACTTCTCAGGCGACAGCTCTGAAAGATTGCCTTTATCGATCCCGTAAACTTTCCCTCTTCAAATGTGCTGATCCCAAAGGGATCTCGCTGCCGGGCGAATCAGAAGGCGATTTCCGCCAGAGACTGGATCAGGGACATCGCGATCAAAGGGAACTGGCCAAGGCCAAAATTCAGGCCAAATATCAGTCCAAGCTGCAGACCCTCGAAGATCGACTGCGACGAGCCGAGCAGACGGCTGAAAAGCAGAAAAGTCAGGCGAACTCCCAGACACTTTCCGCTGTCATCAGTTTTGGAACATCACTGTTAGGGGCCTTTACCAGCCGGAAAAAGATCTCGACGACGAACCTTTCCAGAGCAGCGACATCAGCCCGTGCTGCCTCTCGGGTTCTGGAAGAACGGGGTGATGTCGGCCGAGCCGAAGAAACCGTCGGGGCCGTCCGTTCACAGATTCAGAAGCTGCAGGACGACTTCCAGCACGAGATTGATGAAATCGTCGGACTCGACCCTTCTCGATATGTGCTGGAAGAAACGCAACTCACGCCCAAGAAGACCGATATGAAGGTCGAGCGGATGATCCTCGCCTGGGTCCCCTTCAAGCAGGATCGCTCTGGCAAAGTGATCCCCATCTGGTGATCAAAACCGCTCTTCGATGAAGCAGAAACTCAGCGATTTTCTATTCGTCTGAGTCTGCCAAAGCATCGCTCTCGTCTGTGAAGTCTTCCATGAGGCCTTCCGGCAAGTGCGTAGACTTCGTCACGGGAGCTTCATCGAACCAATACCAGTTCACCTTCAAATAGAGCGATTCCGGGCAGCGCACATGCACGGGATGATCGGGCCCGGCACCCGTCTGCTCGCACAGTCGGGCCGATCGACCGGCATTGTCGATCGCATAGCCCGTGACACGTGTAAAATCGGCAGAAGATAACAACCCCGAACAACTGCAGGTAATCAACATACCACCTGGCGACACAAGACTGGCGGCCAGTCGATTCATATCGAAATACTTCTTGCGACCATCTTCATAATCATCACGTGTGCGAATGAGTTTCGGCGGGTCGAGAACCACGATATCCCACTGCTGGCCCTGTTTCTGAGCTTCACGCATCCAGGCGAAAATGTCGGCATGCGCCCATTCAATCTGGACTTTGTTGAGCTTGGCATTCTTTTTGGCCACAGCAATGGCCGCTTCATCCAGATCAACGCCGTGTACGCTTTTCGCACCGGAAACAGCCGCCGAGAGCGCAAATCCGCCCGAGTAGCAACATAAATCCAGCACACGCTGCCCGGCTGCCAACTCAGCCACTCGCGCGCGATTCTGCCGCTGATCACAGAAAAAGCCCGTCTTGTGGCCATCTTCAAACTGAACTTCGTACTTCACGCCATTCTCGACCACCTGCACACTCTCAGGAGCATTCTCCGAGCCAAACGGGTCAGCATCAAAGCCTTCCAGTTGAGCGGCATAAGCGCCGGGCCTCAAAATGCCATGCTTCGCTCCGGTGCATGCCGCCAGCAGATCCAGAATACTTTCGGCCCGCTGATACATCCCCAGGTTGAAGGCCTCGACGGAAAGAACATCGCCATAACGATCAACCATCAGTCCCGGCAATCCATCTCCTTCGGCATGCACCAGTCGATAGACATTGCCCTGCTGTTCGAGTCCCAAGGTCTCTGTACGGAATTTGACGGCCGCCTCGAGCTTGGATTTCCACCACGCTTCATCAGGAATCTGATCACCCCGCGTCAGCATGCGGACAGTCATCTCGGCCCGCGGATTGTAGAGCCCGTAGCCGAGTGTCTGCTGCGATTCTTCTAACACGACCTTCACGAGATCGCCTGGCTGAGCGGCCTTAATCCCGCTGACGAGCATTTTGCGAAAGTAGTAAGGATGCCTGCTGGGGCTGCGCGCCACAATGACCGGAATCTTGTCTGCGGTCAGTGGACGCGGGCTCAACATCTCGGGCGAGTACAACGCCAGTCGGCGCTGAACTTCACTTCCCGAATCGATCTGTGCCCGACGCTGGCGGACAGATTTGGCATTGCTGGTTTCATGAGTTTGAAACTCGCCCGTCGCAGGATTTCGCGGTGCAGGCCCGCGCGATCGCGCATCCGGCCCACGAGATGGGGTGCCATAGCGACGGCCACCTGCTGCGCGATTGTCGCCCTGCGGAGTATTGTCTCCACGACGATTGCGTGCGGATTCTCCCCTCGTCTCCGAACCTTCACCTCCCGCTGGCGGTCGATTTGTCGCAGGACGACGGGAAGACTTCGGGTAGGACTGGCCCTGAGCAGGGCGTTTGGCGGCAGATCGGCGTGGGTTGGGTGAATTCTCCATTCCGCCAAGTATAGCAACTCATCAGGATCGTGCCCGTTTCGGACAGCACGATCCCCTGGAATTCGCAAGTTGTGTTCACCCAACTGCTGTCAGTAACGTCTGCAAGGCCACATTCTCGGATTCTCAGCCAGCGGCAGGAGTGATCTCGCTGACTGGTGCAACATTTGGACGATCATTCATGCACGTTTGCCACTGATCAAATGGACGTTCCCGGGCAAATTCAGTCACAAGCACCGGGATCTCCTCTCGAATTGAAAATTCGAGCCGGCAATCAGCATTGCTGCACAGCAGGAACTCTGGCACAGAACTGACAGCCTCGGTGTTCGTCTGGTTGGCCTGATTCGTTTCGTCTGTCTGGGCCGCTGGTGCAAATTGTCTGAGTACCAATCCCTGACGACAGCGCGCACATTTCAGATAACGAAGCACTTCTGGATTGCGAAAAGACATGACAGACCGGGCCTTCAGCAAGCGTGAGAATCGACCATAGCCAGAGCATCGGCTCGTGGTGGTTGAGAGTCTTCAATCCACGCACCGCAGATCACTCGTTCCAGCGAATCATAGAGCACGACCGCTTGCCCGGGTGCTACTCCCGATTGAGGCTCGCAAAAACGAAGATGCAATGTTCCATCCGCATCCACCTGTGCCCATGCTGCCGCCGCCCGATGCATCGATCGAATCTGAGCAGTGCAGGAAAAAACTTCGCTCGTGGGAGCCGATAGCCAGTTGGTGCGTGCTGCCACTAGTGAGGACGAACCCAGCTCTTCGGCGGTTCCGAGTGTGACATTCCTCGATTCCGCATCGATCTTGATTACAAACCGGGGCTCACCCAGGGCAATTCCCAGCCCACGGCGTTGACCAATCGTGAACTGCTCAAACCCACTGTGCTGCCCCAGGATCTTCCCTTGTGGATCCACGAAATTCCCGGAAGTGTCACTCACGTCGCGATATCGCCGGAGAAACCCGCGATAATCGTTGTCAGGAATGAAGCAGATCTCCTGGCTGTCGGGTTTACCAGCAACTCGCAGATTGGCCTGTGCTGCAATCTCACGAATTTCGGCTTTGGGTTGATGACCGACAGGGAAGAGAATCTTGGAAAGAATGTCCGGGCGAATCCCGAAGAGCACATACGATTGATCTTTGGAAAGATCAGCTCCCCGCATCAACCGGGTCTGCCCGAATTCATCTTGAATGATGCGGGCATAATGCCCCGTAGCAATACGCGTCGCACCGACCTGCTGGGCAAACTCCCACAACCGGCCAAACTTCAGCCAGACATTGCACATGACACACGGGTTGGGCGTGCGGCCCTTGAGATATTCATCCGCAAAGTACGATTTGATCTGATCGAACGAATCACGAAAATTGAGGGCATGGAAGGGAATATCCAGCAGATCGGCCACACGCTGGGCGTCCGCTGCATCAGCCGCACTGCAACATCCCTGCTTATGAGATTTTCGCTCAATAACAGGCAGCAGGCCACTGGGAGGGAGTGAGCAGGCGCTGGCACTGGCTTCACCAGAACGCATGAAGAGGCCGATGACCTCGTAGCCTTGCTGCTGCAGCAGAACGGCAGCCACAGAGCTATCCACTCCGCCACTCATCGCGAGGACTACACGCTCTTTCGACATGCCGTATCCCAATTGATTCCGACTAAGGTAATGAATACGAATCCAAACGTTTAGAAGCGATTTGTGTGCCATGCTTGCAGCTCTGGGCAAGCATGTCTTAGCGACCAACAACGCGCAGTTGTTTCCTTGGAACCGTGTATGAAACACATTTTGGAGACTGCGGAAATTTCCACTACGACTTCACGTCGATTTTAGCCATCATCTCTCTCTCGGATAGTCTCAAAAAGAATCTTCCTCACCAACGGTTTTCAGAATGTTGAGCCTTCAGGAATACTCAATTCATCAGGCCCGCTTGAGCGACTGCAGAAACTTCTCATCAAGATAGACATCCTGATGGAACTCGATACCGGGTGAGAGTTTACCGGCCAAAGTCTCCAGGTCGCGGGCCACCAGCGGGCTGATTTCCACTTTCACACCTGGGGAAACCTTCGCACCCGCCTGCAGCAGCCAGCTTCGATGGAGGTCGAGTAAGGCTTGCCTCACAGAAGCGGGTGAATCTGCCCCATCGCGATTCTTGACTGGCAGAAACTCGCGAGACCGATCGGCTTCCACCACGAGTGAACTCTTCGCCAACGGCAGTGTATCGAAAATGAATCGCTCAAATTTCCAGGCATTCGGCTCGGCTGTCGAAATCATCTGTCGGCTCTCGATATCAAAACAGCCAACAGGCTTGTGGGCCACATGCAGTGGCAAAGCACGATCGCCATCCAGACCTTTCAGAAAGGCCAGGTCGAATAGATGGATGGCCGTATTTCCGGCCCATAACTGCAACTGTCCGCGGGCATCCACTCGCTGGGCCAGTTCGGCCGGCATATCGCTGTATTCGATGATCTGTGTGGCACCATCAATCGAGACCACCACACCCATCCGCTCACTGGCACTGGTCTTAGCCACCACTTTAGTCGAGACTTGTGAGTCATATCGGGCATGCCAACCCAGAAACGCCGGTTCAGCCAGAATCGCTGCAGGATTGTCGATCTGATGATAGTAAAGCGTGGTACGACCTTCCGAGAGGAACTTGTCGAGCAGCCCACTTTCCCGGAAGGCACGCAACATGCCGCCGTGCCCATCCGGACTCATCGCCAGTGAATCCGCAGTCGCCAATAGCGGTTCACCAGTCCGGCTATCGAGTGCCGGAAGATTCCCCTGCTTAAAGAAATGCACCTGTTCCTTCGACAAACCAAAAAACTCATTGGTCTCAAAAAAACGCATCGTCGCTTCGTGCGTCGAATCACTGGTCATCAGGCAATAGGGCAAAACAACCCCGACTTCTTTCTCGAGTGCTCGAATCTGCTCGCAGAAAATCTGAAAAAGCGAGGCCTGGCTGACAGGACCAATCGGATACTGCCCCTTCGGATGCGAAAAGCCCAGTCGTGTGCCTTGTCCACCAGCCACCACCATCAGCACAACCTGCCCCTTTTTGAGCAGGTCGCGGCCACGTTCCGCAGCAGTGCGCCAAGCCGAAAAATCGTTCGAGTCCTTCGGCTGGCGGATCAATTGCTCCGGCGCGACAGCTCGCGAGGCTGGAGAATTCGCTCCATTCGCAGGGGCCGTTGTGATTTGCTTTGCAGCCACAGCATGTTTGAGTAGTGGCCAGTCAATGGCCACGATTTCTCTGGCAAGCTTCGACCGGCTGAGAGCAGGCAACGTCTGGAGCCAACCCGCGAGTTTGCCGTACCCCGCCTCGACCAGCAAACCGCGCGCTTGTTCAATCTCTTTGTGTTCTGCATCAGCAGGGAAAGGCCGAGTCATCTGTTATTCCGTCAAGGCAATTCGAGGGCAAAAGTAACGATGAAATTCATCGCTGCTATCGAGGTTCCAGAACCTGAGCTGGCCGCTACGCCATGTTCTGTCTGGGCTTGGTTCACCATCAATCTGGTTGATGATTCGATTCGATCTGCCTGGCTCAGCGAGCAGATCCCCTTCCAAGGTTAACCATCCACCGTACTCAATAAGGATAAACTCCGGCACCCGGAATTCCGAGTCTGCAACGCTCTTCATCTTGAGTTCATCAATTTGCATGCATTCTGTCCGTAACCTTCCCCTCGATAACGCTTTGAAGATCGGTGCGTCAGTGATCCTGGAAGTGGAACGTCTGACGGACACCCTCGGGCAACAAAGCACAGTTCTTTCGCAGGATGCAACGAAAAAACCCTTGTCATGCCTGCGTCTTGAACGCAGTTGACAAGGGCAACAGGTTGGAACTGTGGATTACCGATGACTATCGGACATAAATCCCGAAACCAGGTGTATTGATGCCGAACCCGCTCCGGTAGCCGTAACGTGGGCCATACCAGTTCTGGTAGTAGCCACCGCGATAACCATATCCCGGATTTCCATAACCTCGATATCCATAACCTGGATTGCCGTACCAGCCGTAGCGAGGTGGTGCGTAGACATTGCGGTAGACAGGTCTTGCTACCGGCCGCACAACCACCCTGGGCTGCGGTCCCACTCGCACTCTCACACCGGCATCCGCAGTTTGAGAAGTCCCCCACATGGTAGCGCCTGCGACAACTGCGCTCAGAACTAAACTACGAAACATGATGTATCTCCTGATCAGGAACTCTGGCAAATCGCGCCGGCCACACACCCTGGGAGCCAATCAAGACACGATTTTTTTCGTTTCGCTCATGATGATCTGATGGGGAGATAGCTATCGCAGTCGCCGTGCCAAACGGGGCAAAAGAGGAACGCTCACTGACGTAACAGATTACACATCAACAACTTGAGAGTCATATTGGCAATTACGTGGTCAATTCGGATCGGCATTTCTGGCCGCTGGGCGATCAACTTGACTTCAGTTCTGCCTCACCTCAGCGTCAGGCTTTAACGATTACGGCGAATCTGGCGAACGTAATGATTGATGTTGTGCTTCATAGACAATGTGGCAAAAAAGCGACATGTGGCAGCAGTTTTAGTGGACTTCCCATCATCCTAAGGTGAGGATACGGAACCCCCCAAGAGAGGATAAATCAGCATGCAACGCCGTGCGGAAGCACTGGAAATTCTGCATAAACTTCGAGAGAGTCTCGCAGATCGTATGTCCGAACGAATCATCGACTCTGTCGACGATCTCATCGATGACGCTCTGGGCGAATCCTATCGCGGGGAAATTGATCTGCTGTATGAGCAGTACGGCGCCAAACTGGTTTTGATTAATCAGATCATCGGGAATTTCCCGGTCGACAATATTCCTCAGCCGCCACCTCATTTCGATGCCGAAGAATTTCGCTCGGAAGATCTGATTTCCTCCAAAGATTTCGCATCTTATAAGTCTCTGGAGGTGCATTATGATCTACCGGAGAGCGCGAATCCTTCAGGGACAACCCCTCCGAAACAAACTTCTCTTCGAGATCAACGAGAGTTTTCCAATCTTCAGGCGTCAGACTTTGAATCGACCTGGGGGCAGTTTCTAAGGCAGATTCGCTCACGGGATATTCTGGCAGCAGGTGAGGCATTTGCCTTGATGAGTGCTCTTCCTATGGAACGGGCCGAACTCGCTGCCTCACATTTTCTGGCGCGATGCGATCAGGATGCAGGGTTTTTCGATCATGCCCGGCAACTTGTCGAAGATGTCAGGCTGGCCAGCGTTAACGACGCTCTCGAAATCCTCTACGGCTCATTCGGGCTCGAAGGAAACGATGCACTCGCCACCTTAGTCTCGTTTCGACCCTTCCTGGCCCGTGAACTCAGCACGTCGCAGGATATGTGGGAATAAGACTGAATTCTTTCCGTCGATTTGTGTGGCCGAGGAACAGGAAGATCCCGAACATGCAAGAGGTTCGTGAGTCCCATGCCTGGGTGTGGGATCAACTCTGGATCCGACTGCTGGCAGCCGTCGAAAATCGACAGTCACCGTGGCGAACACCCGTACTGGCGACACTGGATGGGGCGACACTGGATGGGGCCACACTGGATGGGGCGACTTTGGATGGTCACTGGCCAGCGGCTCGAACTGTGATCCTCAGAGACGTGATGCCCCAAAGTCGTCAACTCGTGGCCCATGTCGATCGGCGATCTCCCAAGATCAACCAGTTGCAGTGGAATCCTCACGCATCCTGGACGTTCTACGACCCTGCCGCTGCGATTCAATTACGCATCATGTCCCAGATCTCTCTGCATACAGAAGACGAACTGGCGAGTTCCCAATGGTCGAAAACGCCTGCTTCCAGCCGCAAAAGCTATCTTTCGACCGAGGCTCCCGGTGCTCCACTTCCCGGGCCTATCAGCACCTTGCCGGCTGAACTTCGAGGCCGAGAACTGACAGAGCAAGAACTACTCGCTGGCCGACCAAACTTTTGTGTGCTACTCGCTCAAGTGTTGGAAGTCGACTGGTATGACCTGCATCCCGCAGGACACCTGCGACTCAAGTTCGACTGCCGGGCTGAACAGGTCGATCATCAGTGGATCGCGACGTGAACTGCTTCTCGAAACGATTTCTGCGGATGATGGGAGCTTGTGATCGAACTGAACAAAGACTTGATTTCTACCAAGGCACCAACTGACGATAAGGAACCTTCCACTTCGAGAAATCTCCACAGCCACGAAGAGTCTCCATCATGTTGCATCGTCGCCAGTTTCTCAAACAGTCGGCAGCACTCACCTTATTGACCGCGGGATGGAATCGAAGAGGCTGGTGCAGCGACACTCTGGCGGAAGAACTCCCTCCTGTTCGTGCCATCACACGTGCGCCGGGCCACCACTGGTTTGGGTATTACGACAAGCTGCAATTCGATCCCGCCAATACCAAAGTGCTGGGGATGAAAACAAACTTCGAGCATCGCTCCCCGAAGCCCGATGACGAAATCGAGATTGGCTATGTCGATCTGTCCAACAACGATCAGTGGGTCCGCTTAGGTGCGACGACCGCCTGGTGCTGGCAGCAGGGATGTATGCTGCAGTGGCTCCCTGGTTCGAACTCCAAAGTGATCTGGAATGAACGCGGTTCCCACCACTATCAATCGCGAATCTATGATCTCTCGACAGGCGATAGTCAACTGCTCGATTCGGCTATTTATACTCTGGCACCCGATGGGAAGTCGGCCATCACGACCGACTTCCGCCGCCTGAATGATGTTCGCCCAGGATACGGCTATGCCGGTCTGGCCGACCCTTTCAAAGATGAGTTGATACCCCAAGCCTCCGGCATCTGGAACATTAACCTGCAGACAGGAACATCCGAACTTCTTATTTCGATTGCTCAGGTCGCGGCACTCGGCCCTTCACTCCCCGATATGCAGGGGGCCAAGCACTGGTTCAACCATCTGTTGATCAATCCGGATGGCAGTCGCTTCACATTCCTGCATCGCTGGAAACCAGTCAATTCGCGAGTGGCGTTTCGAACTCGCATGCTCACAGCCAGGCGTGATGGCAGCGATCTGTTCGTGATCGATCCTTCGGGAGAAACCTCTCACTTTGTCTGGCGCGATCCCGAAACCATTACCGCCTGGACGAAGCCACAAGGAAAGCCGTTTGGCTTCTATGATCTGCGCGATCGCACCGCAGAGGTCGAAGCAGTCGGCACCGCCGTGATGACCGTGAATGGTCATAACACGTATCTCACCGGTCTCGAAGCAGCACCGACGGCATGGATTCTAAATGATACGTACCCCGATCAGGCACGGATGCAGCATCCTTACCTGTTTCATGTCCCAACAGGTCAGAGATATCCATTGGGACACTTTCATTCACCGCCGGCTTACAAGGGCGAATGGCGTTGCGACAATCATCCTCGCAGCAGCCCCAATGGACGACTCGCCTGCATCGATTCACCTCATGAGGGAAATGGTCGCCAGTTGTATCTCATCGATCTCGAGCCAGTTCTGCAGCTTTATCACGATCCTGCCTGAATTTTTCTGTGTGGCATGCTTGCGGCTCGGAGCAAGAAAACGTGATTGCCCCGCATCAGTTCAGGAACTGGAGCGGATGGCCCAGCGAAGTTTTGCAGGGATCGAGCGGGGATTATCGTGCCGCTCCTGAGGAGTCGCTCGCATCACTTCGCTCGAAATCTCCCGATAAACTCCGCTCGCCAAGCCTGCCTGAAACGCTTTCTTCACCCGGCGGTCTTCACCCGAGTGGAACGTCAGGATCGCAATCCGGCCACCCGGCTTCACACATTGCGGGATCGATTTCAGCAGAATATCCAACGTGGAAAACTCATCGTTCACAGCAATTCGTATGGCTTGAAACACCCGACGAATGGTCGAGGACACGTCTTCCTCATCAAGTGAACCAATTGTCGCCAGCACCCGGCGCACAGCTTCGGCCAATTGTCCCGTCGTAATAAATGCCGATATCTGCTGCGCCGTGATCAGACCTCTGGCCAAAGGTTCGGCACACGGTTCATCAGCAGCATCCTCCAGCAGCTTTGCCAACCCTCTCTCATCGATCTTCGCGAGAAACTCAGCAGCACTGGGCCCTCGCGATGGATTCATCCGCATATCCAGCGGGGCATCGACTTTGAAGGTAAATCCCCGTGCCGGATCGTCAATCTGCATGGAAGATAAACCCAGATCTGCCATCAAAAAATCAGCACCACCTGGCAAAAAAGCAGGGATCAAGCCTGGCAAAGCAGCAAAGTTGGTTCGCTGCACCATCAGCGTCTCGGCAGGAAAGCCAGCACTCCGTAATCTGGCTTCGGTCTTCGGGAGTTCAATGGGGTCTGCATCAATTCCCAGCAGGCATCCATCCGGCTGGATTGCTCTTAAAAGTTGCTGTGCGTGACCACCAAAGCCCAAGGTGCAGTCAATACCCCGCTCACCCGCTTGAGGAGCGAGAACCTGCAAAATCTCATCGACCATAATCGGCCGATGGGTTCCTGCAGGAGTCTTGCCACTCTTCAGGATTTTCTCAACATCTGCCGCATAGCGATCTCTCGCCAGTTCCTTGTATTTCTCGTGGAACTTTCGGGGATGTGTCCCCGCATAACGCACTCTTCGGGCAGGACGCTTCCCCGGATCCTGCTCTGGCACGGGTATTGGTACATGAGGCTCAACGGGAGAAGACTCCGGAGCTTTATCAGGAAATGGCTGGTCTGACTCGGTCATGGTCTTCCCATCATACCAACCCGCTGGGCACAATCATCCCACACCAATCGACTCATTTGAGACGGCGAGGATCATGGCCAATATCCCCGGCAGTGCCAGCACGATCGTCACATAGATCAGCCTGCGGTGAGGACATTTTGGCCAAAGGGCCGGGATGAGAAAGATCGCCAAACTCAAAGGCATGATGCCCGCAGCAAAGAATGTCAGTAGTGGTAGTTCACTGTAGGTGTTGGTTGCAGCCCCCAGCGTTAACGCAGGAAAAAACACAGCAGGCCCCGTCCAGCAACCGATCGAAGACCCTAAGGCGAAAACTTTCTCACGGAACGATCCGTGAGCCTCTCCACCCAGGTCGCAATTCTCGCTCGATTTTTTTACCTGGAATGCCGGAACAATCCCCGCAGCAAACAAGCCACAGCTCATGGCAATCGCAAGATCGGTAAAGACCAGCGAATGCGCGTGAATCATCACTGTGACACTGGCCAGCCCCCACAGGAACGCCAGCCATATCCACGCCTTTGATCCGGCAGCTGCTTGCCAGACCATCGTCAGTAAACAAGCGATAGCAATCATGGTGATACCCAGAATGCCAGCTGCGACTGGCTGTGGAATCAGCGTTTGATTCCACTTCAAATCGCCTGGTGCGAGCCACCAGCCCGCAAACACCATTGCGGCAACATTCAAGCCCAATGCCACCCTGCCCATGATCGCTCTGGCGGAAGACCTTTCCGCAAAGAATGTGGTCAATGCCCCCACAATGAGACACAGAGCGGTGGCCGGGAACAGGCTGTACCAACTGTGCTCGAACAATAACCACTGACCCGATTGATCCAACCACCAGTTCAGCCGTTGTTCAAAAAGGTTGGGTAACGCGAAACCAGTCAAAATGCCAACAGGCAGAGCGGCTCTGGCAAGCCTTGGCCACCTAATGCTCGCCAGCGGGATCAGGAAACCTCCCAGAAGTGCTGGCAGAATCAGATAGACAATCTTGTCTTGAATCACTTCGAATGGAGGGAGTGGTGGCATCGCGAAAATCCCAATTGATTCCGACGAATCCTCATGCTGTTGAAGTACAGACGCTTCGCATTTCAGGCATTGTCATCAGCGAACCGACGAGTCCTGCTGAGAGAATTCAACTTGGTTGGATGCGAGGAATTACTGCCGGTAACAAAAAAACTTACAGCAAATCCTCAGCGTGACCCGCTCAAGGAAGTTCATAAATGCGGTAAGAGTCATTCTGGTAGACGGGCTCTGATTCAAACGGCCCGAGTCGATCGGTAATCAACAGCTGCAAACCCGTCTGTTCGTGCAGATCTTTCAATCCCGCTTTGGTGATCAAAGCTGGTTTCGCATCTGAACCATTGCCCCATTGTGTCTGCAGCCAGTTGGTAATGATCAGCAGGCGGTTGTTCCATTCGACAATTCCAGCCGCATCTTGCGGGCAATCCTTGAATGAAACATATTCCGGCCGCTCGGCATACCACTTGAGTGAAGTGTGCCCCGTCGGTGCGAAGCACAAAGTCTTTCGAGGCGTGTTCTGGAAAATCCAATCACAGGTGGCTTTCCAATCATGGTGCTGCTTGATGGCCACTGAGATCGCCTCCCAGGAACCATGCCTGCTGACAGCAAAACTCATCAGTACAGCCAGCATCATGGCCGGTACCACTAATGCGAATCTGTTCAACGGCCAGGGAGTCACATTTTCTCGTCGCTTCTTTCGACATACAGCCATCATCGACAACTGGCCGAGTGAAAACGATAGCAGCAAGGGGACGAGCACATCGGCCATACGGAAGAAGTAGAACTTCAGGAGCAGCATGCGCCAGGCATAACCCGCCATTTTCTCAGCCGGACGCGGGCCAAAGCCGATGAGAAATCCAGCGATGGAAAGTAAAATCGCCAGGAGAGCCGACCACCCCAGCAGTTGCCACGCCCTGCGCCGGGTGAATGAAGCACTCTTCAAGAACACACTGTGAGTTAGCACCACCCAGGCAGCAAAAGTTAATCCCGCTGCCGAGATCCCGCGCAGCCATGCGGTTGTGGGTATAGCCATCGGGTCGAGATGATGGGCCAGACGATAGTACACCTGCAGATAGTTGGCCTGAAACCGAACGGTTTCATCGGCTCCACTCATCAGGCTGACCTGCAGAGCCGCTGCTATCGACCATAAGGCGGCCAGCCAGCCGGCCAATAGCAACAGGTTTGCCAGCAGACCACTTGATCGTGTTCCGGCACTCGTCCCAAGAGCTGCACTTCGAAACAGTCGATCTTTGTTCAACATCGATAGCAGTATCAGGCTGCCGAGAATGATCAGTGCCCCCCACAATCCGACAATCGGATGCCACGCCACGGACCACGCCAGCAACGATGAACTGGCCCATACTTTCGTCAGGAACGGCTCATTATCACTCAGGAAGGCCATGGCCCAGAACAAAAAACCGTAGGCAAAAACTTTGGACTCGGCTCCACCAACGATCCACTCGCCAGAGACATTGATCGTCGCCACCAGGACCGGCCATAACCACAGCCCGGCAAGATAACTGCCACCAGACAACCCCAGCACCTGACTCAGGCGATAAGTTCCATAAGCCAGCACCAAAAGGCCTGCAGCTCGCACCAGTAGGGCAGTGGCTGTCATGCCGAAAAATGGCGGCAGCCAGCCGGTGCTTGCAAAAAACACAACGTGCACGCTGGGAGAATTCAGGAAGAAATCGTTCTCGCACCAGGCGGGATTCGCAAAGTGTCGAGCTTTGCCCAGGTAATGCGTTTCATTCACCGCAGGTATCGGGGCCAGTATCAGACTCGCAAGGACTAATCCCAGCCAGCCCACCACCCAGGTTTTCCACGATGAAGTCATGATGATTGCGATTTCAGCATCAGAGCTCGCTATGCGATTTGCCGGTTCAAAAGCCAAGGGAAACCTCCGGCAACCACTTACAACAAGGCTTACTGATCTGCTGCACGCGATTAATCGCGTCGTGGCTCTTTGTGCCATGATTGCAGCTTTGGGCAAGCATGTTTTTGTGAGCCACAACGCGCGATTTCAAGTGGCAATTCGTATTACTTCGCGGCCTTCTTCGTCGCTTTTTTCACAGCTTTCTTGGGGGCAGCCTTCTTTGCCGCGGCTTTGACAGCAGCCTTTTTGACAGCCTTGGCGGCAATAGGTTTTGCTTCAGCCACTGGCTTGGCAGCAGCTTTCTTAGTGGCAGGCTTCTTGGCACCACCAAAAATACGGTCATAGTTCTCGGAAAACTTCGGGCTGGCACCGCTGCGAATAATTGGACCACTCATGTCAAAACGCCTTCTCTTCCTGAGTTCTACCAGATGATTCAAATCGACTGATCTTATCAGCCTCAGACAATAGGACTTGCCTGCTGTGAAGATCCATCGACTCACTCATGGTCAACGCATTCCAGCAGATCAAGGATGATTGCGCGGCGATTGTTCTCTTGATGGACCCAAGTGTCAAGCGGCAAAGGGTTTCAAATCACTGCACCAGTCTCGCCATCCCCCTTCTATTTCAGATTCTGCACCAGTCACTTTATGATAGTTCAACTCGCAAACAGAGAAATTCATCCAGCACGGAAAGTGTCTCGTCACCAAACCTGCCCTATTGAAACCTTGAGCGAAACCAGGAGTTCGATTGTTCGAATCATGCTTCAACAGGTAATCTGCTGAATTGTGCGGCCAGTTTCCTCAGGATAAACCTGACATCAACAAAATGTGGCTCAATCCACCCACTTCGGCTAGAAAGTTCTTCGCTCATGAAAGCGGTCGCTGTTTACCCTGGCAAACCTCACAGCATTCATCTGCGGGAGATCGAACCCCCGCAACTCGATTCGATTCCCGGTGGCCGGGGAGTTCTGGTCAGGTCGCTGGAAATTGGTGTCGATGCGACCGATCGCGAAATCAACGAAGCCCTCTATGGCAATGCCCCCACTGGATTCGACTATCTGGTGCTGGGCCATGAAAGCTTTGGCATCGTCGAGGCGGTCGGCCCAAACGTGAAAGATCTGCAGCCGGGCGATTATGTCTCCTGTACAGTTCGCAGGCCCGGTGGCTCGATCTACGACCAGATTGGCCGCAACGATATCACCAGCGAAGAAACCTATTACGAACGCGGCATCAACCTCAGGCATGGCTTTCTCACCGAGCGCTGGGTCGATGACTGTGAATTCATGGTCAAAGTTCCCAAACAACTCAAACACCTGGGTGTTCTCAGTGAACCGGCCAGTGTCTGCGCCAAAGCGATCGAACAGGCTTATCTGGCACAGCAGCGCCTGCAGGTCTGGAAGCCGGAAGTCGCCTACGTGATGGGTTCCGGCCAGATTGGCCTGCTTTCCACCATGATGTTACGCCTCAAAGGTCTCGAAGTTTATACGGTGGCCCGCTCCAAAAAAGCTGGTAACAAAAAAGCCGAAATCGCCGAAGCCTACGGTGCCACCTATGTCAGCACTGCCGAAACGCCACTCGATCAACTGGTCAAGCAAACCGGTAAGCCTCAGTTGATTGTCGAAGCCACGGGATCGAGTCAACTTGCCTTCCAGGCGATGGAAGTCTTATCTCACAACGGTGCTCTCGTGTGGACGAGCATTACTGGCGGGCAAGGGACAGCCACCGTCCCTTCCGACAAAATCAACCTCGAATGGGTCTTGGGAAACAAACTCCTCGTGGGCTCCGTCAATGGCAACCGCCGCCATTTCGAGTTGGGCATCCAGGCACTGGCTCATGGGGAACTGGCTTTCCCGGGCGTGACCGAAAAGCTGCTCACCACCCGGGTCGATGGGCTGGAAAACTATGCTGAACTGATCCGCCGTCTCGTCGAAGACAAAGAGGCCATCAAGGTCTACCTGCGAGTGACCAGCGTATAGCCGCCAACAACACATTAACCAGCGCTGCCAGTCGAGATGACAGACTTCACCTCGACTGGCAATCTGCTTTGTTTTCTATTCCTGCATGGGGAGACGCAGTGTGAGGGTTCGTCCACCTCGCTTGACCTGCACTGGAATCACTTGCCGTGGCCTGGTCTCTTTGAGTCCATACGCAATCAGATCAGCTTCTCGAAGAAGGTTGGTCTGGTTGTCGTAAGCGACGATCACATCCCCTTTTTCAAAACCTGCGGACTTGGCGGCTGCATGCGGCCCATATTGGCCAACATATTTGGCACGCAAGGCCATTTTCCCATCTTCAAGTTGCAGTTCTTGTCGCTCGGCACTCGTCAGTTCTTCAAGCACCATCCCGCCGGTCGTCATCCGCCGCAATCCCCATGTGGAACTTCGCCAGGTGAGATCCCCAGATTGTCGCCAGCCGGCGGGCAACATCAATGAGACCTTCTTTACTGATCCATTGCGGAGTATTTCCAAAGAGATGGTCCCCCCGGCAGTGTCAGTCTGATGCAGCACCCATTGCACATCAGCCATCGAAAGCAGTGGCTGCCCATTCATCGTTTGCAACTGATCACCAGCCTGCAAGCCCGCCTTCTGTCCCCACGAACCAGCGACCACCTCCTTGATGGTGGCACATTCATGAGGATCAAGAATCAAACCGATCGATGCCGGATGCGGATAGGGAAAAATCAACTCCTCAGGGAATGGCTCGGATCGCGATCGCTGCAGAGTCCGCCTGGCATCGCCAATCTGGTGGCAATGAATACAGCTTTTGACCACATTCCCCGAGTAATCCAGCTTGGGGCCATACTGAGTTTTCAGGGCAGGAAACTGTTCCGGTGTGGCAAACTCGGGAGTGGCCCCACGCTTGGCAGCCAACGACGACTTCACATTCTTAAAATCAGCATGCAGGCTTAATGTTTTCTGCAGTGCTTTGGCGAGCCCCTTGAGTGAAACATCACCTACCCATTCTGTGCGATGCGAGCGGGTGCCAAACCGTCCGTAGATGGTTTGATCTGCATTCAGAAAAAATACGGCAAACGATTGATCTGTATCGAACTGAAACAGCGAAAGATCCAGTCCGTTCGTTCCCACAATGCGCACGCAGACGAATTGATCGAGCAGTGGCCGGACGATCGGATCTTTTTCCATAAGGTCGTCGTCGAGTTTGACACATTCTTCACAAGGAATGCAGCGGAGCACAACCACCAGTGGCTTGCCTGTCTTTTTGGCCTGTTCCAATCCTCGCGCGAGGTCGTTGTAAATCCAGAAACCTTCCGATTCGACCTTCGCTTTATCAGCCCGCACCTTCTCTTCGCGAGTCGGCTTCGACTGGCCATAAACCGCAGGTAAGCCCACATTGAGCACCAGACACGACAACAGCAGGATTTGAACGACACACTTCATGATGACCCTTTCTGCTAGGAAGCTGCTCAACGCCTGAGCGATCGAGATGGCCATGCCTGTTCGCACTTGCCTGTATCGTTCGCTGGCACAGTTGGCCACGTTCCAAGAGCTATCGAGTCACTCGCAGAAAAGCAAAACCTTCCTGCCGCTGATCCGCAAAGATGAGGAATTGCAGGTAATCATCGCTTACGACGGTGTGGCGGTCTTGTTGAGAATCTGACGGATTACCGCTTTGGAACGCTCTCTCTGGCCTTCCCGCATCACGCCCTTGAGCACAATACGATGGGCCAGCACTGGCCCTGCGAGGGCCTTCACATCATCGGGGATGGCGTAATCACGCCCACTCAAAAAGGCCTGACTCTGCACTGCCCTGTACAGCGTAATCGCCCCGCGCGTACTGACACCTAATTGCAGTTCTTCATGAGTCCGCGTGGCCGTCACCAGATCGAGAATGTAGTCGTTGATCGAGTCATCCACTTTGACTTCGCGTGTGGCCAGTTGCAGCTGCCGTAACTCGTCACCGCTGATAACAGGCCCAATGCGATCGACCGGTTGACCACTCCTATGATTAACCAGCACCTCTTTCTCGACTTCGCGAGCGGGGTAACCGATCTCTATGCAGATCATGAAGCGGTCGAGTTGGTTCTCAGGCAGCGGATACGTCCCTTCGAACTCGAACGGATTTTGTGTGGCCAGTACAAAGAACGGCGCCTCCAGAGCGTAAGTCGTCCCTTCGATCGAGACCTGTCCTTCGCTCATCGCCTCCAGCAGGGCACTTTGCGTGCGCGGAGTCGTGCGATTGATTTCGTCGGCCAGCAGAACGTTGGTAAAGATCGGTCCTTTACGAAACTCAAAGTTTCCCAGGTTCGGCAGATAGACACTCGACCCGAGAATATCGCTGGGAAGCATATCGGGCGTGAACTGCAGGCGGGTAAAGTGGCAATCGAGGCTTTTCGATATCGCTTTCGCCAGCGAAGTCTTACCCACGCCTGGCGCATCTTCTACCAGAAGATGCCCTTCAGCAAGCAATGCCACCAGCGATTGACGGACAGGCTCGGGCTTACCCAGAAGTGCCAGACCGATATTCTGCTCCAGCCTGGCAACAAGTGCATGTAGATCAGCCACCCGTGGTTCCTATCTGCTGGTCAAGAAAAAATCATTTCCCATCCGACGCCATATCTTAGCGCGGAATGCGGACAAGCTGCCACCAAAGAAGACCATCTTCTGATGAAGATTTCGTGTGAATTGCCACGCCAGGAGTGCCCCCGAGTTTTTCGACACCACCAGGAAACGCAAAAATCAGCTTGAATCTGCGCGATTTCTCCGCCACTTTGACAATAACTTCAATTCCACCGACATAAGCAAACTCGCCAGCCTTCCCCATTGATCCGGCAAATCATCTGCCACGAGAACCTTCTATGAATACTCCATCCTCTCCTCTGGATCGTCGAGATTTTCTCGCCACAACCTCGCTGGGCCTGCTCGCTGCCAATAGCATCACCCACCCGACCAGTGCTCAGGAGAAACCCCCGGCTCAATCCGCAACTGCCACCGGCCAAACCAACCCGAAATCATCAGACCGCGTTCGTATTGGTGTCATGGGGCTGGGACGAGGGATGGCTCATGTGCAGTCGGCTCTGGCGACTCCCGGCGTCGAACTGGCATGGATTTGCGATGTCGATGAAAAACGGCTCAATAGTGGTCTCAAAGCCATCGCTGCCAAACAGGCCCAGGCCTCCGCCACAGCAGTTCTCCCTCAGACGACCGACGATTTTCGCCGCATTCTCGATGATCGGACCGTCGATGCACTCGTCATTGCGGCTCCCAACTTCTGGCAGGCCCCGGCCACCATTCTCGCTTGTGCCGCCGGCAAACATGTTTATGTCGAAAAGCCGGGGAGTCACGATCCCCAGGAAGCGATCTGGATGGTCGCAGCGGCCCGCAAACACCAACGCCACGTTCAAATGGGCAACCAGAGGCGCAGTTGGCCCGCCATTCAGGAAGCGATCAGCAAGCTGCATGAGGGGATCATTGGCCGACTCACTTATGCCCGCTGCTGGTACAACAATTTGAGAAAGCCGGTGGGCCCGCAATCTCCAGCCGCCATTCCTGCCGGGTTGAATTTTGATCTCTGGCAAGGGCCTGTCCCTCGCCGGGATTACGTCGAGAACCTCGTGCATTACCAGTGGCACTGGTTCTGGGATTACGGCAACGGCGAACTGGGAAACAACGGCATTCATGCTCTCGATCTGGCTCGCTGGGGGTTAGGTGGAAAGCAAGGTGAACGAGATCAACTGCAGGCCGTCAGCTATCTGGGTGGGCATTACCATCTGGGAAAAACGCAAGAATCCCCCGATACCGGCGGCTGCCTCTTTGATTACGGGACACATGGCATTCTCTGGGAAGGGAGCAGTTCTCATGCACGCAGGCCCGATAAGCTCCCCTTTGTTGAGTTCTATGGCGAGCAGGGTTCCCTCTCGATCGAAGGCTCAGGCTATCGCGCGTTCGATATGGATGGTGCCGAGATCGCGAAAAACACGGGGACTGGTGGCGATCTGATTCACTTCGAGAATTTCATTGAAGCGATTCGCGGCAACCAACCTCTCCAGGCCGAGATTGAAGAAGGCCAGAAAAGCACCATGCTCTGCCACCTGGGAAACATCTCCTGGCGAACAGGTCAAACCCTGCATGCGCGAAAAATCACTCCTCCTTCAGCACAGCCAGCCGACGAATCCAGTCCTTTCGTCAACTCGTCAACCAGTTCCTTGAGTCGTGCCGACGCCCTCTGGAACTCCACACCTGACATCAACAATCTTTGGACCCGACCCCACTACGCCCCCGGCTTTGCACCACAGGTGTAAAGCTTCCGTTCTTACCCTTCTTCATCGTGTGCCACTGCTGGCTCGCCAGCAGTGCTCCGACCTCACTTTCACACATGCTCCAGGATCGAGCCTGGCGATTTTGCACGTGCTTCCGTCGAAGCCATGAGGTGTCAATCAACAGGCGCCAGCTCACCACCCCCTGAACCAGAGTGAAACGCACATTTCCCTCGTGTGGCACGCCCCTGAAGGCTCTGCGAAAGGACGTGGGCTTCTAGCGTTGAATCCTCAAGGTGGGGAAGCCTGCTACAGATTCAAGACCTTCTGAGTAAGCCCACCAGCATTCAGAATCCTGTATACGCAGGGTATAGGGTAATCAGTAACGCCGTTTGACATCCTGTGTGGTCACGAAATCCCGCAACGCCTCTTCGGAAACCTGTGGAGCAGTTCCAAGTGGCACCGACGCCAGCATCATCGAGTTGATCACCCGGCGGTGATGCGGCAGCGGCGACGGGATGGTGGCGGTGTGAAGCACCCCTTGCAAACTTCCGCTCCCGAGAGCCGCAACGCTGTTGTTGATCACCACGATCTGCGGTCTGGCGGGATCGAACGATGTGAGGGCTGTTGTGTAAGGCGAGAGTTTTTCTTCACCCGGCATGAACATCGGGTTGAATCGCTCCAGCACTTCGGCGGGAGTTATCCCCAGGTCGACGGCACATTTGGAGAAGTCGGCCATGGCCAGTTGCGACCGGACTTCACTTGGTTCATAGCCAAGCACCAACAGGCTCTCATTTGGCCCGCCGTCGCGATGCAATTTCGTCGATTCCTGCTGATCGAAGCGGCCAGCCGACCAACACACAAAGTCTTTTGCGACACGCTCCCGATGAATTCTGGCCAACTGATTCTTGAGGATGACTTGAAAACCTCTCAGTGCTTGCGATTCGATGTCGGATCCCAAGTGAATGACACAAAATCCAGGCTCACCATGATCGATCCGGCATACCTTGCGATACACAGTTTCTTCGAGTTCCACCCCAACCACTTGGCTGGAAGGCGAAGGGACTTGTGAAACCTCGATTGTATAGTTGGCTGACTCCCACATCACGAGTTTATCCACTGTTTATCTATGAATCGCACGGCACAGATTGTCGCTGCTCGACAATCCGGCAGTCGTTGGACATCTTCACGAAGTTGTTGGTTCACTCCACGTTTAAGGAAACTTGCCTTTCAAAATCATCTCGCTGGTCACTTTGCCTCAGTGGTCACTTGGGTGGAACGGCATCTTTCATCACCTGCCCCTTCAACTTGGCCATTTCCGCTTCTTCGATCTCTCGAAGCTCCTGAATCTCGTGAGGAAAGTAGCCCACGCGAATTCTCCCGCGACCAATTCGCGAGATCGAAGTCTTTATTTCCGGAGGTGTCGAGTCAAAAAATTTCCAATTGTTAGAGTAGGCTGCTGTCATTTTTCCATCCACCATCCAGACCGAAGCGCGGTCCTTACCGAGATCGCTGTCGAAGTTGTAGTAAATCACGCAGCGGCCGAACTCTTGCCGTGATCGCGGAGTGGCAACGGCAAGCAACTCCTCGATTGACGAGCCTTGACGCAGAATTCCCTGATCCAAAGCCAGCTTCAAAGGCGAGGCATCTTTTCTCATTGCAAGATACGCATTGAGATCTCCAGATGAATAAATATCCTTACTGATGCAGAAAGAAATCCCGATCACGCATATGGCAAACAGAGAAAACCCTATTGCGGATACAATTCGCCAAAGCATGTTCATGTCGTAGTCCCCAAAGCGAGTGCCACTTCTGGCTCTCCAGCAGTGCTCCGATGAATCAATCACTGACACCCTCCTCAAAAAGTACCCACCAGTTTCACCCTTCTCCACTCTTCTTCCCACTTCCAACTTCCCACTTCCAACTGCCGGAAAGATCGCAGACATCCTCGTGTTCCCGACTGGTCTTGTCTTGACACAGACGAGAGAAGCTCTATATTGTATCTGAGGGAATTACATTTGTGCTGAAGCGGTGCTGATTTGATGGATACGCGGTTTACTGTTGCGGCTCATGTGCTGGGGTATCTGGCCTGGCAGGGTGAGCAAGGTGTGGAGTGGGTCTCTTCGGATGAGTTGGGGCGAAGTATCAATACCCATTCGGTGGTTGTCCGCCGGTTGCTGACCCAGTTGCAGAAAGCGGGGTTGATTGAAACTCGTCGCGGGGCGAGCGGTGGCTCGCGTTTGGCCCGGCCCGCCAGTGCGATTCATCTGGGAGAAGTCTTTGATGCCGTGGTGGAATCTGGCACATCGCTGATCAGTTTTCCACGCGAAGTCGAGCGGGATGAATGCTTGGTCGGAGAACATATTGAAGCTGTGTTGCGAGAGGTGATTGCTGAGGCCGAAGCGGTCTTCCGCCGGAATCTGGGACGCACCAGCGTGGCAGAATTCTCGCAGATGGTTGTCAATCGCATGATCAAACTGGGAATCTGCTGCCCCTCGGAGGAAGAACGCCAACCAGCGGCTGCCAAAAAACACTCCCAAACCATTCGGCTGGTTGAAAAGACCAAAGCCGTATCGGGTTCACGAAAAGGCAAAACCACACGCTGATCGCGAGCAGGACAGCTGACACAAACGACTTTGAAACGACATTCTTCGTCACAAGAAATGTAACTTTTAGGACTACGAATATGACGACGACTTCATCAACCAGTCCTTCGGAACCGGCAAGCCATCCGGAAGGGGCATCGACTCCTGCGGTTCAGCCGAGCACATTACGCTGGTGGCCGGCGGCATTCCTCGTGGTGCTGATGTTTCTACTCCGCATGATACCTGCCGTGGTGGAGGCACCCTCTTTACCTGTAATTTTTGCGAGTTTTCTGGGCCCTGCCGTCGCAGGTGTGTTGATTCTGCTGTGGTGGGTCACATTCAGTCGCTCCACGATTCGCGAACGGCTGCTGGGTGCCCTGCTCACCATCGCCTTGATCGGAATTTCCATCACGCTTCTGCATCCGAGTTTGGCCAACATGAATGCCATCATGTATGTCGTGCCTTATGGCGTGGGCGCTTTTGCTGTGAGTTTATGTCTTCTGGCAGCTCAGCCGAAATGGCGATTGCCAGTGGCACTGGGAGCAGTGGCTCTCACCTTAGGATACTGGGATTCGTTGCAATCGGCTGGGGTGGACGGAACCTTTCAACCCGAACTCTCCTGGCGGTGGATCCCGACTGCTGAAGAGCGGTATCTGCAAACAGTCGCCAGTCAGGCTGCTGAGACTCCCAGCCCTGCTCCATCGGAGAAGATTCTGCTGGCAGATGCCGCTTGGCCGGCGTTTCGAGGGGCGGCTCGTGATGGACGTCAACCGGGGATTGTCCTGAAGTCGAACTGGGAGGAGACACCTCCGAAATCGCTCTGGAAGAAACCGATTGGCCCCGGTTGGTCATCATTTTCTGTCGCAGGAAATCGGCTCTTCACTCAGGAACAGCGCGGCGAAGACGAAGCTGTGGTCTGCTTGAATACGACCACCGGTGAGACGATCTGGGCCACAACATATCCCAGCCGCTTCTGGGAAGCTGTGGCGGGAGCCGGTCCGCGGGCAACGCCCACCATTGCCGATGAAGGTCTCTTTGCCCTCGGAGCCAATGGAGTGCTCCTGGCAATGGACCCAGTCACGGGAGCCAAGCGCTGGACGCGCGATCTCCAGGTGGATGCCGGGAGAAAACCACCCATGTGGGGTTTTGCCTCATCACCATTAGTGGTGCAGGGATTGGTGATTGTGCATGCCGGTGGCGCGGAAAATAAAGGTGTGCTGGCATATCGGGCGGCTGATGGCGAACTGGCGTGGTCAGTCCCTTCGGGAGATCACAGCTACAGTTCAGCTCAACTGGCGTCATTTGATGGTGTGAGCGGGTTGCTCATGAGTACGAATGCCGGTCTGCAATTTCTGGATGTCACAGATGGTCACACAATCTGGGAACATCGCTGGGCTGGCGACAATTATCGGGCCTTGCAGCCACTGGTGGTAGGAAACTCGGCGTTCATAGCCACGAGCTTAGGGTTGGGAACTCGCAAGGTGACAGCACGCCAAAAGGGTGATCAGTGGGAAGTGACTGAAGACTGGACTTCTCGCGATTTGAAGCCGGATTTCAATGACTTCGTTGAATATCAGAACTACCTCTATGGCTTTGATGGCAACATCTTTTCCTGTGTTTCGTTAGAAACCGGCAAACGTGCGTGGAAGCGGGGTCGCTACGGGAATGGCCAGGTTTTGCTGCTGCCCGATGCGGGTCAACTCCTGGTCACCAGTGAAACAGGCGAAGTGGTGTTATTGAAGGCTGATCCTGCGAAGCCTGTTGAGCTGGCCCGGTTCCCCGCCATCGAAGGCAAGACCTGGAATCATCCCGTGGTCATTGGTTCCAAACTTTATCTGCGCAATGCCGAAATGGCGGCGTGTTATGAACTGGCATTGGATCATCTTCCAGAGCAGCAGTCTCAGAGTGTGGTACAACAGGGAAATTGAAGCTGAGCGAAAGCGAAATTGCCGAACGATTCCCGTGATGTCAGCTTCTTACTGATCACAGAGCGTGGAGACACAAGGCTCGCAGCGATAAACTGTTGAATCCAGCTGGCAGAACGACGTTTTGGAACTTGAACACGAGGCACTCAGGTTGAGCGGATCAAATCATCGTGAAAATTCCGCTCGACTGTGGTGGCCTCTGGCGATGGTCGGTGCTCTGGGGCTCTTCATCTTCTGGAGCTGGATCCAGCAACCAGCTGCGACATCACTCGTTGTGTTCTGTGCGCATGATGCCGTCTATGCCGAGCCGATTCTCCGCCGGTTCACGGAAAAGACGGGAATCCCGGTGGTTGTGCGATATGACACAGAGGCCACGAAATCCCTGGGTCTCGTCGATCAATTGATCAGTGAAGGTGCCACGACAGAATGCGACCTCTTCTGGAACAACGAGCTTTTAGGCATGGTCGCACTCGCCGAGAAAGACCGGCTGATCGCATATCAGGGGCCTGGCTGGAAAGCTCGATCGCCTGGAGATCGTGATGCTCTGGGCCGCTGGACGGGTTTTGCCGCGCGGGCGCGTGTCTGGATTGCGACGGATGAATTCGCCGCACAGTTGATAAAAGAACAGCCTGACCGAGCACCGGCCGAGTTGTTTGCCGAGTATTTCGAGAAGCAGGAGGATCTTTCGCGTGTTGCCATTGCCCGGCCACTGTACGGGACAACGTTGACTCAAGTGAGCCTGATGATTCAGGAAGAGGGCTTGGAGACGGTTCAGAAGTCCCTGCGGGAGGCCGTGAGTCAGCGGCATTTGCGAGTGGTGGCCGGAAATGGTGCAGTCAAAAACCTCGTCGCTAAAAATGCAGCGGCATTGGGTTGGACCGATACCGATGATGCGTTCTCGGCGATTGACGAAGGGGCGGCTGTTTCCATGTTTCCGCTTCTTTATGGAAATCGACCAATACTCATCCCGAATACCGCGGCATTGATTGCCAAGAACCGACTCGCGGGAAATCAGCCGAGGCCGGAAGCCATCCAACTCATCGAGTATCTCCTTTCACCGGAAGTCGAACTGGCGCTGGCTCAATCGGGAGCCCGGCAGATA